>NZ_CAJNKE010000470.1 GCF_905232215.1 Burkholderia sp. LMG 13014
CGTCGCCACGTCGCCCGGCAGTTCGACCGCCGGCACGTGCGGCGTCGGCACGGGTTCGACGACGACGGAATCGGGGTCAAGTTCACCTTGCGCGGCGTCGGCCCGCGCCACACCTGCGGTGTGCGGTTCGACCACGTCGGTGAGCACCGGCGTCTGCGCACCGGGCTGAGGCTGAGATGTGTCGGACGCGCGTGAGCGCGCCGGCACCGGCTTGCCCGGCACCAGCACGTCGGTCAGCGTCGGGATCGAGGATGAATCGGCTTCTGTCACGGGAACACTCCGTCGACGGTTGCGGCTAGCTGCCCTGCTTGTAGTTGTTCAGCGCGTAGCCGCGGTCGCGGTAGAACCGGTAGCGGTCGCGGCCCGCGGCCAGCTCGTCCGGCGCGTTGCCGACCACTTCGAGCAGGCGCTCGAAGCGGGCGAACTGCGCGGGCACGGCTGCGCCGAGGTTCAGCAGCACATGATGATGCGGTGCGCGGTCGAGATCCGCGGCCAGCACGATCGGCGTGCCGGCTGCGTGCTCGCTGTCGACACCGCAATGCGGGATGAAATCGAGCGGCGAAAACGTCCAGAGCCGCTCGTCGAGCGCGCGCAGGCGCGCGGGCTCGGCGAGCACGACGACCGGCTGCCCGGCCTGGTAGGCCTTGCGCAGCAGCCGGCACGCGTACTCGAGCGAATCGCCGACGTTCGAATGGAAATCGATCCGCGTCATCGCCCGTGCACCCGCATCGTCGTCAGCACCGCCATCACTGGCCGGCGCGGTCGATCAGGAACTGCGCGAGCAGCGGCACCGGACGGCCCGTCGCGCCCTTCGCCGCACCACCCTTCCATGCGGTGCCCGCGATGTCGAGGTGGGCCCACGGATAGCTGTCGGTGAAGCGCGACAGGAAGCACGCGGCCGTCACGGCACCGGCCGGGCGCCCGCCGATGTTCGCGATATCCGCGAAGTTCGACTTCAGCTGGTCCTGGTACTCGTCGTCGAGCGGCATCCGCCACGCCGGGTCGTTCGCCTCGCGCGACGCGTCGAGCAGTTCGCCCGCGAGCGCGTCGTCGGTCGAGAACAGGCCGCTGTTGTGGCCGCCCAGCGCGATCACGCACGCGCCCGTCAGCGTGGCAACGTCGATCACCGCAGCCGGCTTGAAGCGCTCGGCGTACGTGAGCGCGTCGCACAGGATCAGACGGCCTTCGGCGTCGGTGTTCAGCACCTCGATCGTCAGGCCCTTCATGCTGGTGACGATGTCGCCCGGCTTCGTCGCGTTGCCGCCCGGCATGTTCTCGCAGGTCGGCACGATCGCGACGACGTTGATCTTCAGGCCCATCTCGGCGACCGCACGCATCGTGCCGAGCACCGAACCGGCGCCGCACATGTCGTACTTCATCTCGTCCATGCCCTCGCCCGGCTTCAGCGAGATGCCGCCCGTGTCGAACGTGATGCCCTTGCCGACCAGCACGACCGGCGCGGCCTTAACGGCGGCGCCCTGGTAGTGCAGCACGATGAACTGCGGCGGCTCGACCGACGCGCGCGCGACCGACAGGAACGAGCCCATCTTCAGCGCCTGGATCTGCTTGAGCCCGAGCACTTCCGCCTTCAGGCCCCAATCCTTCGCGATCTTCTTCGCGGTGTTGCCGAGGTAGGTCGGCGTGCAGACGTTGCCCGGCAGATTGCCGAGGTCGCGGGTGAGATCCATCCCGTTCGCGAGGGCGACGGCCTGCTTGATCGCAACCTTCGCGGCCTTTTCGTCGGACGGATCGACGCTGAACACGACGCGCTTGAGCGTGTGCGACGCCGGTTCCGGCTTGCTCTTCATCTGCGTGAAGCGGTAGGTCTCGTTGCGCAGCGCGAGAATTGCCGCGCGCACACCCCAGTCGGAGCTGCGCTCGTCGACCGGCAGTTGCGCGAGCGTGAACGTGACCTGGACGACCTTGGTCGCCAGCAGCGCGCGCCATGCGGCCGTCACTGCATCGTTATAGGCTTTCTGATTGAAAGCATCCTGCTTGCCGAGGCCGACGAGCAGCACGCGCGACGCGCCGATGCCCGACACTTCGTGCAGGAACAGCGTCTTGCCGCGCTTGCCGTCCATGTCGCCGGCCTTCACCACGCGCGAAATCAGCCCCTTGGTGGCCGTGTCGATGTCGAGCGCCGCGCCCGAAAGGGTCTGCGCCTCGAAGATGCCGAGCACGATGCAGTCGGACTTCCCGGTCAGGAACCCCTTGGCCTCGCCTTTGCTCCAATCACAGCCTTTTATGCTAAAGTCCATCGCGCTTGTCCTCGGATAAAATCTGGGCTAAGGATGAAAGCCGCAATTATCCGCTATTTTTCCCGTGGCGGCGCGAGCGCTCCACCACGCGTGCGCAGCCTCCCGCCCTCTTCTCATCAAGAATGATCTTCGAACGCTCCCTCCAGCGCGAGCTTGCGTATACGGCTGGCGCCGTGTTCATGGTGCTGCTCACGATCATGCTCACGACGATGATGATCCGCATCGTCGGCTACGCCGCGTCCGGTGAAATCGATCCGCGGGACGTCCTCGTGCTGATCGGCCTCACCGTGATCGGCTACCTCGCCGTGATGCTCGTCGTCACGCTGTTCGTGTCGATCCTGTTCGTGCTGACCCGGTGGTACCGGGACTCCGAAATGGTCGTGTGGCTCGCGTCGGGCGTGAGCCTCACGCGCCTCATCAAGCCGATCGGCGTGTTCGCCACGCCGATCGTGCTGCTGATCGCGTTCTTCGCATTCGTCGGCTGGCCGTGGTCGAACCAGCAGAGCAAGATGATCAAGGCGCGCTTCCAGCAGCGCGACGAGATCTCGCTGCTCGCGCCGGGCCAGTTCCGCGAGTCGGCCGCGAACCACCGCGTGTTCTTCATCGAGAAGATGACGCCCGACCAGAGCAAGGTGCAGAACGTATTCGTGACCTCGACCGAAAACGGCAAGGTCAACGTGGTCGTGTCGCAGACGGGCCATACCGAAACGCACGACGGCAGCCGCTTCGTCGTCCTGGAAGACGGCCGCCGCTACGATGGCACGCCCGGCCAGCCGAACTTCAAGATCATGGAGTTCGAGCGCTACGGCGTGAAGATCACGAGCACGCCGGTCACCAACGTGCCGACCACCAACAGCACGCCGACGCCGGACCTGCTGCGCAACCCGACACGCGACAACCTCGCGGAATTCGCATGGCGCGCGGGGCTGCCGCTGATCGCGATCAACCTGATGGTGCTCGGCATTCCGCTGTCGTACCAGAACCCGCGCCGCAGCCGCACGATCAACCTCGTGATGGCCGTGCTGATCTACCTCACGTACTCGAACCTGCTGAACGTCGTGCAGGCGCAGATCGAGCAGGGCAAGATGTCGTTCGGCGTCGGCCTGGTCGGCCTGCATCTGGTCGTTGCGGCGATCGTCGCGTTCATCTTCTGGTTGCGCGTGCGCAATCGTCCGCTGTTTACACGCGCGCTGTTCGGCCGCTCGGGAGCATGATCGATGCGGCTCTATGAAAAGTACTTCGCGCGGCAGATCTACGTCACGTTCGTCTTCATCCTGTTCGCGTTCTCGGGCCTGTTCTTCTTCTTCGACCTGATCAGTGAACTGAACTCGGTCGGGCACGGCAACTACAAGTTCGGCTACGCGGTGCTGCGCGTCGCGCTGCAAACGCCGTCACGCTTCTACGAGATCATCCCGGTTGCCGCGCTGATCAGCGCGATCTACGTGTTCGCGCAGATGGCCGCGAACTCGGAATTCACGATCTTCCGCGTGTCGGGCCTCGCGACCAACCAGGCGCTGCGCTCGCTGCTGAAGATCGGCGTGCCGCTCGTGATCGTCACTTACCTGATCGGCGAATTCGTCGGCCCGTACGCCGACCAGCTGTCCGAACGCGTGCGGCTGCAGGCGCTCGGCGCGTCGGTGTCGTCGAACTTCCAGTCGGGCGTGTGGGTGAAGGACACGCTCGCGGCCCGTGAAAACGGCGAGCAGGTCACGCGCTTCGTCAACGTCGGCAGCCTGTCGCCCGACTCGACGATCAGCAACGTGCGCATCTACGAATTCGATTCGAAATTCCAGCTGCGCAACGTGCGGATCGCGCAGACGGGCCGCTACGAGCCGCCCGGCCACTGGCTGCTGAAGGGCGTCACCGAAACGGAGCTGACGCCGATCAAGCCGATCAGCGGCCAGCCGGCTGACGCGCTGAACCCCGTATACCGGTCGCAGCAGGTATCGCTGCCCGAATACCGGCTGCGCTCGGACCTGACGCCGCAGATCCTGTCGGTGCTGCTCGTGTCGCCGGAGCGCATGTCGATCATCAACCTGTTCCGCTACATCCAGCACTTGCGCGAGAACCAGCAGGACACGCAGCGCTACGACATCGCGCTGTGGCGCAAGCTGCTGTATCCGTTCGCGGTGTTCGTGATGCTCGTGCTGTCGCTGCCGTTCGCGTACCTGCACACGCGTGCGGGCGTGGTCGGCGTGAAGGTGTTCGGCGGCATCATGCTCGGCATGAGCTTCCAGCTCCTCAATACGCTGTTCTCGCACATCGGCACGCTGAACACGTGGCCCGCGCCGCTCACCGCGGCGACGCCGGGCCTGATCTATCTCGCGCTCGGCCTGTTCTCGCTCAAGTGGGTCGACCGGCACTGAGCGCCGCGTCATGACGGAGGCTTCGACATGAGTTCG
>NZ_CAJNKE010000471.1 GCF_905232215.1 Burkholderia sp. LMG 13014
CGCGCGGCACGTGCCTCGTCCTGGAACTCAGCGAAGTCCTCGAACGTGATCTCGAAGCCGCGCAGGTCGCCCAGCGTGGCGGCGAGCGTCTCAGCGTTGTCGGCAGCGGAGACGACCGGCAGGCTCTTGATCGCGTCGATCTTCTCGCGGATGGCAGCCACGCGCTCGCGTTCCTTGCGCTCCTCCTCTGCCTTTCGCGTCGCTTCGGCCGCGTCGTAGGTGTCTCGCAGGCCGAACAGCCGCGCCTCCTCTTTGGCATTGATCGCCACGAGACGATCCTGCTCGGCGATGACAGCCTTACTGAAAGCGGTAGCATCCTCTCGTGCAGTCTTGCCGGCAGTCTGGATCGCGACGCGGGCATTCTTGTGGTCCATCGCCGCGCGGTGAACTTCCTCACGGCCCGCCTTGTCGACCGGCGCGCCGATCGGCTTCGTGCGCTCGACGAGCGCGAGCAGGTTCTTTTCCGTCTCAGTCGACTTCAGGACGACAACAGCGCGGTCGACCGGTGGCAGCAGCGCAATATCGGTGCGCGGCTCGGGGGTCTGGGTGTCTGACATTCTTCTCTCCAATTTTTGTGCGGTGTGGTGTGGTGCGGCGTCAGCAGTATTGCGACATCAGGAGGTTCGGCACACGGCAGCCGCGCGCGATCTCCTCAAGCGTTCCAACCCGCATCTCGCCCGCTTCGTCGTGATAGAAGACGGTGCGGTAGCGGTTCACTTCGCCGTAGGCGCGATCCTTCAGGTCATCAGGCTGCGCGAACGCATCGAGCGCTTCCTTCAGGCTATGGGCGACGAAGATTTCCGACTTCTCGCCGATCCAGAAGAAGCGCAACCGTGGTGCCGGAAACAGCAGCACGCGGAGGCGCGCGATCAGCGCGGCGATCACGCTGCGACCTTGGCGAGCGCTTCGTCGACGCGCGTGCGCGGCTCACGGTCTTTCGACTTGGCGGCACGTGCGCGGCGCAGCTTGTGCGCGAGCTCCCAGCCGGCGTCAGTCAGGTCACACCAGTGCGACACGCCGCGCGTGAACGTGCCGAGCAAGCGGCCCGGCACGCGGCCATAGTTCAGGATGCCGTCAGCCTTGAAGCGTTCGAGTGCGCCCATGTCGGCCGCATTCATTCGTGCGCCTTCCAGCAGGCCGCCGTATTCGACGCAGACGGTTTCCGCGTACAGAAGCAGGCTGTACTCGTCGCGCGACAGGGTTTCCGGGTCGATGTTGTTCGTTTCGCTCACTTCTCTCTCCTTGCGCGCCTCGCGGCGCATGAATGCCCGCGCGGGCGTTATTGATTTCCGAATGCCGAGATGCCGATCAACGCGCCAAGCCACACGAGAAAGGCGACGCTCATCACTCGCTCGATCGGCTGCGGGCCGCGCGCTACTCGAAGAAGATTGTTGTACTTGTTCATCTCGGCGATCCTATTTTGTAACCGTGGTTTGATTATCGAACCATATTCGACGCACGTCAACATGCTTTCGTTGCTGCGTTACGTCGGTCGATGCGCGCGGGCGCTCTGCCAGTCGAAGTTCAGCAGCCGACCGCCGCCCTCGGTCAGGCGATCGTAGGCCGCCGCGCCGAGCGTGCCGCGCAGCTCCTCGCGATCGAGGTTGCTGACGATGATGGTCGGCCGCAATTTCTCGTACCGCTCATCGATGAGGCGAAAGAAGGCGTCGTTCGCGGCGCGCGTGTTCGGCGCGCGGCCAATCTCGTCGATTACCAGCAGGTCGACGTTCGCCATGTCGACGATCCAGCGCTCGCGCTCGCCAAAGTCCTTCGCCCAATACTCGTCGAGGTACGACGCTGCCTTGACGCGCAGTGCGGAAAACCCCGCGTTGAGGATCTGGAGCATGATCGCGGTCGACAGGTGGTTCTTGCCCGTGCCGGGGTTCCCGCGCAGGATCATGCAGCGGCCCGCCGTAAGCTGATCGCGAAACGTCGCAGCGTACTCGCGGCACACGTTCAGCGCGTGCGCCTGGCTGTCGCTTTCCGTGCGGTAGTTGTCGAAGCTGCACGACTGAAAGCGCGGCGCGATGTCGGCGCGACGGATCAGGCTGCGCGCCTTCTGCTGCCTCTTGCACTTCGGGCAGCCGTCCGGCAGCCACCGCTCGACACCCTGCTCGTCGAGCATGTTCATCTGCCACTCGCCATGCTCCTCGCAGCGCCCGTACTGCGGCGCAAATTCGCGCACCTGCCGCACCGCCTCTGGGAACGGCCCCGTGCTGACGCGCGCGAGATAATCGCCGACGCTCTGCATCGCGTCAGATGTACTCGACGGTCGGCCGGCCATCGCCTGCTCCTTGATCACGGTGAGAATGGCCCGGCTCAGGCGCGGGACTACGCGGCGCGCGGCCAGTGTCGTCCGGCGGCGTCCAGTCGTCGTCGAAGTGCAGGGATGGCCCGAAGAACGTCGCAGCCTGCTTCACGTACTCGGTGCCGATCCGGTTCGTCAGCCGGCAGAACGTCGCATACCGCCGCACGCCGTCGATCATTCGCGCCGCCTCGACACCGGCCGCCCGGCGCGCGCGCCACGCCTTCAGCGCGTCAGCTTTCGAGTTCCCACCGGCTCGCTTCGGGCACAGCTCCCACGCTTCCTCGAATTCAGGATCGCCCGAGTCGCCCCGACGTTTACTATCTTTCTCACCTGTATTATTCATAGATGTACTATTCCCCTTCGTGTTTTCCGAAGGGGGTTCATCGCCTTTTCCGAAGGGGTTCGCCGTCTTTTCCGAAGGGGTATTCGGTTTTCCGAAGGGGTTCGGAAGCACTCGAATTTGCCTCTCGACGATCCGTTTTCCGTCACGGATCAACTGCACGTCGACCAGCTTTTTTGCCGCAAGCGAGCTGATGATTTCGGACACGCGCGAGATGGACAACCCGAAGAATTCGGCGAAGTACGCGTTGCTCGCGTAGCATCCGCGCACCTTGTCCTCGAGGCTGTCGATCTCCGCGAGCATCACCTTCTCGGTGATCGACATGGTGCGATCCAACCAAAGATTGGCCGGAATCCACACCCCCTGAAACTTCCGTTGCTGCGTCACGCTGCCTCCTGCGCTGCTCGTGCGTACCAAAGCCCCGCGATCCACGCGATGCCCTTGGGTGTAAATCTCGTTTGACTGTAGGCGCGCGCGTGCTCATCTGACGTCACGCCCGCCTTGATTTCGAACCGACCAGCGTCGATGTGCGGCTGGTACGGCACCATCCGGCCGCCCAGGCGGTACATGACCCGCTGCTCGACCAGGAACTCGCGGAACTCGTTCTCGTTGATGCGCAGCAGCTTGCAGACCTCGCGGAAGCCCTTCGTGCCCGTCGCATTGGCATAGCGCTCGACGAACGCGACGGCCGGCCGCGCCTGCGCAAGCTCGATCGTGGCGCGCTGCTCGGCCTCTTTCGCATCGGCCCACGCGCGCGCCGCCGCAATCGGATCGGCGAAGTTCGGAAGCGTCGGCGCCGCGGTGCGCGCGCGCCGCTCGCAGTCGATGAAGTAATCCCGCGCCTCGACGCCCTTCGCAGTGCGCGACATCATCGCGATGTGCTTCGCGCACGCGATCGTCAGCGCATACTCGACGCGCGGCCGCCCGCTCTCCCCCGATTGGGGGAAAACTTCGTAGTCGATGGCGCGGGAGAAGATGTCGGAGAGCTGGGCTTTGATCCAGTCGGAGAAGTCCTTTCGGACGCCCAAGAACGCGTGCAGGTCACGCGCGTTGACAGAGCGCGATTCGTCGCCGACCGGACGATCCGCGATCGTGATCTCGTGCATACGGGGCTCCAAAAAACGAGCCGTAGGGCAGAACGCTGGTCGCCAAACCGCCCGCGAGTCACGGGTGCGTTCTGCCCTACGGCTACTCTGAATCGGTTTGGCTCGTGCAGTATGTCACACATGGTTCGATTTCAAAACCATTACTCGATAATATTCCACCTTTCGACAGATAGACGGTCTGATGACGACCTTGTAAGCTACGGCCACACTCGATAACAAAGCGGGGAAGGCATGAAGAAGATTGTTGTGCTGCTTTCGATGGCGCTAGCCGGATGCGCGGCATCGGTCAAGCCGGTGTCGGTGCCGGACGGCACGCAGGGATACGCGATCTCGTGCGACGGATCGGCGGACGATTGGACGACCTGCTACAACGCAGCGGCGAAGGCGTGCGGCGGCAAGTACAGGATCGTGAATACGGACGGCAACTCGACGGCGACCGGGCTCGGTCCGCTCGTCAGGCGCAGCCTGATTGTGAGCTGCAAGGGGTAAGGCCAGGGCGCGGCAGGCTCAGGTACTCAGTGATGATGCGGACGGCCTCCAGCCAGTCCCACACGAAATGAACGCGCCACCCCTCCTCCTCGAGCCGCGAGCCGATCGCGAGCTGCTCGTCGGTCGGCCTACCCTTGGCAGCCTTCAGTTCGATCGACAGGCCGATCCAGTGCCCGCGCGCGACCGGCAGCCGCACATCGTGCGAGCCCTTCAGCATGCCCGCCGCCTTCGCCTTTCCCGCTTGAGCCTTCGTCAGCTTCACGCCGTTCATCGACCCCTCCAGCAGGTCGAGGCCCGGCAGCGAGCGAACGACACTCGGCATGCGGGCCCATTCGAACAGGGCCACCTGGCTGTCGTGCTCGGGCTGCGCACGCGGCTTCTTCGCGCGGTGCCGTGGCACGCCGG
>NZ_CAJNKE010000472.1 GCF_905232215.1 Burkholderia sp. LMG 13014
ATTTCGCCCCTACAGTTCGTGGTTGTCATCCTCTCGTCGCTCGGAAGCCCCTATGTCCAATGCCTATAAACGCGTCCTTCTCAAACTTTCCGGCGAAGCGCTGATGGGCGACGATGCCTTCGGCATCAATCGCGCGACGATCGAACGGATGGTGGCCGATATCGCGGAAGTGGTGCGTCTCGGCACGCAGCTCGCGGTCGTGATCGGTGGCGGTAATATTTTCCGTGGCGTTGCGGGCGGCGCGGCCGGCATGGATCGCGCGACGGCGGACTACATGGGGATGCTCGCAACGATGATGAACGCGTTGGCGCTGCAGGACGCGATGCGCCACGCCGGCATCGAGGCGCGCGTGCAGTCCGCGCTGCGGATGGACCAGGTCGTCGAGCCGTACATCCGGCCCCGCGCGATCCGCCAGCTCGAGGAAGGCCGCGTCGTGATCTTCGCGGCCGGCACGGGCAACCCGTTCTTCACGACGGACACGGCCGCCGCGCTGCGCGGTTCGGAAGTGGGCGCCGAGGTCGTATTGAAGGCGACCAAGGTCGATGGCGTATATTCTGCCGATCCGAAGAAGGATCCGTCGGCCACGCGCTACACGACGATCAGCTTCGACGAGGCGATCGGCCGCAACCTGCAGGTGATGGACGCGACGGCCTTCGCGCTGTGCCGCGACCAGAAGCTGCCGATTCGCGTGTTTTCGATCAATAAGCCGGGCGCGCTCAAGCGCATCGTGCTGGGCGAGGACGAAGGTACGCTCGTCCACGTGTAAACTCCCGCGGATGCGGGCCATCGGCTGCGGCGCGCCAGATGCGCCGGGTCGGGTCCGCGTTCTTTGAAGGTTTGAAGGTTCGGAGGTTGAAATGAGTGTCGCTGATACCAAGAAGGGCGTCGAGCAGAAGATGCAGCGCTCGATCGATGCATTCAAGAGCGATCTGGCGAAGATCCGTACGGGCCGTGCGCACACCGGCATGCTCGATCACGTGCAGGTTGACTACTACGGGTCGATGGTGCCGATTTCGCAGGTTGCCAACATGACGCTCGTCGACGCGCGCACGATCGGTGTGCAGCCGTGGGAAAAGCCGATGGTTGCGAAGGTCGAGAAGGCCATTCGCGAAGCCGATCTCGGCCTGAACCCGGCCACGTCCGGCGACCTGATCCGCGTGCCGATGCCGGCGCTGACGGAAGAGCGCCGCCGCGAGCTGACCAAGGTCGTCAAGAGCGAAGGCGAAACGGCCAAGGTCGCGATCCGCAACCTGCGCCGCGATGCGAACGAAGCGCTCAAGAAGCTCGTGAAGGACAAGGAAATCTCGGAAGACGACGAGCGCCGTGCGAGCGACGACGTGCAGAAGCTGACCGACAAGCACGTCGCCGAAATCGACAAGCTCGTGCAGAGCAAGGAAGCCGAGATCATGACGGTCTGACGACCGTCCTCGCGCGCCGCCTTCTTCCCGCATTACTGTCTCAACGGCCATGACCTATACCAGCTCTACCGTTCGCGTGCCTGACGTCGGCGTCGTGCCGCGTCACATCGCGATCATCATGGACGGCAACGGCCGTTGGGCGACCGAACGCCGCTTGCCGCGCGTCGCGGGGCACACCCGTGGCGTCGATGCCGTACGGTCGGTGGTCGAAGGTTGCGCGCGCGCCGGCGTCGAATACCTGACGCTGTTCGCGTTCAGTTCGGAGAACTGGCGCCGGCCGAACGACGAAGTGTCGTTCCTGATGCGACTCTTCATCACCGCGCTCGAGCGCGAGGTCGGCAAGCTCCATGCGAACGGGATCCGCCTGCGTGTCGTCGGCGATCTCGACCGCTTCGAGCCGCGCATCCGCGAACTGATTCGCCGCGCCGAAACCAAGACGGCGCGCAACACCCGTCTTACGCTCACCATCGCGGCCAACTACGGCGGCCGGTGGGACATCCTGCAGGCGACGAAGAAGCTCATCGAGCAGGCCGTGCGCGAGGGTCGCGAGGTCGAAGTGACCGAGGACGCGTTCGCGCCGCACCTGGCAATGGCCTATGCGCCGGAGCCCGATCTCTTCATCCGTACCGGTGGCGAGCAGCGCGTCAGCAACTTCCTGCTGTGGCAACTCGCGTACGCCGAATTCTATTTCACCGACAAATACTGGCCGGATTTCGACGGCGCGGCACTGGCCGACGCCATGGCGTCGTATACGGAGCGCGAGCGCCGTTTCGGCCGCACGAGCGCACAGCTCGAACCGCAATCGCAGAACGCCGACTCCCTTTCATGCTGAAAACCCGTGTGATCACGGCGATCGTGATGCTGGCGGTATTGCTGCCGGTGACGCTGTTCGCGCCGCTCACCGCGTTCGGCGCGCTCATTGGCGTCGTGCTCGTGTTTGCCGCGTGGGAATGGGCGCGCCTGCTCAAGCTCGGCGGTGCCGGCCCGGTCATCTATGCCGTCGTCGCGGCGCTTGCGCTCGCAGCAACGGCGCCGCTCGGCGTCGACGCGGCTTCGTCCCGTCCCCTTTTCATGGCAGCCGGCGTGTTCTGGCTGCTGGTCGGCCCGTTCACGCTGCGGCGCAAGCCGGAGCTCGCGGGCGGCGTATGGCGTCCGTTCCTGCTGGTGGCCGGCCTCGTGGTCTTCGCGGCCTGCTGGCATGCGCTCGTCGCGGCGCGCGCGCAGGGCGTGCCGTTCGTGCTGTCGCTGCTTCTGGTCGTCTGGCTCGCCGATATCGGCGCATACTTCGCGGGCAAGGCCTTCGGAAAGCGTAAACTGGCCATCACGATCAGTCCCGGCAAGAGCTGGGAAGGCGCGATCGGTGGCTGGCTTGCCGTGATGGTCGTCGCCGGCGTCGCGATGGCTGCGCACGCGTTCGAGCCGACCCTGTTTTCCGCGTTCGCCGTGCGCTACGGGATGCCCGGCGCGTGGGCTGCACTGACGCTGCTGGTCGCGTACAGCGTGATCGGGGACCTGTTCGAGTCGCTGTTGAAGCGGCAGGCGGGCGTGAAGGATTCGAGCGGACTGCTGCCGGGTCATGGCGGCGTGCTCGACCGTGTCGACGCGCTGCTGCCGGTGCTGCCGCTCGCGATGCTGCTGCTTGGTTAAACCATTATTTCTGTTATGCAAAAACGTCTGACATTGCTCGGTTCCACGGGCTCGATCGGAGACAGCACGCTCGACGTGGTCGCGCGCCATCCCGAGCGCTTCTCGGTCTATGCGCTGACCGCACACCGCAACGGCGACAAGCTGGTCGAGCAGTGCCTGCGCTTCGCGCCTGAAGTCGCGGTGGTCGGCGATGCGCAGACGGCCGCGCAGGTCGAAGCGAAGCTGCGCGCGGCGGGCAGCAAGACCGCGGTGCTGTACGGGCCGCAGGCGCTCGTCGACGTCTCGAAGAGCGACGGCTGCGACACGGTGGTCGCGGCGATCGTCGGTGCGGCCGGCATGGCGCCGAGCCTCGCGGCTGCGCGCGCCGGCAAGCGCATCCTGCTCGCGAACAAGGAAGCGCTGGTGATGTCGGGCGCGATCTTCATGGACGCGGTGCGCGACCATGGCGCGATCCTGCTGCCGGTCGACAGCGAACACAACGCGATCTTCCAGTGCATGCCGCGCGACGCGGCCGAGCACGGCGGGATCTCGAAGATCATCCTGACCGCGTCGGGCGGCCCGTTCCGCACGCGCGAGCCGGCCACGCTCGTCGATGTGACGCCGGACGAAGCGTGCAAGCACCCGAACTGGGTGATGGGCCGCAAGATCTCGGTCGATTCCGCGACGATGATGAACAAGGGCCTCGAGGTGATCGAGGCGCACTGGATCTTCGGGCTGCCGGGCGACCGGATCGACGTGCTGATCCATCCGCAGAGCGTGATCCATTCGCTCGTGTCGTACCGCGACGGCTCGGTGCTCGCACAGCTCGGCAACCCCGACATGCGCACGCCGATCGCGTACGCGCTCGCATTCCCCGAGCGTGTCGATGCGGGCGTCGATCAGCTCGACCTCGCGCAGATCGCGCAGCTGTCGTTCGAGAAGCCCGATTACGCGCGCTTCCCGTGCCTCGCGCTCGCCTTGAAGGCGCTTGACGAAGGCGGTATCGCGAGCGCCGCATTGAACGCAGCGAACGAAGTGGCGGTCGAAGCGTTTCTCGAGCGCCGCATCGGCTTCATGGCGATTGCGGCGACGGTCGACGCCGTGCTCAACACGCTGCCGAACCGCGTGCCCGACGGGCTCGACGATGTCCTGGCGGCGGATGCCGAGGCACGCCGCCTCGCCGCCGAAATCATTGCGAAAGCGCCTGCGCCACGCGTGGAGCGCACTGTCTGAATGGGGTGCTCATGAACGTGCTGGTCGAACTGATCGCGTTTGCGGTGGCGATCGGGGTGCTGGTCGTCGTGCATGAGTACGGACATTATCGCGTCGCGCGCTGGTGCGGCGTGAAGGTGCTGCGTTTCTCGATCGGCTTCGGCCAGCCCGTCGCGCGCTGGGTCAGCCGCAGGACGGGCACTGAGTGGACGCTGTCCGCGCTGCCGCTCGGCGGCTACGTGAAGATGCTCGACGAGCGCGATCCCGGCCCCGGTATCCCGCCCGAGGAACTCGGGCAGGCGTTCAATCGCCAGTCGGTCTACAAGCGCATCGCGATCGTCGCGGCCGGGCCAATTGCCAATTTCCTGTTGGCAA
>NZ_CAJNKE010000473.1 GCF_905232215.1 Burkholderia sp. LMG 13014
TCAGAACAAAGCGATGCCGGGCGCAAGCACCGGCACGCCCCCCGGAACGGCGGCCGCTGGGCCTGCCGCTTCCGGCTCTCGCAGCGTTTCACCCAGCGCATCCACCTTGATCCAGATGAGGAGTTTCATGCAGCGCGCCACCAAGATAGTCGCCACGATCGGCCCGGCTTCCAGTTCGCCGGAGATTCTGCTGCAGATGATGCAGGCGGGCCTCGACGTCGTGCGGCTCAATTTTTCGCACGGCACGGCCGACGATCACCGCCAGCGCGCCGAGATGGTGCGCGAGGCCGCCCGCAAGGTCGGCCGCGAGATCGCGATCATGGCCGACCTCCAGGGCCCGAAGATCCGCGTCGGCAAGTTCGAGAACGGCAAGACCACGCTCGAGCCGGGTCAGTCCTTCATTCTCGACGCGGGTTGCGAGCTCGGCAACGACGAGCGCGTCGGCCTCGACTACAAGGAACTGCCGCGCGACCTGCGCACGGGCGACCTGCTGCTGCTGAACGACGGCCTGATCGTGCTGACCGTCGAGCGCGTGCTCGGCGACGAGATCCACACGATCGTCAAGGTGGGCGGCGAGCTGTCGAACAACAAGGGCATCAACCGCCAGGGCGGCGGCCTGTCGGCCCCCGCGTTGACCGCGAAGGACATGGAAGACATCCGCACCGCGATGTCGCTCGGCGCGGACCTGGTGGCCGTGTCGTTCCCGAAGAACGCGACCGACATGGAAATGGCGCGCCAGCTCGCGAACATCGCGGGCGCGCCGTACGGCATCAAGCCGAAGATGATCGCGAAGATCGAGCGCGCGGAAGCGATTCCGGCGCTGCAGAGCATTCTCGACGCATCCGACGGCATCATGGTCGCGCGCGGCGACCTCGCGGTGGAAGTGGGCAACGCGGCCGTGCCGGCGCTGCAGAAGCGCATGATCCGGATGGCGCGCGAGTCGAACAAGCTCGTGATCACCGCGACGCAGATGATGGAATCGATGATCCACGCGCCGGTGCCGACGCGCGCGGAAGTGTCGGACGTCGCGAACGCAGTGCTCGACGGCACCGACGCGGTGATGCTGTCGGCCGAGACGGCCGCCGGCAAGTACCCGGTCGTCACGATCGAGACGATGGCGGCCGTGTGCGTCGAGGCGGAAAAGTCGGAGCACGTCGAGCTGGACAAGGATTTCCTCGACCGCACGTTCACTCGGATCGACCAGTCGATCGCGATGGGCGCGCTGTTCACCGCGTACCACCTGGGTGCGAAGGCAATCGTCGCGCTGACCGAATCGGGCGCGACCGCGCTGTGGATGTCGCGCCACTACACGCACGTGCCGATCTTCGCGCTGACGCCGCGCGTCGGCAGCGAGCGCACGATGGCGCTGTACCGCAACGTGACGCCGCTGCACGTCGACTTCAACAGCGACCGCGATTCGGCGCTGCAGGCGGCGCTCGAGATCGTCGTCAAGCAGGGCTACGTGCAGCACGGCGACATGGTCGTGCTGACCGTCGGCGAGCCGATGGGGCAGGCGGGGGGTACCAACACGCTGAAGATCGTGCGGGTCGGCGAGCACTATTGAGCACCGGCCGGGCAGTTGCCCGGCCCGAAACCGGCGGCCCGAGGTGATCGGGCACCGATTTTTGACGAAAGCCGCGCGGGGTCGCATGCCCCGCGCGGCTTTTTTTCTCTTTTTTGCCCGCTTTGTGCCGTGCGAACGTAACAAATTGCGAGTCGGCGCCACCGGGCGGTCGGAATCGGAGGCGCTTCGCGATAAAATGCGGCTATTCGACGCTCAGCCGCGCCGCGCCACCCCGGGTTCGAACGGGAGCGAGCGCCGCGCCGGCGTCAGGGCGCACCGGTTTTCATTCCAAGGAGTTCCACAATGCCTCTCGTATCAATGCGTCAATTGCTGGACCACGCGGCAGAGCACGGTTACGGCCTGCCGGCCTTCAACGTGAACAACCTGGAGCAGGTCCAGGCGATCATGGCGGCGGCGGACCAGGTCGGCGCACCCGTGATCATGCAGGCATCGGCCGGCGCGCGTAAGTATGCGGGCGAGCCGTTCCTGCGCCACCTGATCGAAGCGGCAGTCGAGTCGTACCCGCACATCCCGGTCGTGATGCACCAGGATCACGGCCAGTCGCCGGCGGTCTGCATGGCTGCGATCCGCAGCGGCTTCACCAGCGTGATGATGGACGGTTCGCTGGAAGCCGACGGCAAGACGGTCGCATCGTACGAGTACAACGTCGACGTGTCGCGCAAGGTCGTCGAGATGGCGCACTCGATCGGCGTGACGGTCGAAGCCGAACTCGGCGTGCTCGGCTCGCTCGAGACGATGAAGGGCGACAAGGAAGACGGCCACGGCGCGGAAGGCACGATGACCCGCGAGCAGTTGCTGACCGATCCGGAGCAGGCCGCCGATTTCGTCAAGCTCACGCAGTGCGATGCACTCGCGATCGCGATCGGTACGTCGCACGGCGCGTACAAGTTCTCGAAGAAGCCGACGGGCGACATCCTGTCGATCGAGCGCATCAAGGAAATCCACGCGCGCATCCCGAACACCCACCTCGTGATGCACGGTTCGTCGTCGGTGCCGCAGGAACTGCTGGCCGAGATCCGCGAATTCGGCGGCGACATGAAGGAAACCTACGGCGTGCCGGTCGAGGAAATCCAGGAAGGCATCAAGCACGGCGTGCGCAAGATCAACATCGACACCGACCTGCGTCTCGCGATCACCGGTGCGATCCGCCGCTACCTGTTCGAGAACCCGGGCAAGTTCGATCCGCGCGACTACCTGAAGCCCGCGCGCGAAGCGGCGAAGCAGGTTTGCGTCGACCGCTACCTCGCGTTCGGCTGCGAAGGCCAGGCCGGCAAGATCAAGCCGGTGTCGCTCGACAAGATCGCCGAGCAGTACAAGTCCGGTGCGCTCGCACAGGTCGTGCGCTAAGACTGTAGTACGATTGCCGCGCCGAAAGGCAACGGCAAGGCTGTCTGGCCGGATCTGATCCGACCCCGCAGCCGTTCCGTCCGGCCGAACGAGGGCCGGCCGGCAACCGCCCGGGCCCAGCCGCCCGGCCGGTTCGCCGACGTATTGCAAGACCGCCGTTCCCGCCTGCCGCGGGGAACGGCGTTTCCCTTTTTGTTTGGCTCCTTATCTGCGAAAAGACGATGTCTACCCTCTACGAATCCACGCTCCGCTCGCTGCCGCTCCTCGGTCGCGGCAAGGTCCGCGATAACTACGCGGTCGGCAATGACAAGCTCCTGATCGTCACGACCGACCGCCTGTCGGCATTCGATGTGGTGATGGGCGAGCCGATTCCGAACAAGGGCCGCGTGCTGAACCAGATGGCGAACTTCTGGTTCGACAAGCTCGCGCACATCGTGCCGAACCACCTGACGGGCGACGCGCCGGAAGCGGTCGTCGCGGCCGACGAAGTCGAGCAGGTGAAGGGCCGCGGCGTGGTCGTCAAGCGCCTCGAGCCGATCATGATCGAAGCGGTCGTGCGCGGCTACCTGGCCGGCAGCGGCTGGAAGGAATACCAGGCGTCGGGCGCCGTGTGCGGCGTGCAGCTGCCGGAAGGCCTGCAGAACGCGCAGAAGCTGCCCGAGCCGATCTTCACGCCGGCCGCGAAGGCCGAGATGGGCGAGCACGACGAGAACATCACGTTCGAGGAAACCGAGCGTCGCATCGGCACCGAGCTGGCCGCGACGATCCGCGACATCTCGATCAAGCTGTACAAGGAAGCGGCCGACTACGCGGCGACGCGCGGCATCATCATCGCCGACACGAAGTTCGAATTCGGCCTCGACAACCACGGCAAGCTGTACCTGATGGACGAAGCGCTGACGGCCGACTCGTCGCGCTTCTGGCCGGCCGACCAGTACCAGGTCGGCACGAACCCGCCGTCGTTCGACAAGCAGTTCGTGCGCGACTGGCTCGAGGCGCAGCCGTGGGGCAAGACGGCACCGGCACCGGCGCTGCCGGCCGACGTCGTCGAGAAGACGGCCGCGAAGTACCAGGAAGCGCTCGAGCGCATCACGGGCCAGGCGCTCGCCTGAGCGGGCTTTGCATGGGACCAGAGTCAGTGCTGAAGCACTGACTCTGGTCGACAGGAACTGAACAAATGAGTGAAATCCAGACTGCCCACACGCACAGCGCGCCGCTCGTCGGCGTGCTGATGGGTTCGAGTTCCGATTGGGACGTGATGAAGCATGCGGTCGCCATCCTGCAGGAATTCGGCGTGCCGTACGAAGCGAAGGTCGTGTCCGCGCACCGGATGCCCGACGAGATGTTCGACTATGCGGAGAAGGCGCGCGAGCGCGGGCTGCGCGCGATCATCGCGGGCGCCGGCGGTGCCGCGCACCTGCCCGGCATGCTGGCCGCGAAGACCACGGTGCCGGTGCTCGGCGTGCCGGTCGCGAGCAAGTACCTGAAGGGTGTCGATTCGCTGCACTCGATCGTGCAGATGCCGAAAGGCGTGCCGGTCGCGACGTTCGCGATCGGCGAGGCCGGCGCCGCGAATGCCGCGCTGTTCGCGGTGTCGATCCTGTCCGGCAACTCGGTCGACTATGCGAACCGGCTCGCCGCGTTCCGCGTGCGCCAGAACGAAGCCGCGCACGCGATGGTGCTGC
>NZ_CAJNKE010000474.1 GCF_905232215.1 Burkholderia sp. LMG 13014
CAATGTCGCGGCGGATGCGACTACGCAGCCGGCAGGAGTGGCGGCGCAGTGACGGATTGACGATTCGGACCGGCCGCCCGTCGGCCGGCATTTGACGGGAACACGCATGGTGCGCATGGTTCGTTGGATCGCTTTCTGGTGCCTGGCCTGCGTCTTTGCGTCCGGGGGCGCATTCGCGCAGGTCGCGCGGTCGCCGGACGCGGGCGCGGCGCTGTCGATCGCGACCGGCAAGGGAGAACTGCTGTCGCTGCCCGAGCCCGCGACCGCGATGTTCGTCGCCGATCCGGCCATCGCGGACATCCAGGTGCCGTCGCCGCGCACCGTGTTCGTGTTCGGCAAGAAGGCGGGCACGACCACGCTGATCGCACTCGGCGCGAACCATCGTCCGATCCTGCGCAAGACGGTGATCGTGCAGGTCGACACGGCGTCGCTGCAGGGCGTGCTCGACAGCCGCTTTCCGCAGCTGAAGCTGTCGGTGTCCGGTGCGCCGGGCTCGCTGATGGTGTCGGGCAAGGTGCCGAGCGCGGCCGACGCGGACGCCGTGATGCAGTCGCTCACCCCGTACCTGCACGACAAGGAAAAGATCGTCAACCGGCTCACGCTGTCGCGCCCGATCCAGGTGAACCTGCGCGTGCGGGTGACCGAGGTGAGCCGCAACATCACGCAGCAGCTCGGCATCAACTGGAGTTCGCTGGGCGGTGCCGGCAACTTCGTCGGCGGGCTGTTCAACGGACGCACGCTGTTCGATCCGACGAACGGCCTGTTCAACCTGTCGCCGACGGGCGCCTTCTCGGTGCTCGGCGGGTTCCGCGCGGGGCGCTGGTCGATCGACGTCGTGCTCGACGCACTCGACCAGGAGGGCTTGATCACGATGCTCGCCGAACCGAACCTCACCGCGATGTCCGGCGAGACCGCGAGCTTCCTCGCGGGCGGCGAGATTCCGATCCCGGTGGCGCAGGCCGGTTCGTCGACCGGCGCGATCACGGTCGAGTTCAAGCCGTTCGGCGTGTCGCTCGACTTCACGCCGACCGTGCTCGCCGACAACCGGATCAGCCTGAAGGTGCGGCCGGAGGTGAGCGAGGTCGATGCGAACAACAGCGTGACGACCGGCGGCGTCAAGGTGCCGGGGCTCACGGTGCGGCGCGTCGACACGACGGTCGAGCTGTCGAGCGGGCAGAGCTTCGCGATCGGCGGGCTGCTGCAGAGCCAGACGGCCGACACCGTGTCGCAGATTCCGGGGCTCGGCCGGCTGCCGATCATCGGCCGGCTGTTTTCGTCGAAGAACTTCCAGGACAACAAGACCGAGGTGGTCGTGATCGTCACGCCGTACATCGTGCAGCCGGCCGGGCCCGGCCAGCTCGAGCAGGCGATCGACACCGTCGCGCGGCCGAGCAGCGACCTGGAGTTCGCGGTGCAGCACAACCTGGGGCTCGACCTGCTGTCGGGCGACACGCCGCGCCTCGTCGGCGCCGCGGGCTTCGTGTACTGAACCGGAGGAGCGCACATGCGAACCCGATCGACCGTTGCCGTCCTGCTGCCGCTGGTGCTCGCAGGCTGCCTGTCGGCGCCGCCGCCGGTCAACCTGCCCGATGCGCGGTCGATCGGCTTCGACGGCACGCATGCGGTGCCGCCCGATTGCGCGAAGCTGATGCAGCCGTCGCATCTCGTCGACGCGGGGTTTGCGCGGCCCGGCATGCCGTTCGGCTGCGCGACCTACTCGAACCTCGCGGCAATGCTCGCGCGGCCGGAGGATCTCGTCGCGCCCGTACCGTACGGTGGCGCGGACGCGCAGACCGCGGCCGACGCGGTGCGCCGCTACGTCGAGGATCGCGTGAAGCAGCCGACGCCAGGCAAGACGCTGACGACCGGCTCGCCCAGCCATTGACCGGACCCGGATGCCATCACGATGCCGCCCATGAACCTCCTCGACCGTCAGAACGCCCGGCGCGCCGTGCCCGCGGGCGCGGCCGATCTCGTCGCGGTCGTCGCCGATTCGGGCAGCGAGGACGTGATACGCCGCGTTACGCAGGAGCTGTCGATCACGCGCACCCACCTGCAGGCTGGCACCTGCGACGATGCGATCCGGCTGCTGCAGCAGTACGAGCGTTCGCCACGCCAGCTCGTCATCGACGTGTCGGATTCGGTGCTGCCGGTGTCGGACCTGATGCGGCTCGCCGACGTGTGCGATCCGTCGGTGCGGGTCATCGCGATCGGTACGCAGAACGACGTCGGGCTGTTTCGCAACCTGCTCGGCATCGGCGTGCAGGACTACATCGTCAAGCCGCTGACCGTCGAGCTGATGCGGCGTGCGCTGACCGCGACGGAATCGGTCGTCCAGGCGCGCACCGGCAAGGTCGTCAGCTTCGTCGGCGCGCGCGGCGGCGTCGGTGCGACCACGATCACGGTGAGCCTCGCGCGCTTCCTGGCGGGCGAGAAGCGCCGCCGCGTGGCCTACGTCGACCTGAACCTGCATGGCGGCGGCGCGAACTCGATGTTCGGGCTGTCCAGCAACAACGGGCTGATCGAATTGCTGAACATGGGGCAGCGTCCCGACGACGCGTTGTTCGAGCGCATGTTCGTGACGAAGGGCGACCGGTTGCACGTCCTGTCGGCCGAGCTGGCCTACGGCGCTGACGCGCCGTTGGTCGACGAGGCCGTCGCGCGCCTGGTCGACATGCTGAAGGACCGCTTCCACTACGTGCTGTTCGACGTCGGGAGCGGCGCCGGCAAGCTGCTCGAGGACGCGCTCGCGGCGTCCGATCTCGTCCATGTCGTGGTCGACCGTTCGGTGCATGCCGCCTATGAAGCCGCGCGGCTCGTGCGCTTCGTGCGGGAGCTGCCCGGCGAGCGGCTGCTGTCGATGGTGCTGAACAATCCGCTCGCGCCGGTCGCGGGCCGCGTCGAGCCGGTCGATTTCGAGGACGCGTTCGGCGGCGCGAAGCTGCACGAGCTGCCGCACGAGCCGCAGACGCTCGCCGTTGCCGAGAATCTCGGCGAGCCGATCGAAGGCGCGAAGCGGAACGGCTTCCTGGATCAGATCCGGCAGCTCGCGAACGGCATCACCGGCGAACCGATGGTCGTCGCCGAGCCGTGGTACGCGCGGCTCGTCAAGTGGAGGAAGGGATCGTGACGTTCGGTACCCGCAACCGTCCGCCGGCGGACCCCGTGCCGGCCGTGACGCCCGCCGTGGCGAACGAGCCTGTCCCGGCGCCGGTGGACGCACCTTCGCCCGAGTCTGCGCCGGCCCCGACCCGCACATCGCTGGCCGCGGATACCAATGCGCTGATCCGGTCGAGCAAGTTCGACGCGATCCGCAGCGCGGTGTTTGCGTCGATGAACATGTCGGCGGCGCTGATGAAGACGCGTGACGAAGTGCGCGCCGGCATCGAGCAGGTGGCCGCGCACACGGTCGATCGCGAGCGGCTGAAGATCACGGCCGGCGAGCAGGTGCTGATCGTCGATGCGATCCTGAACGACATGTTCGGCGTCGGGCCGATCGAGCCGCTGCTCGCCGACGACACGGTCACCGACATCCTCGTCAACGGGCCCGACCAGGTCTACGTCGAGCGCGCGGGCCGGCTCGAACTCACGTCGCTGAAGTTCCGCGACGACGCGCACGTGGCGAGCGTCGCGCAGCGGATCGCGGCGGCGGTGGGGCGTCGCGTCGACGAGAGCAGTCCGATGGTCGATGCGCGGCTCGCCGACGGCAGCCGCGTGAACGTCGTGCTGCCGCCGATCGCGATGCGCGGCACGTCGATCTCGATCCGCAAGTTCGCGAAGCGCGACATCACGCTCGCGCGGATGGCGCAGCAGGGCAACATCTCGCCTCCGATGCTGCAGGTACTGAAGGTTGCGTGCGCGTGCCGGCTGAACATCGTGATCTCGGGCGGCACCGGCTCGGGCAAGACGACACTGCTCAACGCGCTGTCGCAGCACATCGAGCAGCACGAACGGATCGTGACGATCGAGGATGCGGCCGAGCTGCAGTTGCTGCAGCCGCACGTCGTGAGCCTCGAAACACGGCCGGAAAATACCGAGGGGTTGGGCGGAATTTCCCAGCGCGATCTCGTGCGCAACGCACTGCGCATGCGGCCCGACCGCATCATCCTCGGCGAGATTCGCGGCCCCGAGGCGTTCGACGTGCTGCAGGCGATGAACACGGGGCACGACGGCTCGATGACGACGATTCACGCGAATTCGCCGCGCGATGCGGTCAGCCGGCTCGAGAGCATGGTCATGATGGCGAACGCGAACCTGCAGCTGCTGTCGATCCGGCGCCAGATCGCGAGCGCCGTACACCTGTTCGTGCAGATCGAGCGAATGCGCGACGGCGTGCGGCGCGTCACGCGAATTACCGAGATCGTCGGGATGGAAGGCGAGGTGGTCATCACGCAGGACCTGTTCGTGTTCCGTCAGGAAGGCGATACGACGCGCGACGCGGTGAAGGGCGTGTTCGACGCATCGCCGTTGCGGCCGGGATTCGCGGCGCGCGCCGCGTATTACGGCGTCGAGGATGCGCTCGCCGAGGTGTTCCGGCAATGAGGGCCGCCGACCTGTTCGCAGCCGGTGCGTTCGTGATGATCCTCGCGATCGGGCTCGCGCTGTCGTCGTGGTTC
>NZ_CAJNKE010000475.1 GCF_905232215.1 Burkholderia sp. LMG 13014
CGGGCGCCGAAGTCACGTCGAAAGTCGACTTCGCCGACATCCGCCGCACGCCGAGCTTCCACGAAAAGAGCAAGAACGGCACCGAAGTCACCGAGTACCGCGATCGCGGCAAACCGGTCGAAATCGACGTGAAGTCGAACTTCGGCACGCGCTACCAGATGAGCTCGACGCCCGACACGTCGCCGAAGCCGCACGACGCGGGCATCCCGATCACGCGCCTGCCGTCGCTGAACCTGCGCTACTGATTCCGGGGCGCGCCGCACCGAACGCCGCGCGCCACCTTCCCTTCACCTGTTGTCGCGCCGCACGCCGTCCGCGTGCCGACATCCTGACCTGACGCATCCCGCATGGCCGTTTTCACTGCTGTTTCCGACTCCGATCTCGCGCAATGGATGCGCCACTACGAACTGGGCGACGTGCTTGCGTTCCGCGGCATTCCGTCCGGTATCGAAAACAGCAATTTCTTCCTGACGACGACGCGCGGCGAGTACGTCCTCACGATCTTCGAAAAGCTCACGGCGGAACAACTGCCGTTCTACCTCGACCTGATGCGCCATCTGGCCGGCCATGGCGTGCCGGTGCCGGATCCGATCCCGCGCGACGACGGCGCGCTGTTCGGCATGCTGCACGGCAAGCCGGCCGCGATCGTCACGAAGCTCGACGGCTCGGCTGAACTCGCGCCGGGGGTCGAACACTGTATCGAAGTCGGGCAGATGCTCGCGCGCCTGCACCTCGCCGGCCGCGACTATCCGCGCCACCAGCCGAACCTGCGCAGCCTGCCGTGGTGGCAGGAGAACGTGCCGGCGATCGTGCCGTTCATCACGGATGAGCAGCGCACGCTGCTGGAGGGCGAGCTCGCGCACCAGGCCAGCTTCTTCGCGTCGGACGACTACGCGGCGCTGCCGGCCGGGCCGTGTCATTGCGACCTGTTCCGCGACAACGTGCTGTTCGCGCACGCGGCGCCCGGCACCGGCCACGACGTGCGGCTAGGCGGCTTCTTCGACTTCTATTTCGCAGGCTGCGACAAGTGGCTGTTCGACGTCGCGGTCACGGTCAACGACTGGTGTGTCGACCTCGCGACCGGCGTGCTCGACGTCGCGCGCGCCGACGCGCTGCTGCGCGCGTACCAGACCGTGCGGCCGTTCACGGCCGAGGAGCGCCGCCACTGGAGCGACATGCTGCGCGCGGGCGCGTACCGCTTCTGGGTGTCGCGCCTGTACGACTTCTACCTGCCGCGCGCGGCCGAGATGCTCAAGCCGCACGATCCTGGCCATTTCGAACGCATCCTGCGCGAGCGTATCGCGCATACGCCCGCGCTTCCCGAGATCCAAACCGCATGCAACTGATCGAAGTGCCCGCCAAAACGGGCTATGTCTGGTTCCGTCAAGGCGTCTGGCTGTTCCGCCGGAACCCGCTCGCGTTCATCACGCTGTTCTTCACGTACCTGCTGGCGATCACGCTGATATCGATGGTGCCCGTGATCGGCTCCGCGCTGCCGCTGGTATTCATTCCCGGCGTCGCGGTCGGCTTCATGGCCGCGTGCCGCGACACGGTGGCCGGCAAGCCCGTGATGCCGACGATCCTCGTCGACGGCTTCCGCTCGTACGGCACCGTCGCGACCCAGCGGCTGCTCGTGCTCGGCGTGATCTACGTCGCCTCGATGGTGCTCGTGTTCGCCGCTTCGTCGTTCGTGGACGGCGGTGCGCTGTTCCACGTGATGATGGGCGCGGCGGACGAAGCGAGCACGACGCCGGAAGCGCTTGCCGCGCAAGGCACGCTCGGCGCGCTGTTCTTCGCGACGCTGCTGTACCTGCCGGTCGCGATGCTGTTCTGGTTCGCGCCGGTGCTGGTCGCGTGGCATGACGTCCCGCCCGCCAAGGCGCTGTTCTTCAGCGTCGTCAGCTGCTGGCGCAATCGCGGCGCATTCGTCGTGTACGGCGTGCTGTGGTTCGGCGTCGCGCTCGGCACGTCGCTCGCGCTGTCGCTGCTGCTGCAGGCACTTGGTGCCGGCGCCTACGCACTGACGATCATGATGCCGGTGACGATCATCATCGTCACGATGCTGTACTGCTCGTTCTACGCGACCTATCGCGGCTGCTTCGGCGTACAGGAACCGGGCGCGACGACCACCACGTCGGGCCGCTGAAGGCTCTCCGGCCGGCGCGCGTCGCCGGCCTGCCGTTCTCCGCGCCGGGTTGCCTCCCGGCGCCTCCTCCCTTCCCGCGCCTCCAACGGCCACCGCCCCGCGCCGGCTGCCCCCTGTTCATCCCGATCTTTTGCGCGCAAAATAATTTGCGTACAAATTGTTCGCGCGTTCACCGCGCCTTCCGAATCATGGACCGCCTGCCCCCGCTGCCCCAGACGCTCGACGAGCAACTCTGCTTCGCGCTCTACTCGACTTCGCACGCGATGACGAAGGCGTACAAGCCGCTGCTCGACAAGCTGTCGCTGACCTATCCCCAATATCTCGCGATGCTCGTGCTGTGGGAACGCGACGACATCGCCGTGAAGGACATCGCCGCGCGGCTCGACCTCGACCCGGCCACGGTCACGCCGCTGCTGAAGCGGCTGGAAGCGCTCGGCTATGTCGAACGCGTGCGCAGCGCGGCCGACGAACGGGTCGTGAACGTGCGCGTGACGCCGGAAGGCCGTGCACTGAAGGACCGCGCGCGCTCGGTACCCGCCGATCTGTTCTGCGCGATGCAGCAATCCCCCGAGTTCCTGGTCAGGCTGCGCGCCGATCTCCAGCAGTTGCGCGACGCGCTGTCGGCCGCCAACGAACGCTGACAGGCGAGCCCCGGCGAACCGGCCCGGGACCGCCGGGCTTTTTCTTCAAAATTTCATTTGCACACTAATGATTTGTGTTCTATATTTTCCTCGTGGCCGGCGACATCCCGTTCGACCGGGCCGCTTTTCCTCCCTTTTCCCGACAGGAGCTGCACGATGAACATTCTGTACAAGACCAGCGCCACGAGCACGGGTGGCCGCGACGGCCGCGCGGTATCCGCTGACAACAAGCTGGAAGTGAAGCTGGCCGCGCCGCGCGAACTCGGCGGCACGGGCGCGGAAGGCACGAATCCGGAGCAACTGTTTGCCGCAGGTTACTCGGCCTGTTTCCTGAGCGCGATGAAATTCGTCGCCGGCCAGGACAAGAAGGCGCTGCCGGCCGACACGCAGGTCACGGCGGAAGTGGGTATCGGCCCGAACGATGCAGGCGGCTTCGGGCTCGACGTCGAGCTGCGCGTGTCGCTGCCCGGGTTCGACAAGGCCGACGCGCAAGCGCTGGTCGAAAAGGCGCACCACGTGTGCCCGTATTCGAACGCGACGCGTAACAACGTGCCGGTGCGCCTGACGGTCGTCTGACGCGACACAAGGCCAGGAATACAAAAAGGGCGCGTGCGGCATGTAGCCGCACGCGCCCTTTTTTGCTGCGTGACTCGCCGGAACGGCGGACCTGATTGCCCGCCCTGCGCTACTTAGCGCGAACCGAACGAATACGGGCGGTTCATCGCCGCTTCGCGGTCGATCTTGCGCATACGGAATTCGAGATCGTAGATGTCGGTCGCATCAGCCAGATACGCCTCGGCGCGCTCTTTCGAGGCCGTTTCAGCGTTCTTGGTCAGCATCAGGAAGAGGTGGCTCAGCAGGTACATGGTTGATCTCGCAATCCAAAGGTTCTTTGACTAGGGTTTTCCCGAATTATAGGGAAAACCCTAGGCTTTGGCCAGCGTCGATCAGACGATGCGTCGTTCGGTCGCCACAGTGCGGCGTTGGGCTTCGAAAAAGGCCCAGATCATCGCGCTTGCATCGGGGCCCACCGCCGCGTGAAACGGCACGGCTTCGTCACCGCCGGCCCACGCATGGTCGAGCCCTTTCACGTGGCAGAGCCGCACGACCGGCTCGCCGTCGCGGCAGACATCGGTAATCTGCGCGCCCGCTTCGCGCGTCTCGACCCGTTCGCCGCCGCGCAGTGCGCCGCGGCTGTCGGCGAGCCCGTTCAGGCGCATGAACTGCACCGTGAGTTGATCGGCATTCTTCGGTGCGACGACATGATCGCCGTCGCCCTGGACGATCAGCGCGGGCATGCCCGGATACGCCGCGGCATCGACCAGCGCATCGACGGCCGCGGCCGGGTTCTGCCGCACGCCGCGCCGCATCACGTCCATCGCGGTAATGCCGGAATTCGCCTCGCCGAGCGCCGGGCCCGAGTGCAGCGCCACCGCCGCGAAGCGGTCGGGATGGTGCAGTGCAAGAAGCGACGCCAGGCCCGCGCCGGCCGACAGCCCCGCGACATAGACACGCGACTGGTCGAACCCGTGTTCGTCGACGAGCGCATCGACGAGCGACGCTACCGCGTTCGCCTCGCCGCGGCCCGCGCGGTCGGTGTCTTCATACCAGTGCCAGCAGCCGTGCGCGTGCGCGCGCAGCGACTGCTCCGGATACAGCACCGCGAAGCCGTGCTTGTCAGCCAGCAGGTTCATCCGCGTGCCCTGCACGAACTCGTCGACGGACTGCTGGCAGCCGTGCAGCATCACGACGAGCGGCATCGCGCCGCGCCGGCGGCCGGACGGCACGTAGAGGCCATACGCGAGATGCTGGACGAGGCGCCC
>NZ_CAJNKE010000476.1 GCF_905232215.1 Burkholderia sp. LMG 13014
TCGTCGGGCAGCCGCACGACGATGTCGAAGCGGCGGTCACCCTGGAACAGCGTGCCGGCCTTCTGCCCGCCGACGGCGGCGGCCACCGTATCCTGCAGGTCGGCGACGCTCACGCCATAGCGCGCAAGCTTGTCGCGGTCGAGGTTGACGGTCAGCACGGGCAGGCCGGTGGTCTGCTCGACCTTCACTTCCGACGCACCCTGCACCTTCTGCAGCGCGGCCGCGATCTGCTCGCCGGTCTGGTTCAGCACGGCCATGTCGTCGCCGAAGATCTTCACCGCGACGTCGCTGCGCACGCCCGAGATCAGTTCGTTGAAGCGCAGCTGGATCGGCTGCGAGAACTCGTAGGCGTTGCCCGGCAGCTCGGCGAGCGCCTTCTCGATCTCGCGCACGAGCTGGTCGCGCGGCTTCTGCGGGTCGGGCCACTGGTCGGCAGGCTTCAGCATGATGTAGCCGTCCGACAGGTTCGGCGGCATCGGGTCGGCCGCGATCTCGGCCGTGCCGGTGCGTGCAAACACGCGCTCGATCTCGGGGAAGCGCGCCTTCAGCGTCTTCTCTATCGACTTCTGCATCTCCACCGACTGCGACAGGCTCGTGCCGGGAATCCGCAATGCGGCAACCGCGAGGTCGCCCTCGTTGAGGCTCGGAATGAACTCGCTGCCGAGCCGCGTGGCAAGCCCGAGCGTGGCCAGAACGATCACGCCCGCGCCGATCAGCACGCGCGCCGGGCGCGTCATGAACGCCGCGAGCGCCGGTTCGTACGCGCGCCGCGCCCAGCCCATCAGCCGGTTCTCCTTCTCCTCGACGCGCTCGCCGATGAACAGCGCGACGGCCGCCGGAATGAACGTGACGGTCAGCACCATCGCGGCCGCGAGCGCCATCACGACGGTAATGGCCATCGGATGGAACATCTTGCCTTCGACGCCCGTCAGCGCAAAGATCGGCAGGTACACGACCATGATGATCAGTTGCCCGAAGATCAGCGCGCGGCGTGCCTCCTGCGATGCACCGAACACCTCCGCGAAACGCTCGTCGCGCGTGAGCGGCCGGCCGGCGGCGGCCTGCGCATGCGCGAGCCGCCTTACGCAGTTCTCGACGATCACCACCGCGCCATCGACGATGATCCCGAAGTCGAGCGCACCGAGACTCATCAGGTTCGCGCTCACCTTCGCGTTCACCATCCCGGTGAAGGTCATCAGCATCGACAGCGGGATCACGAGCGCGGTGATCAGCGCCGCGCGCATGTTGCCGAGAAAAAGGAACAGCACGGCGATCACGAGGATTGCGCCTTCGAGCAGGTTCTTCTTCACCGTCGCGACGGCCTTCTCGACGAGCACCGTGCGGTCGTACACGGGAATCGCCTTCACGCCTGAAGGCAGCGTGCGGTTCACGTCGTCCATCTTCGCGGCGACGGCCTTCGCGACCGTGCGGCTGTTCTCACCCATCAGCATGAAAACCGTGCCGAGCACGACCTCCTCGCCGTCCGACGTCGCCGCGCCGGTGCGCAGCTCGCGGCCGATGTCGACCAGCCCGACGTCCTTCATCCGAACCGGCACGCCGCCGACGTTGGTCAGCACGATGTTCGCGATATCGTCGACGGTGCGCGCCTGGCCCGGCACGCGCACGAGATACTGCTCGCCGCGCTTTTCGATGTAGCCGGCCCCGACGTTGTCGTTGTTGCGTTCGAGCGCGCGCACGACGTCGGCGAGCGTGAGCCCGTACGACATCAGCTTCGCCGGATTCGGCGCGACGCGGTATTCCTTCACGTAGCCGCCGATCGAGTTCACCTCGGTCACGCCGCGCACGTTCCTGAGCTGCGGCCTGATGACCCAGTCCTGCAACTCGCGCAGGTCGGCCGCCGTATAGCGCGTGCCGTCGGGCTTGCGCGCGGCCGCGTCGGCCTCGACGGTCCACAGGTAGATCTCGCCGAGGCCCGTCGACGTCGGCCCCATCGCGGGCGCGATACCGGCCGGCAGCTTGTCCTTCGCTTCCTGGATGCGCTCGTTGACGAGCTGCCGCGCGAAATAGATGTCGGTGCCGTCCTTGAAGATCACCGTGACCTGCGACAGCCCGTAGCGCGAGATCGAGCGCGTCTGCTCGAGGCCCGGCAGGCCGGCCATCACGGTCTCGACCGGATAGGTGATGCGCTGCTCGGCCTCGAGCGGCGAATAACCCGGCGCGGACGTGTTGATCTGGACCTGCACGTTGGTGATGTCGGGCACCGCGTCGATCGGCAGCTTCTGGTAGCTGAACACGCCCAGCGCGGCCACGGCCGCGATCGCCAGCATCACGAGCCAGCGGTGCGCAATCGCAAAGCGGATCAGGCGTTCAAACATGACGGGATTCCTTGAAACGGGGCACGGTCACCCTCGACGGACGGGCCGCCCGGCCGGTCACGCGGCGATCCGGAAAGCGGGCCGCATAGCGGGCCGCGAGTCGTGCAACGGCACACACGTAACGCTCATTCATGTTCCGCGCTCCCCTTGCCGAGTTCGGCCTTCAGCACGAAGCTGTTCGACGCCGCGTATTCCTGGCCCGGCTTGACGCCCTTCAGCACTTCGGTCGCCCGTTCGTCGCGCCGCCCGGTTTCGACGGCCTGGGCGACGAAACCCTTCGGCGAGCGCACGAAGACGGAAGGTGCGCCGTCGACGTCCTGCAGCGCGTCGCTCGCGACCGCGAGCGGCACGCCCTGCTTGCCCGCGTCGACCGACACGTTCACGAACATCCCGGGCCGCCACACGCCGTCCGGGTTCGGCAGCACGACGCGCGCCGGCGCGGTGCGCGTCTGTTCGCCGAGCAGCGAACCCACGTACGCGATCGGGCCGCTCGAACGCGATTCGAACGCGGTCGCGATGACCGTCGCGTCGCGGCCGACCCGCACGTCGTTGAGCCGCTGCGCCGGCACGGCCATCTCGGCCCATACCGTCGACAGATCGGAGATCACGAACATGCTGGCATCGGCGGCGATCGCTTCGCCGGGCGTCGCATGCTTCTCGACGATCGTGCCGGCGAACGGCGCGCGCAGTTCGTAGCGGTTCAGCGCACCCGCGCCGACCGGTGCGTTCAGCGCGGCGAGCTTCTGCCGCGCGTTCTGCACGGCGATCTCGGCTTCACGCAACTGCACCTGCGCCTGCTGGTAGTCCTGCTCGGCCGAAATGCGCTCCTTCCAGAGCGTGCGTTCGCGCTCGTAGGTCGCGCGCGCACCTGACAACCGGCGCTCGGCCGTCAGCAGCTCGCTGCGCCGGTCGGCAAGATCGGTGCTCGCGATCACGGCCAGTACCTGCCCCTTCGCGACGTTCTGCCCGAGCGACACCGACACCTGCTCGACGATGCCGGCCACGCGCGGCACCACGTGCGCGGTGCGATCCTCGTTGAACTTGATCTCGCCCGGGAGTTGGAACGGCGTCGCGATCTGCGCGGGGCCGGCCTTCGCCAACGCGATCTTCGAGGTCGCGAGCTGCGCGTCGGTCAGCGCGATTGCGCCATCGGCGCGGGCGAACGGGAACGAGGCGGATTCATTGCCTGCCTTCACGTCGATCGTCGCGTCGAACACGTGCGGCTTGCCGATCGACTGCGCGGACACGAACTTCTGACCGGCCGCGTCGAAACGCAAGGGTTCGTGCGTGCGGTCGTAGCGAACCAGCGTGCCGGACACGGTCACGCCCTTGTCGGCCGGCTTGCCGTCGACGAACGGATAGACGATGAGGCGCGCATCGCCGGGCTTCTCCGTCATCACGATTTCGACGGACAGCTTGCCGCGCTTGAGCACGACACCGCCGCGCTCGCCGGCGGCTTCGACGGACGATGCGGCTTCGGCGGCCGTCGACGCGGACGCGCCGCTGCCGCCGTTGCCACCGCTGTTGCGCGTGACACCGAGTGCGCCGATGACGATTCCGGCACTGCCGAGCACGACCGCCGCGACGATCAGGATTCTGTTGCGTGACATGGTGATCCTTCAGGTAAAAGAGGCGTCCGTTGCGCTATTGCGCGACCGGTGCAAGCGGCGCGAGCGGCGTACCGACGAGCCGGCCGATGTCGGCGCGGGCCGTATGCGCATCGGCGAGCGCACGCACGTATTGCGACTGGCCCTGGAACAGCGTGCGCTGCGCGTCGAGCACGTCGAGGAAGCTGAACTTCCCGAGCTCGTAGCCGCGCGACATCGCATCGAGCGCGAGGCGCGCGGCCGGCAGGATGTCGGCCTTCAGCCGCTGCGCTTCTTGTGCGGCGGCTTCGAAATTCGCGTATGCCTGCGTGAGGTCCAGCCGCAGGCGCGTGCGTTCGCGATCGAGATCGGCATTCGCGCGCGTGGCCTTGTGCGTCGCCTCGAGCAGCGCGCCCTTGTTCGTGTTGAACAGCGGAATCGGGATCGACACGCCGACCACCGCCTGGTTGTCCGGCACGCCGCCCGTGGTCACGCGCTTCACGCCCGCGCTGATCGTCACGTCCGGAATGCGCCGCGCGCGTTCGAGCGACACGGCCGCGTTCGAGCGCAGCATCTCGGCGCGCGCGATCCGGGCGAGTGGAGAATCGTCGAGCTGCGCGGTCAGCGCGGGCAGCGACTCGACCGGCGGCACGGCTTCGAGGTCGCCCTGCACG
>NZ_CAJNKE010000477.1 GCF_905232215.1 Burkholderia sp. LMG 13014
CGTGACGAGCCCCGCGCGCGTCGCGCGTTCGGACTTCAGCGCTTCGTGCAGCCCGAGCACTTCGCCGCACGGAATGCCTGCATCGGCGAGCGCCGTGAGCAACGTCGCGCGCGACCGGCTCGAGAGTTCGCGACGAATCTCCGGCAGCAGATCCGCACGGTTCTCCGAACGGCCGAGGTTGGTCTTGTATCTCGCGTCGGCCGCGAGATCGGGCCGCTCGATCGCATCGCAGAAACGCGCGAACTGCGTGTTGTTGCCGACCGTGATCACGAGCGGGCCATCGGCCGCGTCGAACACGCCATACGGCACGATCGACGGATGCGCGTTGCCGTAGCGCGGCGGGTCCTCATCAGCAGCGCGTCGAGCCCGTAGTACGCGGTGATCATCAGCCCGCAGTCGAACAGCGCCATCTCGATGCGCCGCCCGCGCCCCGTCGCATGACGTTCATACAGCGCGGCGAGGATCGCCTGCGCCGAATACATGCCGGTGAACAGGTCGACCGCCGCGACGCCGAACTTCAGCGGCGGCTGGCCGGCTTCGCCATTCAGCGCCATCAGCCCGGCCTCGCCCTGCACGACGAGGTCGTAGCCGGGCCGCGCGGCCTCGGCGCCCGAACGGTCGTAGCCGGAGATCGCGCAGTGCACGAGGCGCGGATTCAGCTCGGCCAGCGCGTCGTAGCCGAGCCCGAGCTTTTCCGCGCCCCCGAACTTGAAGTTGTGCAGCACGACGTCGGCCTGCGCGGCCAGCTCGCGCGCGAGCCGCTGCCCTTCGTCGGTCTGCAGGTCGAGACAGATCGAGCGCTTGCTGCGGTTCACGCTGTTGAAGTAGGTCGTCTCGGTGTCACCGATCCTCAGGCCCCAGTCGCGCGTGTCGTCGCCGCGCGCCGGATGTTCGACCTTGATCACTTCCGCGCCAAAATCGGCGAGCACCATCGCGCACCACGGGCCCGCGAGCACGCGCGAGAAATCGAGCACCTTCACGCCGGCCAGCGGCAATGCGCGCGATTCGTTCGTCATCCTTGTCTCCTCCATTCGCGTCGTGCGTTTTTACTGTTTCGACAGCGCGATATAGCGCGCGAGATGGTGATCCTCGTCGCCGAGCTGGTGATCGATCATCACGAGGCGCTTCGCGTAGTGCGACAGCGGCAGCTCCCACGTCATCCCGATCCCGCCGTGCAACTGGATGCTCTCCTCGGCGACGAGCGTGCCGATCCGGCCGATCGTGTACTTCGCTGCCGCGAGCGCGCGTTCGCGCACCGCGCGCGGTGCATCGAGCTGCGCGGCTGCGTTGATCACCGCCGAGCGCGCCTGCTCGACTTCGAGCAGCAGGTCGGCCATCCGGTGCTGCAGCGCCTGGAAGCTGCCGATCGGCAAGCCGAACTGCTTGCGCGTACGCAGGTAGTCGAGCGTGTACTCCTTTGCGACATCCATTGCACCGAGCGCTTCCGCCGATAGCGCGAGCAGCCCATAGCCGAGCACGCGTTCGAGCAGCTCGGCGCCCGCTTCACCGTCATGCGTGCCGAGCGCCGCATCGGCCGGCAGCGCGACGCGTTCGAAGCGCACTTCGGCTGCGCGGCCGCCGTCGATCTTCTTGTAGTCGCGCAGCGATACGCCCGGCGCGTCGGCCGGCACGACGAACAGGCCGATGCCGGCCGCATCGTCGTCGTGACCCGACACGCGCGCGCTGACGACGAAGAACGCCGCCTGCGCGGCCTGGTCGACGACACCCTTCGCGCCCGTCAGCACCCAGCCATCGCCCGAGCGCTCGGCGCGCGTGCGCACGGTCGTCAGTTCGTAGTGCGAGCCCGGCTCGTCATGCGCGAACGCGGCGCTCGCGCTGCCATCGATCAGCGCGGCCAGCCGGTCGCGATGCGCGGCGCCGCCAGCGAGCGACAGCGCACGGCCCGCGAGCAGCGCGCCGAGGAACGGCTCGACGACAAGCCCGCGCCCGAGGCATTCGAACACCACGGCGATGTCGAAGCCCGCGCCGCCGAACCCGCCGTCGGCTTCGGGAAACAGCGCGCCGACCGTACCGAGTTCGGCAAAGCGCTGCCACATCGCGCGATCGAAACCATCGGCCGACTGCGCGATGCGATCGCGCACCGGGAACGCGTACTGTTCGGCGATGAAGCGGTTCAACGTATCCGCCAGCATCCGGCGGTCTTCTGTGTGCTGGAAATCCATCGTCGCGTCCCTCGTTACAGCCCGAGCATCATCTTCGCGATGATGTTCTTCTGGATCTCGTTCGAGCCGCCGAAGATCGACAGCTTGCGATTGTTGAAATACTGCTGCGCGGCGCTCGCGGCTTCGTCCGGGCCGACCGGCTCGCCGTCGTAATCGGCATCGAGCGCTTCCTCGACGAACGGCTGCGCATACGGCCCCATCGCGCGGCGCATCAGCGCGGTGATCTCCTGGCGGATCTGCGTGCCGCGGATCTTCAGCATCGAGCTTTCTGCGCCCGGCGCGCCGCCGCCCGCGACCGCGGCCAGCACGCGCAGGTTGGTCGTGCGCATGTTCTCGAGTTCGATCTCGACCCGCGCGACGCGCGCCGCGAAGAACGGATCGTCCGCGAGCGGCCGGCCGTTCTTCGTGACCTTCGCTGCAACCGCGCGCAGCCGGTCGAGCGCGGCCGTCGAGAAGCCGATTCCCGCGATGTTGGTGCGCTCGTACGTGAGCAGGTATTTCGCGTAGGTCCAGCCGCGGTTCTCTTCGCCAACGAGGTTTGCCGCCGGCACGCGCACGTCGGTGAAGAACACCTCGTTCACCTCGTGCTCGCCGTCGAGCGTGATGATCGGGCGAACCTCGACGCCCGGCGTGTTCATGTCGATCAGCAGGAAGCTGATGCCTTCCTGCTTGCGCACGTCGGTCGCGGTGCGCACGAGGCAGAAGATCATGTTCGCGTAGTGGCCGAGCGTGGTCCACGTCTTCTGGCCGTTCACGAGGTAGTGCTCGCCCTGCGCGTCGATGCCGCGCACCGCGCTCGTCTTCACCGCCGCGAGATCGGAACCGGCGCCCGGCTCCGAATAGCCCTGGCACCACCAGTCGGTGCCGTCGAGGATGCGCGGCAGCCAGTGGCGTTGCTGCGCTTCGTTGCCGTACTTGATCAGCACGGGGCCGAGCATGTTCACGCCGAACGGCACGATGCGCGGCGCACCCGCGAGCGCGCATTCGTTGTCGAACAGGAACTTCTGCGCGACGCTCCAGCCGGGGCCGCCGTATTCGCGCGGCCAGTGGCTCGCGAGCCAGCCGCGCGCGTTGAGGATTGCGTGCCATTCGCGCATGTCGTCGCGCGTGAGATGCAGGCCGCCCTTCACCTTGCGCGCGATGCGCTCGGGCAGTTCGGCTTGCAGGAAGCGCTGCACTTCCGTGCGGAAGGCTTCCTCTTCGGGAGTGAAATTAAGGTCCATCTTCGGTCCGTGGCGAATGCGGTGGGCGTTCAGTCGATGCGGTTCAGGCTCGCGAAATCCGCGCCGCGCGCGACGAGATCGACGAGCAGCGGCGACGGCTTCCAGAACAGCGGATCTTCCTTCGCGAACGCGCGGATATCGGCGAGCACGTTCGCGAGGCCGACCGTGTCCGCGTAGTGCATCGGGCCGCCGCGATAGCGCGGGAAGCCGTAGCCGTACAGGAACACCGCATCGACATCGAGCGGGCGCAGCGCGATCTTCTCGTGCACGACGTTCGCGCCTTCGTTGATCATCGCGGCCAGGTAACGACGCATGATTTCGTCGTCGGTGAACGTGCGCGGCGTGACGCCCTTCTTCGCGCGCTCTTCCGCGACGATCGTCTCGACTTCCGGGTCCGGCGTGCCGACCCGCGCGCCGTCCGGATACAGGTAGTAGCCGCGCGCCGTCTTCTGGCCGAACCAGCCGCGCTCGCACAGCCGGTCGGAAATCTCGACGTAGCGTGCCCGCGGGTCGCGCGTCGCCGCGCGGCGCTTGCGGGTTGCCCAGCCGATGTCGCCGCCCGCGAGGTCGACGACCTGGAACGGCCCCATCGGGAAGCCGAACTCGCGCACCGCGCGGTCGATCTGGTACGGCGACGCGCCGTCTTCCATCAGGTAGTCGGCCGCCGTGCGATAGACGGCGAGGATCCGGTTGCCGATGAAGCCGTCGCACACGCCGGCGCGCACCGGCGTCTTCTTCAGTTGCTTCGCGAGCGCGAACGCGGTCGCGACGACGTCCGCGCTCACGCGTGCCGGCACGACGATCTCGAGCAGCTTCATCACGTTGGCCGGCGAGAAGAAATGCAGGCCGATCACGTCGGCCGGCCGGTCGATGCTCGCGGCCAGTGCGTCGATGTCGAGATACGACGTGTTGGTCGCGAGCACCGCGCCCGGCTTGCACACGCGCGCGAGTTCTGCGAACACGGCCTGCTTCACGGCCATGTCCTCGAACACGGCCTCGATCACGACGTCGGCCTGCGCGAGCGCGTCGTACGTTGTGCTGCCCTTGAAGCGCGCGAGCCGCGCCGCGTGCGCGGCCGGCGTCATCCGCCCTTTCGCGACGAGGCCGTCGTACACCTTCTCGACGTGCGCTCGGCCGCGCGCGAGCGATGCTTCGTCGCGTTCGATCATCGTCACCGGCAGCCCGGCGTC
>NZ_CAJNKE010000478.1 GCF_905232215.1 Burkholderia sp. LMG 13014
GGGCTGCTGACCGAGCCGGCGCCTGGTGGAGCGCCGTCATGCTCAGCGGCCGAGCATCGGCAGCTTCAGGCCGGCTTCGCGGGCCGTCTGCTGCGCGAGTTCGTAGCCGGCATCCGCATGGCGCATCACGCCCGTCGCCGGGTCGTTCAGCAGCACGCGGCCGAGACGCTCGTGCGCTTCGGCGGTACCGTCGGCGACGATCACGACGCCCGAGTGCTGCGAGAAGCCCATGCCGACGCCGCCGCCATGATGCAGCGACACCCACGATGCGCCGCCTGCGGTATTCAGCAGTGCGTTCAACAGCGGCCAGTCGCTCACGGCGTCCGAACCATCCTTCATCGATTCCGTCTCGCGGTTCGGGCTGGCGACCGAGCCGGTGTCGAGGTGGTCGCGGCCGATCACGATCGGGGCCTTCAGTTCGCCGTTCTTGACCATCTCGTTGAACGCCTGGCCGAGGCGATAGCGATCCTTCACGCCGACCCAGCAAATACGCGCCGGCAGGCCCTGGAACGCGATGCGTTCACGTGCCATGTCGAGCCAGTTGTGCAGGTGCGGATCGTCGGGGATCAGCTCCTTCACCTTCTGGTCGGTCTTGTAGATGTCTTCCGGATCGCCCGACAGCGCGACCCAGCGGAACGGGCCCTTGCCTTCGCAGAACAGCGGGCGGATGTACGCCGGCACGAAGCCCGGGAAGTCGAACGCGTTCTCGACGCCCATTTCCAGCGCCATCTGGCGGATGTTGTTGCCGTAGTCGAGCGTCGCCGCGCCGCGTTCCTGCAGATCCAGCATCGCCTGCACCTGCACGGCCATCGACTGCTTCGCGACCTTCACGATGCTCTGCGGATCGACCTTCTGCGCTTCGCGCCATTGCGCGACGGTCCAGCCTTGCGGCAGGTAGCCGTTGATCGGGTCGTGCGCGCTCGTCTGGTCGGTCACGCAATCCGGCGTGATGCCGCGCTTGACGAGTTCCGGGAACACGTCGGCCGCGTTGCCGAGCAGGCCGATCGACACCGGCTTGCCGGTGCGCTTCGCTTCCTCGATCATGCCGAGCGCTTCGTCGAGCGTCGTCGCCTTCTTGTCGACGTAGCGCGTCTTCAGGCGGAAGTCGATGCGCGTCTCGTCGCATTCGACCGCGATCATCGAGAAGCCGGCCATCGTTGCCGCGAGCGGCTGCGCGCCGCCCATGCCGCCCAGGCCGCCCGTCAGGATCCAGCGGCCCGACGGATCCCCGTTGAAGTGCTGGTTCGCGACCGAGAAGAACGTTTCATAGGTACCCTGAACGATGCCCTGGCTGCCGATGTAGATCCAGCTGCCGGCCGTCATCTGGCCGTACATCATCAGGCCCTTGCGGTCGAGCTCGTGGAAGTGATCCCAGTTCGCCCAGTGCGGCACGAGGTTCGAGTTCGCGAGCAGCACGCGCGGCGCATCCTTGTGCGTGCGGAACACACCGACCGGCTTACCCGACTGGATCAGCAGCGTCTCGTTCTCTTCGAGATCCTTCAGCGATGCGAGGATCTGGTCGTAGCATTCCCAGTTGCGCGCCGCGCGGCCGATGCCGCCGTACACGACGAGCGCATGCGGATGCTCGGCGACTTCCGGGTCGAGGTTGTTCTGGATCATCCGGTAGGCCGCTTCGGCCAGCCAGGTCTTGCAGACTTTCTCGTTGCCACGCGGCGCGCGGATCGTGCGCGTCGGATCGAGACGGGGATCGATGTGTTTCGGATGGTTCATGACGACTGCTCCCGAAGGAAAATGACTATCAAATAGGAATCAGAAATGCCCGGTGAAGCGGTATCGGCTGCCGGGATGCCACAGATTCGCCACCGAGGCGACGACGCCCTGCGACCAGGTGCGTCGATGTAAAACCAGACACGGCTCGACGTCGTCCATCCGCAGCTGCTCGCGCCGTTCCGGCGCCGGGGCCGCCGCTTCGATCCGGTACTCGACGCGCTGCAGCGGAGCCGCGCGCATCAGGTACAGGTTCGGCGTCGTGTTCGTGAAATCCTGCTCGGCGTAATCCGGCGCGACCGCCGGATTCACCCATCGTTCTTCGAGCTGCACGGGCTCGTCATTCTCGAAGTGCAGCACCTGCGAATGAAACAGCTTCGTGCGTACGGCCACCTGCATCTCGTCGGCGAGCGCCTCGTCGGCGCGGATCGTGTCGAGGCCGAGCACGCTGGCGTGATACGCATGCCCGCGTGCACCGACTTCCTCCGAGATGCTGCGAATCGCCACCAGCGTCGACTCGTACTTCGGCCGCGCGACGTAGGTGCCCGCGCCCTTCATGCGCGTGAGCACCTGCTCGGCCGTCAACTCGCGCAGCGCGCGGTTGACGGTCATGCGCGCCACCTTGAATTCGCGCGCCAGCTCGTTCTCGGACGGCACCTGGTCGCCCTCCTCCCACTCGCCTGCGTGGATACGGCCCAGGATGAAGTCCTTGATCTCCTGGTAGACCGGCGCGCTCATGGGCTTACTGTTCCGATGCGAACGAGAACGGCGCAACCTTCGCGAACGCGCGCTCGCCGACCAGCTTCGCGATCACGGCGATGTCCGGCGCGAAGTAGTGGTCGAGCTCGTAGTGCGCGACCTTGCCGCGGATCGTTTCCATCACGGGCGCCAGCTTCGGGCTCGTGTGGTACGGCGCGCGCAGGTCGACGCCTTGCGCGGCGGCCAGCAGTTCGATGGCGAGGATGTGCTTCGTGTTGTCCGCGATGTCGGCGAGCTTGCGCGCGGCGAACGTCGCCATCGACACGTGGTCTTCCTGGTTCGCGGAGGTCGGCAGCGAGTCGACCGATGCCGGGTGCGCGAGCGTCTTGTTTTCCGATGCGAGTGCGGCAGCCGTCACGTGCGCGATCATGAAGCCCGAGTTCACGCCGCCGTCCCGCACGAGGAACGGGGGCAGGCCCGACAGCGTCGCGTCGATCAGCAGTGCGATGCGGCGTTCGGCCAGTGCACCGATTTCCGATGCGGCGAGCGCGAGGTTGTCGGCTGCGAACGCGACGGGTTCCGCGTGGAAGTTGCCGCCCGACAGCACTTCGCCGGTATCCGGGAAGATCAGCGGGTTGTCCGACACGGCGTTCGCTTCGACCAGCAGCACGTCGGCTGCATGGCGCATCTGGTCCAGACACGCGCCCATCACCTGCGGCTGGCAACGCAGGCTGTACGGATCCTGCACCTTGTCGCAATCGCGGTGCGACTGGTTGATCGGCGAACCTTCGAGCAGGTCGCGATACGACGCAGCTGCGTCGATCTGGCCTTGATGGCCGCGCAGTTCATGAATGCGTGCGTCGAACGGCTTCACCGAGCCGGCTGCCGCGTCGACCGACAGCGCACCCGCGACGAGCGCGGTGCGGTACAGGTCTTCGATCGCGAACATGTTGTCGAGCGCCAGCGCGGTCGATGCCTGCGTGCCGTTCAGCAGCGCGAGGCCTTCCTTCGCCTGCAGCGTCATCGGCGCGAGGCCCGCGACGCGCAGACCGTCGATCGCGCTTGCACGCTCGCCGCGGATGAACACTTCGCCGACGCCCAGCAGCACGGCCGACATGTGCGCGAGCGGCGCGAGGTCGCCCGATGCGCCGACCGAGCCCTTCACCGGGATCAGCGGCAGGACATCCGCGTTGTACAGCTTGATCAGCGCGTCCATCACTTCACGACGGATGCCCGAGTGGCCGCGGCCGAGGCTCGACAGCTTCAGCGCCATCAGCAGACGCACCGACGAGCGTGCCATCGGCTCGCCCACGCCGACCGCGTGCGACAGCACGAGGTTCTTCTGCAGCAGTTCGAGCTGGTCGCGCGGGATGTGCGTGCTGGCCAGGCGGCCGAAGCCGGTGTTGATGCCGTAGGCCGGCTCGCCCTTCGCGGCGATGTCGGCGACAGCCTTCGCGCCGGCGTCGATCTTCGCGAAGCTGGCCGGGTCGAGCGCGAGCTGCACGGATTCACGTGCGATCTGGCGCAGTTGCGGGAGGGTCAGGTGGCCGGGGGTCAACGTAATCATGTGAGCAATCCTGTCTAGACAAGTTCGGAATGGATTGAAGTGTAGCCACGCCAACTTGTCTAGACAACCCGTATTTCACCGATTTCGACTTGGGAGTTTCCCTGATGCCCGGTACGGCCCGCCGGATCGGCCCATGTGATCCGGCGCTTAATATTTGTTGCATTTATTTTGTTTTTGGCAACATTCAGATCACATCAGCGCGAAGGATTGCGGCGAAGGACGTCTCACGCTCGAATCGTGCCGCGCGGCCGCGTACATGATGGACGACGTGCTGCTCGCGGGCGTGCGCCAGCGCGCCGCGAAGCCGGCCGACGGGCAGATCGTCGGCACGCCGCAATCGTCGGAAGCCTGCGGGTTCATGAAGCGCAAGGACGATCCGCAGTTCAAGGCGCTCGTCGACGGCGTGCTCGCGCAGTCGATGAAGCGTGGCGAGATCGACGCGCTCTACGACACGTGGTTCATGACGCCGGTGCCGCCGAAGGGGCTGTCGTTCGACTTCGCGATGAGCGACGCGATCAACGCGCGCTATGCGGCACCGAACGACGCGCCGCTCGCATGAGCGCCGCGCGCTGATCCCGGCTCACGCACGCGTCC
>NZ_CAJNKE010000479.1 GCF_905232215.1 Burkholderia sp. LMG 13014
ACGGCAACAAGTACAAGAACAAGAAGCGCTACAAGCACGACTGACCGGCGGTTCCCCGGCGCGTGTCGACGACGGCGCCGGGGTGCCGTGCATGAACGGCGACGGAGGCGGTCAAGCGGTCAATCCGTCTTTCTGTCGCCGGTGATCAGTGCGTTGAGCACCAGATCCGAGATCGTGCGGTAAGCCGCGTCGAAATCGTCGTTTCCCAGCGCACGCTTGCCGAGCACCAGCAGCATCTGGGGGGCGAAATCCGCATACGCCTGCGTGGCTGCCCAGATCAGGAAGAACAGGTGCTCGGCATTGACCTGTCTGACCTTGCCTTCCTCGATCCAGCGTTCGAGCACCCGGATGTCGTCGCGCAACACCGGAATCAGTTGTTTGCGGATTTCCTTTCCGTAGGTCTTGGCCCCACCGATGATCTCCAGCGCAAAAACCCGCGATCCATGCGGGCGATTTCTGGAGAATTCGAGTTTGGCCCGGATATAGGCCGACATGGCCTCCGCGGGCTCGTGATCGGGCGCCGCAAACTCCCGCATCCTGCCGAGCCAGTCCCGCAACACGTCGTCCAGCACGCGTTGATAGAGCGCCAGCTTCGTGGGGAAGTAGTACATCAGGTTCTGCTTCGACAGGCCGGCGGCCGCTGCGATGGTCGCAACGGAACTCCCCTCGAATCCGTAAACGGAAAACGATTCTTCGGCGGCGGCGAGAATGGCCGCCTCGAGAGTGTCGCGCAGCGCTTCGCGCCGGCCATGAGGCCGGCCGGGCGTTCCTGCAGTCGGCTCGGACGGGTGCGTCACGATGTGTCCTCCAGCATGTCGGACCAGCGTCGTCGCCCGCTCAACGCGGGCCTGCTTCAGGATAGGTGATGCGTTCAGGCGCGCGCTGCATGATGACCTTCCCGGCACGGAGCGACAATCGCACCTTGGCCTGGGTGCGAACCACTTCGTAGTCGCAATCCGCGTCGAGGATCAGCAGATTGGCCGGCCGGCCGACCGCGATGCCATAGCGATCGCCCAGGGACATCGCATGGGCGCTGTGCTCCGTCACGAAGTCGAGGCATCGCTGCAGGTCTTCGTAGCCGAGCATGTGGCACACGTGCAAGCCGACGTCGAGGATGCGCAGGATGTTGCCGTTGCCGATGGGGTACCACGGATCCTTGATCGAATCCTGTCCGAAGCACACGTTGATGCCGGCGCGATCGAGTTCCGCGACACGCGTAATGCCGCGTCGTTTCGGGAAGGTGTCGAAACGCCCCTGCAGGTGGATGCTTTCGGTCGGACACGAAACAAAATGGATTTCCGACCGCTTCAGCAACCGGAAAAGCTTCGAGCAGTAGGCGTTGTCGTAGGAACCCATTGCGGTCGTGTGGCTGGCGGTGACGCGCGTGCCCATCCCGCGAACCCGCGCTTCCTCGGCAAGCACTTCCAGGAAGCGCGATTGCGGATCGTCGGTTTCGTCGCAATGAACGTCGACAAGGCAGTCCTTGCGCTCCGCGAGCTCCATCAGGAACTTGATGGAGCTCACGCCCTGGTCGCGCGTGTTCTCGAAATGCGGAATACCGCCAACGACGTCGGCCCCCATGTCGATCGCGCGCTCCATCAGTGCACGTCCGTTCTCGAACGACTCGATGCCTTCCTGAGGGAAGGCGACGATCTGCAGATCGATGAGATCGCGCGCTTCGTCCCTGACCTCGAGCATCGCCTTCAACGCGGCAAGCGTGTGATCGGTGACGTCCACGTGCGTGCGCACGTGCTGGATGCCGTTGTCGCGCAACATCCCGATCGTGGTGTGGGCGCGGGCTTTCGTATCCTCATGGGTAATGGTGGCCTTGCGCTGGCCCCACCGCTCGATCCCTTCGAACAGCGTGCCGCTCATGTTCCACTCGGGTTCGCCCGCGGTCAGCGTCGCATCCAGGTGGATATGCGGCTCGACCAGCGGCGGGATGACGAGATTGCTGCCCGCATCGATGACGTCGTCCGCTTGAGACGTCAGCGGCGACGGCTGGAGGCCGATGCCGCGAATCGTGCCCGCATCGATGTCGATCGTAAAGAGGCCGCTACGGCCGCGCAATCTGGCGTTGATGATTTTCATGAGGATTCCTGTTGTTTTGGGGAGCGGGAGGGTGCAGCGGAATCATTCACCCTGAACGGACGGCGCGCGCGTGAACGCGCGGGCGATCTGCAGCAGCACGATGTAGGCGGCGGCGGACGCCGCGATGCCGACGATCGGCGCGATCCACGGCGATGTATAGGCGAGTCCGGCGCCGATTGCATACGCGGCCAGGCCGACCAGGTTGAAGCGCGGAAGGCGGGCGGCGGCAAGCGACGGGTATTGCCCGCGATGGCGGTACCAGTAGTCCGCCATGATCACGCCGCCGACCGGCGGAATGATCGAGCCGAGCAGCACCAGGAACGGAATCAGCAACTCGTACATCCCGCCGACCGCGAGCACGATGCCGATCGCCGCGCCCACGAGTACGAGCGTGCGGCGCCGTTCGGTGCGTAGCAGATGGCATCCGGCGGCCGCCACGTTGTACATCGTCGGCCCCTGGATGGTCCAGAGATTGAGGCACAGCATCACGACCGCCGCGATCGACAGGCCCTGCAGCATCATCACCTCGACGATGTCGGCTTGCTGATAGACGATTGCGCAGTATGCGCCCGCGATGATCATCAGGCCGTTGCCCACGAAGAATCCGATCATGCTGGCCGAGACGGCGCTGCGCGCGCTGCGTGCGAGGCGGGTCCAGTTGGTTGCCTGGGTCGCGCCGCTGGCAAAGGTGCCGATGACCATGGTCACGGCGGCCGAGAACGGCATCGGATGAGACGGCGCGATATGCGTGAGGCCGGCCCACCCGCCGATATCGCGGGTGGCGATCCACATCGACGTCATCAGAAGCACGAACATCAACGGCACGGAGACGCGCGACAGCACGTCCATGCCGCGATAGCCGATGATGGCCGTGATGGAAAATCCGAAGCCGAAGAGGATCATCAACGGCGTGGTAACGGAGGGCGGCCAACCCAGCAGCTTGACCAATACGATCGCGACCGTCGCGGTGCCCCATGCGTACCAGCCGAGTTCGGCGAAGCCGAGCAGGAAATCGGACAGCTTGCTGCCAACTTCCCCGAAGCAGAATCGCCCCATCAGTACCGCATTCAGGCCGCTGCGGGCGGCGATCAGCGCAAGCGATGCCGCATAGGCGGCGAGCAACAGGTTTCCGATGACGGCGATCTGGATCATGCTGACGACGTCGAAGGCGACACCGATCTTGCCGCCGGCAAACATCGTTCCCGTGAAGAACGTGAAACTCAACAACACCATCGTGATGGACAGAAATCCGGTGCGTTTCTCGAGCGGGACTTCGCTCAGCGAGAATTCTCCGTGATCCGATTCGTCCATCGGGCTTGCATCCCGGTTCGTGGGCATCTTGTCTCCCGTCAGCGATTGGGTTGGGTCTGAAAGGGGTTACGGGGGCCGTGCTTGGAGGGGTGACGCTCTGTTTCTGCGCGTCATTCTCTCAGTCCAAAATTTTTACAAGCGTAAAAATTTCGTCCGAGTGGATGGCGGGAATATTCACCGGGCCGGTGCGGTTCACGCGCAATGCGTGTCGTGTATCGGCCGATCCGGCGCGCCTCATGCCGCGGGCGAGCGCGCAGGTCGAGCCGATGTTTCCGGTTTCTGCACCCTAGGCCAGGCAGGTGCGTGCGGCTGGCGGCAGGCCGGCCGACCCGGCCGACTACGGCGATCGAGGAGGGAAGCACGAACCCGCCAGACCTGGACGCCATCGATCTTCGCGGCTGTCGCGACAATCCATTTCGACGCGGGCCGGGGCTGCCAGGGCGGCGAATCTTCAGCTAACCAGACTAACGGCGCAGCGTTGATTCATCAGTCGGATGCGCCTTTTTTTTGCTCGCTTGCCTCCGTGAAATTGCCGTGCTAATTTTTCATGAAATTTATGGGCGAAAATTTCACGGGAGTCCGCATGTTCGCGCAGTCCGACCGTCACGTCGCAAGCTACTACGCCGGCACCTACCCGGCGCCGATCCCGCATCGTCCGGAACTGGACGAACGCATCGACGCCGACGTGCTCGTCGTCGGCGCGGGTTTCAGCGGGCTGCATACGGCGTTGCGCCTGGCGCTCGCCGGCAAGCGCGTCGTCGTGCTCGAAGCGAGCCGTGTCGCGTGGGCCGCGTCGGGCCGCAACGGCGGACAGGCGCTGCTCGGCTGGTCGTGCGACATGCAGCCGCTCGAGGATTCGCTTGGCCGCGACGGTGCGCGCCTGCTGTGGGACAGCATGCGCTGGGCCGCGGCCGAGGTGCGCGAACTGCCCGTTCGGCACGGTTTCGATATCGACTACCGGCCCGGCAGCCTGTGGGCGGCGGTGCGGCCGCGGCGCATCGCGATGCTCGAACAGGCCCGCGACGAGGCAGCCGAGCGCTGGGGCTACGATCGGCTGCGCGTGATCGGCCGTGACGAGATGCCCGAATGGATCGGCGGCGCGCGCTATCTCGCGGCGCTGCACGATCCGGAGGCCGGCCACCTGAATCCGCTGAAGCTCGCGGTCGG
>NZ_CAJNKE010000480.1 GCF_905232215.1 Burkholderia sp. LMG 13014
TCGATGCAACATCGCAGCCGGCCGCCAGGCAGCCCGCATAACGATGCCAGCGCGCGCAAGCCGCGCGCCGATGTTTGCATGGGACGAAAAAAAGCCCGAACGGCTGGTTCGGGCTTAATCCACCATAGGAGGAGGGTGGAGGAGACATTCGGAGGTTGCCGCAGCGCGACAACCAATGAGGCTCGTTATACGAACGCGTTGCCGACTTCACAAGAAAATTTGCATTACGAAATCAAACACCATAATGCGAAATTTATGGCGCCGCGTTTGAAAAATGGGTTTTCTCTTTGAAATCAATCATCTGATCCCGGAAAGCCGGATCGGGAACCGCCCTCGCCTAGAGCAAAACCCCTAAATGCAAAGGGGACTTGGCCGCCTGGCGCCCCGCGCGCACGGCGCTGGCGTTGCGCGTCGTGCAGCGCATCAGCCGACCGTTGCGCAGCGGGCTACAATGCCGGATCGAATCCGAATCAGGCAACGCTGGAGTGCAAGCATGGAATGCAAAGTAAGCTGGATGGGTCAGGACGGCATGGCGTTCTCCGCCGAGACAGGCAGCGGCCACCTCGTCACGATGGATGGCGCGCCCGAAGGCGGCGGCCACAATCTCGCGCCGCGCCCGATGGAAATGGTGCTGCTCGGCACCGGCGGCTGCACGGCCTATGACGTCGTGCTGATCCTGAAGAAGAGCCGCCAGGAAGTCAGCGGCTGCTCGGTCACGCTGAAGGCCGAGCGCGCGAGCGAAGACCCGAAGGTGTTCACGAAGGTGCACTTCCACTTCACCGTCACCGGCCGCAACCTGAACCCGGCCACGGTCGAACGCGCGATCAACCTGTCGCACGACAAGTATTGCTCCGCGTCGATCATGATCGCGAAGACGGCCGAACTCACGCATTCGTTCGACATCGTCGCCGGCTGAACGCACGGCGAGCGCGCATGAAAAAAGGGCCGGCGCTCCGCAAGGAGACGCCGGCCCTTTCGCATTCGAACCGCAAAGCAGGCCGATAAGCCGGATTCTGTGCACGCTGCGCGCCGAAGCACGCAACGCGTGGCAGCCATTCCTCTAGGCGCGCCATTGCTGACGCGCTCAAGCTTCCTACCCGCAGACGAGACGGGGGCCCCGTCCTGCATCCGAAAATGCGCGCCTGCCTACTTGGAATTGCTCCGGGTGGAGGTTACCGTGCCGGCGAACGTCGCCGTCGCCGCGGTGCGCTCTTACCGCACCGTTTCACCCTTACCTGATCCCGGCTTGCGCCGGGCCATCGGCGGTTTGCTTTCTGTTGCCCTGTTCCGCGTGTCGCCACGGATGGCCGTTAGCCATCACCCTGCCCTGTGGAGTCCGGACTTTCCTCGCCCCCGCGCGCCCGAAGGCGGCGAGGCCGCGACTGCCTGGCCTGCTTTGCGACGCGCATTCTAGCACTGCGCGCCGCCGCTGGCAGCGCGCGAACGGCGAACGCTGCGAAACACGGCCGGATCGTCGTAAAACGCAGCCTCGGCATTCGCGTCGCACCAGCCCGGCACGCCGAGCACCGGGAGCGGCGCGAAATCGTGGTTTCGCCTGTCCGTGCGGCCGCCTGTGCAACGCGGCCGGGCCCCGCATAGGACGCGAGCCACGGCACGAACCAGTCGATTCGCGCAAAATTCGCCGCCCCGCTACCGGCCGTCTGGCCAGGTTCGCGCGGCGGCGCGAAGGTCACGCCAGTTTCCAGCCGATCGTCTCGCCGCCGCGCAGCGGCACGACCGGCGTATCGCCCGCGAAGATCTCGCGCGGCAGTTCCCATGCCTCGCGACGCAGCGTGACCGTCTCGGCGCTGCGCGGCAGCCCGTAGAAATCGGCGCCGAAGAAGCTTGCGAAGCCTTCCAGCTTGTCGAGCGCGCCGGCGTGGTCGAACGCTTCCGCATACAGTTCGAGCGCGTGCAGCGCCGTGTAGCAGCCTGCGCAGCCGCACGCGGTTTCCTTCGCGTCGCGCGCATGCGGCGCGCTGTCGGTACCGAGGAAGAAGCGCGGGTTGCCCGACGTCGCAGCCTCGACCAGCGCGACGCGATGCGTCTCGCGCTTCAGCACCGGCAGGCAGTAGTAATGCGGGCGAATCCCGCCGACGAACAGCGCGTTGCGGTTGTACAGCAGGTGATGCGCGGTGATCGTCGCGCCGAGCAGGCCGGGCGCGGCGTCCGCGTCGCGCACGTAGTCGGCCGCGTCCTTCGTCGTGATGTGTTCGAACACGACCTTGAGGCCCGGGAAATCGCGGCGCAGCGGCGTCATCACGCGGTCGATGAAGACCTTCTCGCGGTCGAACAGGTCGATCGACGCATCGGTCACCTCGCCGTGCACGAGCAGCGGCATGCCGGTTTCCTGCATCGCCTCGAGCGTCTTCGCGCACTTCGCGAGATCGGTGACGCCGTGGTCGGAATTCGTCGTCGCGCCGGCCGGATACAGCTTCACGCCGTGCACGAAGCCGCTTTCGCGCGCGCGGCGGATCTCGTCGGGCGGCGTGTTGTCGGTCAGGTACAGCGTCATCAGCGGTTCGAACGTCATCCCGGCCGGCAGCGCGGCGAGGATGCGCTCGCGATACGCCTGCGCCTGCGCGGTGGTCGTCACCGGCGGCTTCAGGTTCGGCATGACGATTGCGCGGCCGAACTGGCGTGCGGTGTGCGGCAGCACGGCGGCCAGCATGTCGCCGTCTCGCAGGTGCAGGTGCCAGTCGTCGGGACGGGCGAGCGAGAGCGTCGCCGGGGAGGAAGCGTTCGAGGCAGTCATAGGAGGCGTCGTGAGGAACGGCCGGGCCATCGGCGGGGCCGGAACGCGCGTGCGCGGGCCGACTGACGGCAAACCGCAACACGGGGCCTTCGGCCGGCGGAATCCGCTTTTTACCGCTCAGGGCTCGGTGATATGCTAGAAGCCGCATTGTACCGGGGTTCGCCCGGTTCGTTACCCCCCCGCCTCAGCCTGCTGCCCCAAGTAAAATGTGCCAACTCTTAGGAATGAACTGCGCCGCGCCGACGGACGTCACATTCTCCTTCACAGGTTTCGCGGCCCGGGGCGGGCTCACCGATCACCATGCCGACGGCTGGGGCATCGCGTTCTTCGAAGATAAAGCCTGCCGCCTGTTCATCGATCACCAGGCATCGGCCACATCGCCGATCGCCGAGATGGTGAAGCGCTACCCGATCAAGTCCAAGAACACGATCGCGCACATCCGCAAGGCCACGCAAGGCCACATCCTGCTCGAGAACAGCCATCCGTTCATGCGCGAGCTGTGGGGCCGGCACTGGATCTTCGCGCATAACGGCGACCTGCAGGATTACGCACCGGACATGGACGGCAGCGTCTACCACCCGGTCGGCACGACCGACAGCGAACAGGCGTTCTGCGTGCTGATGCAGGGGCTGCGCGAAGCGTTCCCCGGTGCGCAGCCGCCGTTGCCCGAGCTGTTCGAGCGCGTCGGCGAACTGACACGCGGCATCACCGATCACGGCGTGTTCAACTTCCTGATGTCGAACGGCCAGGCGTTGTTCGCGCACTGCTCGACGCGGCTGCACTACCTCGTGCGGCGCTGGCCGTTCTCGACCGCGCACCTCGTCGACGAAGACCTGTCGATCGACTTCGCGAAATACACGACGCCCGAGGATCGCGTCGCCGTGATCGCGACGCAGCCGCTCACCGACAACGAGGTCTGGACGGCATTCGAGCCGGGCGAGCTGATCATGTTCCAGTGCGGCGACGTCGCCGCGCGGATGCGGATCCCGGTGCCCGAGCGCGTGCTCGAGAAGCTGCGCAATCCGGCGCTCGACGCATCGGCGTCGGCGCCGCGCGACGCACGCGAGGCGCTCGCCACCGCGGCCGACGTCGATTCCGACGACGCAATCGACTTCTGAGCGCGGCGCGGCGCGCCCGCGCCTCTTCCCTGCCAGCCGCTGCTCCGCAAGACGGTCGCCCGCCATGCACGATCGCGGCGGGCCGTTTTGCACACACGATACCGTGACGCTTGCCGCCGGCCCCTATCGCTCATCCGTGCCAACTCCGTTTCACCCGGCCCACATTCCGGTATCTCGAAGCGACGTCACGCGATAGTCGTTTGATTTAATTCATTTCCAATAGAAAATCGCCAAAAAGAGAAACGAATAAATCACATCGCCAGCATGCACATAATCCGCACACCGCATTTTAAAGCACCAGCCTGACGCAAACCGTGCGTCACCTCACCGAAACGGCGATCACGACGTCACACACAAAAAATCGACCCAACCCTTACCCACAAAGGCTCTCAGTTCGATTCATCACACAAACAAAAAATACCAGGCGAAAACAGCATTAATTCCGCATTTGTAAGCTTCCCGACAATCGCCCGCCCTTCCGGTCAATAGACTCCGCTCATCCTCGGCATAACGAATCGCGATGGGCAGAGACACGGCCACGACCGCCGCACACCCATTCACGCCATTCCCCACCGCGGATTGCGATTTCACTGCACCGCAGTGAAAACCACATCAAAACAAGAGAGAGGGGTTGTCGTGAATCATTCATTTCGATCGATATGGAGCGAGACCACCGGCTGCTGGGTCGCGGC
>NZ_CAJNKE010000481.1 GCF_905232215.1 Burkholderia sp. LMG 13014
GCTCGATGCCGCGCATGCGTACACGCTGCCCGAGCTGATCGATCTCGCCGAATCGGCGAACCCGCTGACCCGCATCGCGTGGAACGACGCGCGCAACGCCGCGCTCGCGGTCGGCCTGGCCAAGACCGCCTACCTGCCGAAGCTGTCCGCGACAGCCATGGGCGGGTACCAGGCAAACCACGGCTCGACGTCGACGTTCCTCGGCGATTCGTCGAGCAACTCCAGCGTGCACGGCACCATCTCGGCACTGTCGCTGCAATGGCTGCTGTTCGATTTCGGTGGCCGCGCGGCGCGTGTCGAGGCGGCCGAGCAGGCGTCGATAGCGTCGAACGTTGCATTCACGGCCGTGCACCAGCAGGTGATCCACGACGTGACCGTCGCGTACTACCGCTACGAAGCCGCACGCTCGCGCGCCCTCAGCGCCCAGCAGGGCCTCGCGAACGCGGACGCGATCCTCGCGGCCTCCCGCGCGCGGCTCAAGCATGGCGTCGGCACGGTCGTCGAGCTTGCGCAGGCGACGCAGAACCGCGCGCAGGCGAACCTCGCACTCGTGCAGGCGAACGGCACGGAGAGCGACAGCTACCTCGCCCTCGTCTCCGCGCTCGGCATCTCGCCGCTGTCGAAGCCGACCATCGCCGCGCTGCCGAAGCGGCCGTTGCCGCCCGCGCTCGGCTCGTCGGTCGACGCGATTGTGTCGGATGCGATCGCGCGCCGTCCCGACCTGCAGGGTGCGTTCGCGCTTGAAAAGGCCAATCGCGCGAAGATCAAGGCCGCACAAGCCGCGTTCATGCCGAAGATCTTCCTGTCCGCGTCGACGTCGTACGCGAGCGGCGGAACGTCCATCTCCGCACTGCCCGCGATCGGCGACCAGGCACCGACCGTCAACCTGAACGGCAGCCGCTACGGCGGCGGCGTGTTCCTAGGCGTGACGATCCCGCTATACGACGGCGGCCTGCGCTCGGCCGTGCTGATGCAGGCGCGCAACGATGCGGAAAGCGCATCCGCGCGCCTCACGCGAACCAAGGAGGAAGCCGTCCGCCAGGTCGTCGCCGCGCAGAACGCGGTGCAGACGAGCCTGGCGTCGCACGACGCCGCGAACGCGCTCGTCGATGCCGCGCAGACGAGCTACGACGCGGCGCTCACCGCGTACCGGAATGGCGTCGGTTCAGTCACCGATGCGACGATCGCGCAAAGCCAGTTGCTCGCGGCCCGCAACGCGGAGGTCGACAGCTATGCCGGTGCGCTATCGGCCGCTGCCGCACTCGCGCTCGCGACGGGGACGATCGGCTCGGCGCAGTAGCGCAACCGCCGCGCGGCGGTTGACGCAGGCGCTCGCCGCCCACTAGAATGCCGCCCATTCTTCCTTCAGGAACCGTCGTGGACAGTTGCAGCACTCCGTTGCGTGCGCCGCTTGCCGCCTGAACGCCTGTCCGACGCAGTTCTCCTGCCCGGCTCGCGTTCCGCGAGCCGCACGCCTACCGTTTCACACTGAATGACGCATTCACGCGGTACAGTACCGCGCGATGACGGCTATCTTCGCGTCGCCTTCGGCATTGCGCCGCAGCGACGCGAAACGGCACGCGCTCCTTGCACGGCAGGACAACCATGACTTTCGATTTCGCACTCCGTCTTTTCACCGCGTTCGCCTGCGGCGTCGCCATCGGCATCGAACGCCAGATGCGCCAGCGCACGGCCGGCCTGCGCACGATCACGCTCGTCGCGAGCGGCGCGTGCCTGTTCGTCACGCTCGGCGTGCTGACCGGCAACGGCGTCGCGGGCGTCACGCAGATCGCCGCCTACGTCGTGTCGGGCGTCGGCTTCCTCGGCGGCGGCGTGATCATGCGCGACAAGGGCTCGATCCAGGGCATCAACACCGCCGCGACGCTGTGGTGCTCGGCCGCCGTCGGCGTGCTGTCCGGTTCCGGTCATTACGTGCCGGCGCTCGCCGGCACCGGCGTCGTGCTGCTGACCAATACGCTATTGCGCAGCGTCAGCCAGGCGATCAACGCGACGCCCGTATCAAACGCCGATCTCGTGCGCGAATACCAGATCACCGTGATCTGCCTGGCCTCCGACGAAGTGCACATCCGCACGCTGCTGTCCAACTCGATGTACGCGAAGCCGCTGTCGTTCCAGAGCCTCACGAGCGAGGACGTGCCCGACCAGCCGGACCGGCTGAAGGTGACCGCGACCCTGAAGCTGCATCCGAAGGATCAGCAGAAGCTCGAACAAATCGCGAGCCGGATGAGCATGGAGAAGAGCATTTCCAGCGTGAGCTGGACCGCGAAGGAGGCGGAGCCGATGATGGAGTGAGCGGCCTGGCGGCAGCCGCGTGCCGCGCTGCCGCCCGCCCTCGTGCCCTGTCAGGGGGTCTCGATCAGCCCGGCCGAGATTGCCTTGACGACCGCCTGGACCTTGTTGGTCGCACCCAGCTTCTCGAGGATGTTGTTGACGTGGAAGTTGACCGTCCGCTCCGAGATGCTGAGGATCTGGCCGATTTCACACGCGGTCTTGCCCTCGGCCGTCCAGCACAGCACCTCGCGCTCGCGCGCGGTCAGCGTGACCCCCGCCGCCGGCGCCAGCTTCGGCACCATGAAGCGGCTCATCAGCGAGTGCGACAGGTTCGCGAGCCAGTTCGTCTGCAGCGTCAGCATGTTGATTTCCGCCGGTGTCAGCCGGTCGGCATGGCGTGCGATGCTCAGCAGGCCGAACGCGCCGCGGGCCGCCCAGCTCGACTGCGCGACCCCCACCGACAGCCCGAAATCGCGCGCATCCTGCCACAGCGGACACGGTTCGATCAGGTCGACGTCCGGCCAGACGATCATGTTGGTACTGAGCGCGCCGTCGCGCACCGTCGAATCGATCTCGATGTAGTTCTGCGCCTGGTAGTGCGCCATCCAGCCGTCCGGATAGGTATTGAAGATCGCGACCGACGGCTTCGATACGGGCAACGGCACACGAATGCCGTAGCAGCAGTATTCGAATCCCAGCCGTTTGGAATAGGCGGCGATCCGCTGGAAGAGCTGCTGCTCGTCTTCCGCGGCGCTGAATTGTTGGTAGGCATCCTGCCAGCGCAGTTCCATTCATTCTCCGACAACGACACGCTGTCATACTTGTCAGGTTCCAGCACCCGTTCGAGGCTGATACATTCCGCGCATGACTTCACCTTTGCTGCACCCGGTCCCCGGCCCGTCCCCGGACGGCTACGTACGCCTGTCAGAAGGCGCACTGGCCGCGCTTGCGCTCGACCATGTCGCAAGCGGCCTCGACGCATCGCTGCTTGCGGAACTGCGCGACAGCGCCATCGATGCACGCCTTGCCGGCTACACCGAATGGCATCGCCCGGCCCATACCGGCGTCGCTTACGTGACGGTCGGCTGGGACTGGTATCTCGACCGCGCGACGGGCGCGTTCGTGATCGCGGGCGGCGACGTCCGCAGCAACGTGATGGCCGTCGACGCCACGGGCGCCGACATCGGCATGTTCCGCACGGCCGCCGCGCTCGCCGCGCGGCTCGCGTGCATCGACTGGCCCGCTGCAGTCGCGTCTGCCCTGCTCGGGCACAACGACGCCTATCATGCCGGTCCGACGCTCCAGTGACAACTGGCGGCGCACTCATTCATCTGACGATTTCCGTGATGCTGGCGCTCTTTATAAGCAAAAGCGGCACAGTTTTCAATCCCGTTGATCAAGAAACCGTTACCACGTCCTAAACGGCGTCTTTCCACCGTCACCCTGTAAGAGTTACCAGTTACAGCCCCCTCGTGCTGCGCGATGTAATGCACGCATACAAAAGCACAGATCCGAGGACACCATGCGGACCTTCGTTCACGAGGAAGGGCGGTTGCCACACGAACTTGCAGCGGATCTCGGGCGCTATCGGCGCCGCGTGTTCGTCGAGCAGCTCGGTTGGGCGCTCCCGTCGGCGAACGAATGTTTCGAGCGCGACCAGTTCGATCGCGACGATACCGTCTACGTGTTCGCGCGAAACGCCGGCGGCGACATGTGCGGATGTGCGCGCCTGCTGCCGACAACGCGCCCGTATCTGCTGAAGTCGCTGTTCGCCGACCTGATCGCCGAAGACATGCCGCTGCCGCAGTCGGCCGCCGTCTGGGAGCTGTCCCGGTTCGCGGCAACCGACGACGAAGGCGGGCCGGGCAATGCCGAATGGGCCGTGCGCCCGATGCTCGCGGCCGTCGTCGAATGCGCGGCGAAGCTAGGCGCGCGGCAGTTGATCGGCGTGACGTTCGCGAGCGTGGAGCGGCTGTTCCGCCGGATCGGCATACACGCGCACCGCGCAGGCTCGCCGAAGCAGGTGGACGGACGTCTGGTGGTCGCGTGTTGGATCGACATTGATCCGCAAACGTTTGCTGCACTAGGAATCGAGCCGGGGCAAGCCGCCCGGCAAGCCATTGCCGCCTGAGCCGGAACGCGCGTTTCGGTCCGGGCAGTATCGTAACGAAGGAGAATCAACGTGGACCAGTCCCAGGTCTTTCGCGCGATGATGCCCGGGTTGACGAGCGCCAACGGCGCCCGCATCGCGGTC
>NZ_CAJNKE010000482.1 GCF_905232215.1 Burkholderia sp. LMG 13014
ACGTGCAGCGATGAAGCCTTCGAGAAGAAGAAAGCCGGGTGGCGCAAGGCCATCGAGGGCGGCAAGTCGGTGAACGACCTGATCGCAATGATTCAGACCAAGGAACTGCTCACCGACGACCAGAAGATGGAAATCGCGTCGTGGGCGACCGAAGGGGGTGCGCAGCAATGAAAATCCACGAACTTGTCCAGGGCAGCCCGGAATGGCAAGCCTTCCGCCTGACCCACCACGGCGCCAGCGAAGCCGCCGCGATGCTGGGCCTGTCGAAGAAAACGACCCGCTCCGAGCTGCTGCGCATCAAGCACACCGGCACGCCGAAGGAGTTCTCCGACTGGGTGCAGGTGAACATCCTCGACTACGGGCACCAGGTCGAAGCCCTGGCCCGGCCGCTGGTCGAGGAAATCATCGGCGACGACCTCTACCCGGTGACGTGCTCGAACGAAGACGAGGGCGGCAACCTGTCGGCGTCCTGCGACGGCCTGACCATGCTCTACGACACTGCGTTCGAGCACAAGCAATGGAACGAGGCCCTGGCCGCATCGGTGCGCGCCGGCATCCTGCCCGAGGAACACATGCCGCAGTGCCAGCAGATCATGCTGGTGACGGGCGCCGCGCGCGTGATCTTCGTCGTCTCCGACGGCACGCCCGGCAACCTCGTTTGGGTCGAAGTCCGGCCCGACCCGGAATGGTTCGACCGCATCCGCGCTGGCTGGGCGCAGTTCGACCGCGACCTGGCCGACTACGTGCTGCCCGAGGCCAAGCCGGCCATCGTCGCCGAACCCGTCCAGGCGCTGCCCGCCGTGTCGGTGCAGGTGTCCGGCGCGCTGACCGTGGCCGAGAACTTCACGGTGTTCGAGCAGGCTCTGCGCCAGTTTCTCGACGAGCGCCTGATACGTGAGCCGCAGACCGACCAGGACTTCGCCGACCTCGACCTGCAAATCAAGGCACTGAAGCGCGCCGAGGATGCGCTCGACGCCGCCGAGGCGCAGATGCTGGCCCAGGTGTCCGGCGTCGATGCCGCGAAGCGCGCGAAGGATGCGCTGCACAAGCTGACGCGCGACAACCGCCTCATGGCAGAAAAGCTGCTGGAGAGCGAGAAAAAGCGGCGGCGCGAGGAAAAGATCGAGGCCGCCCGCAAGGCGTTCGCCGACCACTTGGCCGAACTCCAACGCGAAATTGCCGACCTGCGCCTGGACGTGCCGGCGCCGGACTTCGCGGCCGTCATCAAGGGCCTGAAGACCCTGGCGAGCGTTCAGGACAAGCTCGACACCGCGCTGGCGAACGGCAAGATCGCCGCCGACCAGAAGGCCGGCGACCTGCGCACGAAACTGGCCTGGGTGGGCACCAATGCAGCCGAACACCGCGCGCTGCTGCCCGACCTGCAACAGCTCGCGGTCAAGCCGCTGGACGACTTCAAGCTGGCGATCACGGCCCGCATCGACGCGCACAAGCGGGCCGAGGCCGAGCGACTGGAGGCCGACCGCGCGCGCATCCGCAAGGAAGAAGCCGAGCGCCTGGAGCGCGAGGCGAAGGACAAGCAGGAGCGCGAGGCGGCCGCCGCCCAGCAACGCTCGCTTGACGAGGCGGAAGACGCCGCCATCGTGCCGCTGCACCCGGCCAATGCGGCGCTGGAGAACAACGGCCCCGACAGTCTTGCGAGCTACTTCCCTGGCAACGCGGACGCATCGGCCTTCCTGGGAGTGGACATGGCAGCAGCGCCGGCGGCGGAACTCGTCACGGCCAGCCCCCAGTGCGCGGCCCACAGCCGCCCGATGGGTGGCGGCGGTGGCGGCAGCCTCTCCACCGCAACGCTGAAGCTGGGCCAGATCAACGAGCGCCTGGCGCCCATCGCGCTGACCGCCGACGGGCTGGCGACGCTGGGCTTCCCCCATGTCGCCACCGACAAGTCGGCAAAGCTGTACCGCGAGCGCGACTTCCCCCGCATCTGCGCCGCCCTGGTGCGGCACATCCAGACCGTGCAGGCCGGACAGCCGGCGCCGGCAACCCAGGCCGCCCCGGCCACAACCCGCAACCCCGAAAGGACTACCGACATGGCAACCCGAGCACCCGCAGCAGCTTTTGACGACGCCGCCGACTACCAGCACATCCCCATGAAGGAAGTGGAGTCGCACAAGATCAAGGCCGTCGGCTACGACGAAGCCACGCGCCGGCCATCCAGATCAGGAACGCCCTCAAGGAGGTGGAGCGCAGCAACGCCGATCTTCGCGTGGTGCGCGGCTGCCTGGGTGCCTTGCGCGAAGCCGGCCTCGTGCGCGAGCCGGAAACGGGCATGTTCCAGCGCGCCGACATCCGAACCCCAACCCCTCGACCCAGAAAGGAAGCACCCATGCCCCAAGCAACACCCAGTCCCAGGCCCACCCTGACCGTCACCGCCCCGGCGCACCAGCCCGAGCCTTCGCCCATCGAAATCCTGGGCGAACTGTCCGGCGAGGTCGTGGCCCTGGCCGATGAGTTCGGCACGCGGCTCAAGAAGCTGGCCGCGAAGATCGAGGAAGCGGCGCTGACCATCGAGCAGGAGCGCGAGGCCAACGTGGAGAACCTGGGCAAGCTGCGGCAGCTCCAGTCCATCCTGAAAAGCCTGTCGTAGGCGCAAGGGGCTGGTCACATGAGCAACGCCATCAAGGACGAGATAGCCCGGCTACGCGCCGAGAAGAAGCACTTCCTGAAATTGGCCGCCCAGGCGCGCGAAACCGCGCGCGACCTGAGCGCCGCCCCCATTGGACGGAAAGACCCGATTGCCAGGCTGCGCGCGAAAGACCGGGAGGCGGAATACCGCGCCAGCGCGCGCCGATGCGACGAGCGCATCGCTGAATGGAAGGCCCAACTGGGCATCACCTCAACCAAGGGGGTCAAGCATGGGTGACATGGGCGACTACTGGCGCGACGTGAAGCCCGCGCTGAAGGAAGACAGCCAGCGCAAGCGCGCCGGAAACCGCGACGCCTCGGCCCGGAACTTGACCGCCGCCGGCATTTCCTTCGAGGCCAAGAACGGCGGCGCGCACCTGGTCGTGTCGGCCGCTGACCTGATCGTCGATTTCTGGCCTGGCACGGGCCTGTGGGTTGTGCGCGGCACCGGCGAGCGCCGGCGCGGCGTGCGCCACCTGATTAAGCGACTCGGCGGCCAGTGGCCGCCACAAGGAAAGAGCGATGGAGAAATACACCCCTGAACTGCTGATCGGCCTGATGGTGATGGTCAAGAACATCGTCCTGATCGTCGCCTGCGCCTGGACGACCACCAAGCTCTACCAGATGAGCGGGTCGTGGCATTGCCTGTGGGCGCTGCTGATGCTGCTGGCGATGGGTTCCTACAAGTTCGTGCGCGACTGAGCGCCATCACACCAACCCCAAGGAGAGAACCATGCCCATTCTTCGATTCGAGGGCTACAGCGACGACACCTTCGGCGAAGTCGCCCACTTCAAGGACGACTACGACAACTGCGCCAGCGGCAAGCCGATTGAATACCTGGTGCTCGGCCCGGCCATCGACGGCCAGCCGCAGCTCGGCGTGGTCGTCACCGGCCAGCACTGCCCTGGCAACAGCGGTAGCTGGCTGATCGGCGTCGCCAACTACGACCCGGACGCCGAAGACCGCGATTTCCCGCGCTGGCCCATGCACATCGAGGCTCAGGACTACCGCAACGGCTTCCAGCCGGCCCTGGTCATCGACGCGCCCGAGGGCGTGACGCTGAAGTGCCTGCAACGGGGCAGCGATGACGACTAGCTGCCGGCCTGTCGCGGCCCCAGGCCCCATCGAACGGGCCGCGATACCCGGAGCCGACCTCGATCATGACGCGGTAGCAGTGCAGCTTTGCCTTTCGGCCGGCCTCGACCCGGCCACGACGGATGCACTGCTCTTTCGTCTGAAGCAAGAGCTGGCCGCGCGCTTCGTCGCGCCCTGCTGCGGGAGGCTGCCCAGATGAGCGAATACCAACCCCTTTCAACCATCAACGAGCTGGCCGTCCTCGACGAGGGCGAATGCGTGGCCGGCTACCTCGCCGGCCTGCACGGCGCGCCGGAGCCGGGGAGCGACAAGAGCAAGTCCTACTGGCACGGCTGGCACAACGGAATGATGGACACCGGGCGGCTTCCCCATGACGAGGCCGCCCGCAACCTGGCCGCCGAGGTCGTGCGCTGGCACCGCGCGCACTGAAGGCGGCCGCCCATACGAGAAAAGGAAAGACAGCATGGCATCAGTGAACAAGGTCATTTTGGTGGGCAACCTCGGGCGCGACCCCGAGGTGCGCTACACGCCAGACGGTAGCGCGATCTGCAACGTGTCCATCGCCACCACCTCCACCTGGAAGGACAAGGCCACCGGCGAGCGGCGCGAAGACACCGAATGGCACCGCGTCGTCTTCTACAACCGGCTGGCAGAAATCGCCGGCGAGTACCTGCGCAAGGGCAAGTCGGTCTATGTCGAGGGCCGCCTGAAGACCCGCAAGTGGCAGGACAAGGAAACCGGGGCCGACCGCTACAGCACGGACATCATCGCCGACCAGATGCAGATGCTCGGC
>NZ_CAJNKE010000483.1 GCF_905232215.1 Burkholderia sp. LMG 13014
CCGAATCCGCTGCGCGCCGCGTGCAATTCGACGCAATCGGCTGTCGGCACCGCCGAAATCGACGCGAATTGCGCAATTTGGCTTCCGATAATGGTCCGGACACAACGCAGCCGCCCCGTTGAAGCACGGGTGTGGCGCTGACCATGGAGGAGTCGATGCAATTCACGCAAGCGATCGTTCGCCGCCCCGCGCCGTCCTGTGGCGCGGGCCTGACCACCGCCGAACTCGGCGCGCCCGATTACGACAAGACGCTCACGCAGTTCCACGCTTACTGCGACGCGTTGCGCACGCTCGGCGTCGAGCTGACCGAACTGCCGCCGCTGGACGCGTTCCCTGATTCGCACTTCGTCGAGGACACCGCGGTCGTGACGCCGGAATTCGCGGTGATCACGCGGCCCGGTGCGCCCGCGCGGCGTGGCGAGACGGTACACATCGAAGCGGCGCTCGCCGCGCATCGCGACCTGCTGCCGATGCAGGACGGCCGTCTCGACGGCGGCGACGTGATGCAGGTCGGCAAGCGCTTCTACATCGGCCTGACGGGCCGCACCGACGCCGCAGGCATCGCCGCGTTCGAATGGCTCGTGTCGCGCTACGGCTACTCGGTCGTCGCGGTGCCGGTGGGCGCCGGCCTGCACCTGAAGTCGGTCGTCAACGCGCTCGGCGACGACACGCTGCTCGTGACCGAAGCACTGGCCGCGCATCCGGCATTCGCCGACTATCGCCGGATCGCGATCTCGGCCGCCGACGAATACGCGGGCAACACGCTGCGCGTGAACGGCACGCTGATCACACCCGCCGGCTACCCGCGCGTGCACGATGCGATCGCATCGCTCGGGCTGCCGCTGCACGTGATCGACACGAGCGAGTTCCGCAAGATGGACGGCGGGCTGACCTGCCTGTCGCTGCGGTTCTAGCCGATTGGCGCGCGGCCGCTTCGGCCGGATAATGTGGCCCTCGCGCGGAACAGGAGACGTTCCGCGCACCAGCCACGACCCGACCGGAGCGAACGCGGATGACCGACAAGAAGATGCAGCTCGACAAGATCGATCTCCGGATCCTCGACATCCTGCGTACCGACGGGCGGATTTCCTACCGGAAGCTGTCGGAACTCGTGAATCTCACGCCGCGGCCCTGCCAGGCGCGCGTGGAGCGGCTCGAGGCGCTCGGCGTGATCGAAGGGTACCGCGCGGTGATCAAGGCGCCGCGCGCGACCAAGCCGATCGTCGTGATCGCGCAGATCACGCTGGCCGACCACGGGCGTTCGCAGGCGCCGTTCGAGGACGAAATGCGTGCGAATCCGGCCGTGCTCGATTGCTGGCTCGTCAGCGGCACGTTCGACTTTCTCGTGCGGCTCGCGTGCGAGGATCTCGACGAGTACCGGCGGATCGCGAACGTGTGGCTGGAAAGCCCGCGGTTCCGGATCGAGAAGATCGTGACGACGGCCGAACTGCAGGCGATCAAGCGCAGCGTCATGTGAGGCGGCCGGCCGGGAAGGGCCGGTTTCGACGGGAATGACCGGGCCTGACGATTTGCATTCCGAATCAAATCGTCAGGCTCGAATCACAATCAGGGTGAACACTATGGATGCTTTGCAAGCGGCAGTGGAGACGGCCGCGCCGTCCGGAACGACGCTGAAGCGCCGTCTGCAGGGCCGCCACATCGCGATGATCGCGATCGGCGGCTCGATCGGCACGGGGCTGTTCGTCGCATCGGGCGCGTCAGTCGCGCAGGCGGGGCCGGGCGGTGCGATCGCCGCGTATATCGCGATCGGGCTGATGGTGTACTTCGTCGTCACGGGCCTCGGCGAGATGGCCGCGCTGATGCCGGTATCGGGCTCGTTTGCGATCTACGGCGAGAAGTACGTCGACGAAGGCTTCGGCGTCGCGCTCGGCTGGACCTACTGGTACAGCTGGGCCGTGACGATCGCGATCGAGCTGGTCGCCGCGCAGATCGTGATGCGCTACTGGTTTCCAACCATACCCGGCATCTGGTGGGGCGCGGGCTTCCTCGTGCTGATCTTCCTGCTCAATACGCTGTCGGTGCGCGGCTTTGGCGAATCGGAATACTGGTTCTCGCTGATCAAGGTCGTCACCGTGGTCGCGTTCATCGCGGCCGGGCTGCTGATCGCCGCCGGCCTGATCGGGAACGGGCATCCGGTCGGCTTGCGCAACTTCACGACGGGCGACGCGCCGTTCGTCGGCGGCGTGCACGCGATGATGAGCGTCGCGCTGATCGCGGGCTTCTCGTTTCTCGGCACCGAGCTGGTCGGGATCACGGCCGGCGAATCGGAGAATCCGCGCCAGACGATCCCGCGCGCGGTGAAGCAGATCTTCTGGCGGATCATGCTGTTTTACGTGTTCGCGATCTTCGTGATCGGCCTGCTCGTGCCGTACACGGATCCGAATCTGTTGAAGAGCGACGTGACCGACATCGGCGTGAGCCCGTTCACGCTGGTGTTCAGCCACGCGGGCTTCCGGCTCGCGGCCGGTGCAATGAATCTCGTGATCCTGACGGCCGTGCTGTCGGCCGGCAATTCCGGCACTTACGCGGCCACGCGGATGCTGTACAACCTCGCGGCGGAAGGGCGCGCGCCGGCGATGTTCGCGACGCTGTCGCCGGGCGGCGTGCCGCGCAACGCGCTGTACGCGACGATGGCCGTCGGCGGGCTGTGCTTCCTCACGTCGCTGACCAACAACCAGGGTATCTATCTGTGGCTGCTGAATACGGTCGGCATCACGGGCTTCATCGCGTGGCTTGGCATCGCGGTCTGCCATTACCGGTTCCGCAAGGGGTTCCTGAAGCAGGGCTACCGGCTCGATCAACTGCCGTACCGCGCGAAATGGTTCCCGTTCGGGCCGCTGTTCGCGATCGCGATCTGCATCGTGATCTCGCTCGGGCAGGATTACCAGGCGTTCTTCGCGGCCCGCATCGACTGGATGGAAGTGCTGTCGATCTACGTGTGGATTCCGCTGTTCGTCGCGATCTGGTGGGCGTATCGCCGTGCGCGCAAGGCCCGGCTCGTGCGATACGAGGAGATGGATATCGGCCCGTGGCTGACGCGTTCGGTCGACGCGGTCGATGCGGGGGCCTCGCAGCACAGGCATTCGCACTGACTGCTCGGAACTGAAAGTGCGGTAACGGGAGCCGGTCGTATCGTACGGCCGGCTCCGATGCGGCGGCCTGCGCACGGCGACGCACGCAAACGGCGCTCAGTGCCCGTGCCGCAACTGCGCCTTCATGAAATCCACCCACGCGCGCACTTTCTGCGGCACGTGCCGCGTCGCGACGTATAGCGCGTAGACGTTCTGCTGCGGAAACCGGTACGCGGGCAGCGCGTCGACCAGCGTGCCGTTTTCGAGATCGTCGCGTACGAGCCATTCGGGCAGCAGCGCGACGCCGCTGCCCTGGCGCGCCAGTTCGCTCAATACCGATGCGTTGTCGACGACGACGTGAGGCTTCCTGGCCGGTCGAAACGCATGTTCGTTGCCCGCGCGATCCGTGAGCATCCATTCGGCGATCCGCTCGAGCCGGCTGTGGCCGAGCTGCGGCAGGCGGGCCAGGTCGTCGGGCGACGCCGGGTGCGGCAGCCCGGCCTGCGCAGGCAGGTCGGGTGCCATCACGGCGAGCACGTCGTAGGTGGCGAGGCAGACGCCGCGATAGGGCAGGTCGCGAAAGTGCGCGTCGCGTCCGAGCCGGATCGCGACGTCGAAGCGGTCGCGCACGAGATCGGCCTGGGACGTATGCGTTTCGAGCCGCACGCGCAACGCGGGATGCTGCGCGGTGAACACATGCAGCATCGGCGCGAGGACGCGCGCCGCATACTCGACCGTCGACGTCACGCGCAGGACGCCGTGCATGCCGCCATGCTCGCCGCGCACCTCGTCGATCGCGCCTTCCGCTTCTTCGAGTACGCGCAGGCAGCGCTGGTAGAAGCGCTCGCCGGCGTCGGTCAGTTCGACACGCCGGGTCGTCCGCGTGAGCAGCGTCACGCCGAGCTCCGCTTCGAGCTGCTTGATGTTGAAACTGACGGCCGCCCGCGCCTGGTTCAGCGCGGTGGCGGCGGCCGTGAACGAACCGGCTTCGACCACGGCACGGAAGACGGCGAAACGATCGAGGCTCACCATGGTTGGGGCGTGGGTCCTGTCTATGCGTTGGATCGCTCGAAGGGTACCCGAATGTGCGGCCGCGTGTGGCGTGCGGTGTGTTGCACGGATGCGCGGCGTGGTCGCCGCATGATCCGATTGTCAAAGAAATTCGACGAGACTCGTCGAATCCGGCCGCTTACCGATGTGCGAGCCGGCTTCTACACTGCGGCGTTTCGTGATGTTCCCGCCGCCATGCCCGACCGTTCCAGAATTGCCGCCGTCTACCTGCTCGGTTTCGCGATCGATCTCGCGAACATGTTCATGCTGAACGCCGCGTATCCGGCGTTGCAGCGCGAGCTGCACGCGTCGGTCGCGCAGCTTGCGTGGGTCGGCAACGCGTACGTGCTCGGCCTGACCGTCGTGATCCCGTTC
>NZ_CAJNKE010000484.1 GCF_905232215.1 Burkholderia sp. LMG 13014
CGGCCCGCAGCCGGCGGTGGTCGTGGGCCCGGAGGGCGAAGAGATCTACACCGACGAGTACGGCCGAGTGAAGGTGCAGTTCCCGTGGGATCGTGAGGGCCAGCACGACGAGCACAGCTCGTGCTGGATCCGTGTTGCGCAGAACTGGGCGGGGGCGCTGTGGGGACACATGGCGATTCCGCGCATCGGTCAGGAGGTCATCGTCGACTTTTTTGAGGGCGATCCGGACCAGCCGGTCATCACCGGCCGCACCTACAACCGCCTGCAGCTACCGCCGTACGAACTGCCGCGACACAAGACGCGGATGACGATCAAGAGCCAGACGCACAAGGGCGAAGGTTTCAACGAGCTGCGTTTCGAGGACGAAGCAGGACAAGAAGAAATCTACGTTCACGCGCAGCGCGACCAGAACATCCACGTCAACCACGACGAAGCCACGTTCATTGGGCACAACCGTAGCGAGGAGGTTGGACATGACGAAGCGGTCGGCATTGGAAACGATCAACGACTTTCAATCGGCCGGGACCGCCGCGAACGGGTGGGGCAGGACGAAGACCTCACCATCGAACGTCACCGGACGATTCGCACCGGTATGAACCACTCGGAAGCGATCGGCAACAACCGTCACGACACGATTGCGGCCAATCATCGGGTCGATGTGGGTGGGCACGCGGAGCACCTAGTTCATGGCAGCCATCGGTTGGAAGCGGGGCAGCGCATCGAACGACGGACGATGCACTATCACCTTCAGGCGGGAGCGCGCGTCGTCTTTGAAGGGCCGGGAGGCAGTATCTCCATCGACAGTTCGGGTATCACGCTCGACGGGGTCGCCATTCATATAAAAGGGCCGCTTCGGCAACAAGTCGATGGCAACGGCCACGTGCTGGATTTGCTGTCCAGGGGTGTCCATTCCTCCGTAACCGGCTTCAGCGAGCAGTTTCTCGTCAAGCACTCGCGCACCGGCGAGGCGCTTGCCGATGTCTTGTATTGCGCGGAAACAGCTGAAGGCCAGCGGGTGATCGGACGTACCGACGCGCAGGGCCTGACTGCACGCATCTACACCGGCCAGCCTGGCGCGGTGACGTTGCGATGGGGAAGAGAGGCGGCCGCACACCTGCGCAAGCAGAGTATCCACTACTGAGGTCTGCCATGGAGCAACGAAAGCAAAGTACGACTGGCCCGGATAACCCGTTGACCGAGGTGGACGCTATTGCTGACCTCGACTACGTCACGGTAGCGGGCTGTTCCGACCCGGCGTTCTATGTCCGTGCCAGGAAAGGCAACAAGATGATGTTTATCAATCAAGGGATACGACAGTTGAGGCAGTACCCGGAGGGGACCGCCGATTATGCGATACAGCGTGTCTTTCTCGTTTTCACAAGGGGGTATCCGCGCAAGCTTCTTGACGCGCTGCAAAAGATCGTAGAAGTGGACCATCGCGCCAGTTATCGAGAACTGATTGATGTTGCCGATCTTGTCACATTCATTGCGGCACGTCGGAGCAAGAAGCGGCTTATCAAACAATTGGACATCTTCTCGCATGGCCTCGTACACAGCATTGAATTCGGATATGACGTTGGCGAGTCCTGGCAGATCCGCTACGGGTTGAATCAGGCGCGGATGCTGGTGCCAATGGCATTCGATGATGATGCAACCATATTTTCGTATGCGTGCCGCACGGGGCTTGGACACGATATCGGTAAAAAACTGGACCCCGGCGAAGATCCTAAATATGGAGAGAGCCTGGCGCAGGTCATGGCCGATTCAGGGGACGTCGAAGTGCGGGCATTTCCGCGACGATCCAACTATGACGGGACTTATGGGACCGGGGAGGAACGGCTTGCGGCAAGTAGAACGTTGCCGAAGATCGATGAATATGAACGGGAGGTGGATGCCTACAATCGTCAAATGGCTTCTTACCGGAAACGAACGTTGGCCTTGGGTAAGGGGCCCATGAACGAAATCCCGGGGGAACCACCGCCGAAGGTGCCCGTTAGACCCTACACCGATCGGGAATTTCGATTGGCGAAGCGAATGGAGGCGCGTAGTCGATATGAAAATGATCCGGATATCAACCTACCTCTGGATCCCTTGGGCGCTGTGAATCCCGTCAGGTCGGGTAGTACGCCGGAAGGATTGCCCATGGGGTTTCGCACTTTCAAGCCGAAAGCGCGAGCATGAACAACAGAACGACAGTATTGGTCCTGGTATTCGCACTAGTGGCGTCTGCCTCGATTTTCGCAGTTGGGGGTAGGCGTGCCATGAATGAGAAGATCATGATGCGGGTGTCGGAAGATGCACCGCTGTTCGACGCGACCAAATGGTTCGCCAACGGCATGTACGAACGCATACCAGTGAGAGACGAAAACAGGGCCTACTACCCGGAAGGAACGCAGTATGTCGATACCTCAATGCGGCGGATATTCCCACCTTCATTCACCGATGAGCAAGTGGAGATCCTTCAGATGAGGATCGTCCGTGCTCTCAAAGAGGAATCCGTGGCAGAAGGCTTTCGACCGACAGTACCATCGTCGGTCGATGATATGGGTTTAGGTTCCCGCTTCGATCCTCGGCCGCAGATCGTCTATAGCGTCAGTGGGTTCAGAGACTACGGGGACGGTGAGCCCAAGATGATCCCCATCGATCACTACACCTTCTACACGTTGCTGGAAGGAAAGCGGTTCTATGTCTACATCGACCGTAACGGCGAGACCGGAGACATTGCTTTTGCGTACCGCGCGCACTCGAGCCTCTTTCCCGCGGACGAAGAGGAACGCCGATTCCAGGAACTGCAATCCAAAGCTGACCTGCAATCTCGATTGGACGCGCCTGGCTGGAAAAGACGCTCTGGCGAGCCCTGCCCCTGGCCCGGCACATGGGAGTGCCTGGAATTACCCGTCGGCAAGCAGACGTTTGCCCATAACATGCCGTTCCCGCAAATCAACGGGCAAGACGTCACATGGCGGCATGTTCTGCAAGTGAGTTGAGATCGTACGTATGTCGCGACATGTTTCTTTGATTAGGAAAACAATGCCGGCTTCAGCTCGCCGCATCTTGCTCCGGCGATTGCTCACCGGATGCGCGGTCGCCATTGCGGTCGGTTGGATCTGTACCAAGGTCAATCTGAACGGGTCCCGGTCTCTTGGAGATGTTGTCGATCAGTTCAATGGCGTGTCGGTGTACTTCAACGGCCTCACGGGTCATGTCGATGGAAGAACCGTAACGGCTGACGGATACAACCTCGGGCTACGTTGGCAGTGCGTTGAGTTTGTGAAGAGGTATTACTTTGAGCGCTATGGCCATCGCATGCCCGACTCCCGTGGAAATGCGAAGGACTTCTTTGACTCTCGTCTTGAGGATGGCGAACTTAACGCAGCGCGCGGCCTGATCCAGTACGGCAACGGGGGATCGGGTGTTCCAAAAGTCGGCGATATCGTCGTGTTTTCACCCTGGATGTTAAATCCCTATGGGCATGTCGCAATCGTCTCTCGTGTCGAAACGGCATCAATCGAAATCGTTCAGCAAAATCCCGGTCCGTTCTCTTCTTCGAGAGAGCAGTTGGCTTTGCGATTTGACGCGAACGGTCAAGTTTCCGTAGGTTCCGGGCGAATGGTGGGCGGAGATGTTTTAGGTTGGCTCAGTCGTCCGTGAAAAACATTTCCAGTTCGTCGTTGCGCCCCATTTCCGATAGCCCATACAGGGATCTGTCAGCCTCCCACCCGCCATCACCCGAACCGCACACAATAAACCGGCGGCAAATGCGCAGACACCAGCCGCCAGTTTTCCCCGCCATCGTCGGACGTCCATAACCCGCCAGTCGTCGACGCCATCGCGAGGCGCGTGCCCGAATCGTCCACCGCGAGCCCGTGCCGATACACGAGGTCGTACGCCGGTGCGGCCGGCAAGCCGTTCGTGAACTGCTCGAAACTGCGCCCGCCGTCGCGCGTGCGCGTGACGACGAACCGGCCGTTCACCGGAATCCGGCATGCGTCCTTCACGGCCGGCACGAACCACGCGGTATCCGGCTCGAGCGGGTGTACGGCCACCGCGAAGCCGAAGCTCGAAGGCTGCGCCTCGATGCGCCGCCAGTGTTCGGCGCCGTCGGTCGAGCGGAAGATCGCGCAGTGATGCTGCGTCCACAGCACGTCCGGGTTGGCCGCGCACTGCACGACGCGGTGCGGATCCTGCATGTTGGGTTCGCCGCGTCGCTCGGGCGGCATGTAGTCGGCTTCCATGCCGTCGGTGGTCACGCGCCACGTCGCGCCGCCGTCGGCGGTCTGCCAGACGCCGCCGCACGAGATACCGACCGTCACGTGCCGGCTGTCGCGCGGATCGACCATCACCGAATGGATGCCCGGCGCATCGTATCCACCGCCGCCCCATTCGGCGCGCTCCGGGCGATCCCACAATGCCCGGTTGAGCACCCAGGAACTGCCGCCGTCGTCGGAGCGGAACAGCCCGCCGGGAATCGTGCCGGCCCACAGCACGCCCGGCTCGTCGGCGC
>NZ_CAJNKE010000485.1 GCF_905232215.1 Burkholderia sp. LMG 13014
CACGACCTGCTGCCGCGCATCATGAACGGCAACCGGATGGCCGCGACGATGACGAACGCGATCACGATCGTCTGGGGGCTGAACCTGGTGGCGCTGATGCTGATGTGGCAGCGGCGGCGACGCCATTCCGTGCTCGACCTGTGGGTGATGACGGTGCTGGTCGCGTGGCTGTTCGACATCGCGCTGTCGTCGATGCTGAATCACGGGCGCTACGACCTCGGCTTCTACGCAGGGCGCGCGTACGGCCTCGTCGCGTCCGCCGTCGTGCTGTTCGCGATGCTGTTCGAGAACGGCCGGCTGCATGCGCAGACGGTGCGGGCGCTGGCCGGCGCGCGCTACCAGCACCTGCTCGTCGTGCAGAAGAGCGCGCAGCTGAACGACGCGAACGAACGGCTCGAACAGCGCGTCGCCGCGCGCACCGCGCAACTGAGTGCGTCGAACCGCGACCTGCGGCGCGAAGTCGAAGATCGCGTGCGTGCCGAGCGGGCGCTACAGGCGTCGCGCGAGGAGCTGCGCGAGATCGCCGCGATCAGCGCGAGCGCACGCGAAGCCGAGCAGCGCCGCATCGCGCGCGAGCTGCACGACGAACTCGCGCAGACGCTCGCGACGCTGAAGAACGACCTCGAATGGCTGATCGACCGCGTGCCGCAGGACGATGCGCTGCTGGCGCGCAAGATCGCGGCGATGCACGCGCTGGCGCGCGGCGCGGTGGCCGCGACGCGCCGCATCGCGTCGGACCTGCGCCCGCTGATGCTCGACGATCTCGGCTTCGCCGCGGCCATGCAATGGCTCGTGGAGGATTTCCGGCACCGTCACGGCATCGAATGCACGCTGCATGTCGCCCCGCCCGAACTGCAGCTCGACGAGCCTTACGCGACCGCGGTATTCCGCATCGCGCAGGAAGCGCTCGCGAACGTCGCGCGGCACGCGGCCGCGTCGCGCGCGAACGTCGAGCTCATGCATGCGAACGATGCGATCGCGCTGACGATTCGCGACGACGGCGCGGGATTCGATCCCGGCGTGCCGCGCAAGTCGGGATCGTTCGGGCTGGTCGGGTTACGCGAGCGCGCGTATCTCGTCGGCGGCACGCTGCGGATCGCAACGACGCTTGGCGAAGGGACGACGGTCGAGGTGGAGATTCCGCTGTCGCATGCGCAGGTGACGGTCGCGCATGGTGGGGATGGGGGCGCGCGCGGGTAGGCACGCAGCGCATGGTAACGCCTCGACAGGATGCGCAAAGTGTCATCCTGCCAACCGCAACGCATGCGCTGCATGCGTCCTGCTCGGAAGCCAGCCCCCAATCGCGACATGGCCCGCATGCCCCGTTTCGGGACAACGTTACAATTTGTCGCCATCTCGCATCCCGCTCACGCGCCAGCCGTCCGGACCTCGCGCTTCCATCACGATGAAATCCATCCTGACCTATGCACTCATCCTTCTAGCGGTCCTGGCCGGCTGGCTTGCCGTATCGCTGCTGTGCTGGCCCATCCTGCTCGCGCTGCAAGCGCTGACGACGGCCGTGTTCATCCCGCATCCGGTCGGCAGCTACATGGGGCTCGGGTTCGTGTCGACGGCACGGCTCCTGGACTTTCCGACGACCTTCGTCGCCGCCTTTTCAGTGCCGTTCATGAACGTGCCGCTCGGGTTCATCGCGATCGCGTGGTGGTTCGCCGCGTGGCTGATCGTACCGTCCGCCTACCGGCACTACCGCACCAAGCCGCGCGGTCGCGCATCGCGGGCCGTCGTGTGGCGCGCGGCCCGCCAGGGGCTGGTCACGACCGCCGTGCTCCTCCTCATCGCGATACCGTTCCTGCGGCGCTACGAGATCGTCTCGCCGGATCACCTCTACGTCCGGCACCTGTTCGACTGGCACGAGCGCGCGTATCCGCTCGCGTCGCTGAAGGAGATCCACGTGGCCGATCCCGACACCAACCGCATCATCACGTGGGACTTCATCTTCGACGGCGACGAACAATTCACGACGACCGCGCCGGACATCGACGCGCTCAAGTACCTGATGTCGAACACGCACGCCTCGGCCAACTTCTCGATCGTCGGGGACCAGTTGACGATGCGATGAGGCCGCGCGCCGTCATGCCCGCGCCGCCACCATCCCCCGCTCCGACCGCGTCCACGCGACCAGCGCGCCGATCCCGAGCAGCGCGAGACACACGATCGGCACGATCATCGGCCCGAACGCGGTGCCCGTCGCCTTGCCGGCAAACGGCATCAGGTTCTGGCTGAAGAAGCCGCCGAGGTTGCCGATCGAGTTGATCGCCGCGACGCTCGCCGCCGCCCGCGCACCGGTGAAGTAGCGCGGCGGCATCGACCAGAAGCACGGATACAGCAGCGGGATGCATGCGCCACCGAGCACCAGTGCGACGAAGCGCAGCGGCGTCGACGGCAGCACGAGGCTCAGCAGGAAGCCGAGCGCGCCGAGCGCCGCGACGATCGCGATCGTGCGCAGGATGCTCTTTGCGCGGCGCAGTTTCGCCGGCAGCCACAGCAGCAGCAGCACCGCGAGTGCCCACGGCAGCATGCTCAGGAAACCGTTCGTGGTGCTCGACACGCCGAACGACTTCACGAGCGTCGGCAGCCAGTACGTCACGCCGTACAACGACGTCGACATCAGCATGTAGGTCGCCGCGAACAGCATCACGCGCGGATCGAGCAGCGCCTTCCACGGCTGCCCATGCTCGGCCTGAGCGGGCTTCTCGCGTTCGAGCGCGGTCTCGACGATCTGCTTCTCGCGGTCGTCGAGGAAACGTGCGTCGCGCACCGAGGCGGGCAGCACGCGGAACACGACGACCGCGACGATCACCGCCGGGATACCCGTCGCCACGAACACCCACTGCCAGCCCGCGAGCCCCCACACGCCATTCAGGCTCAGCAGCACGCCGCCGACCAGCGAGCCGAGCATGTTCGCGAGCGCGCTGCCGAGCGTGAAGATGCCGAGCACCTTCGCGCGATAGCTCTGCGGAAACCACAGCGTCAGGTAGTAGATCACGCCCGGATAGAAGCCGGCCTCGGCGATGCCGAGCACGAAGCGCAGCGCGCAGAACGCGGGCATCGACGTCGTGAATCCCATCAGCACCGTGATGAGCCCCCACGTCAGCATGATCCGCGCGAGCCACACGCGCGCGCCGTAGCGATGCAGCGCGAGCGTGCTCGGCACCTCGAACAGCAGGTAGCCGATGAAGAACAGCGACGACGCGAGCCCGAACGCGGCTTCCGTCATCCCGAGGCTGTGCACCATCTGCAGCTTCGCGAAGCCGACGTTCTGCCGGTCGATGAACGCGATCAGGAACATCACGACGAGGATGGGCAGCAGGCGCCGCGCCATCTTCGACATGATGCGCTGTTCTTCGGCGGACGCGGGGTCCAGGGTATCAGTGGCGTTCACTTCGGGCTCCTTGCGTGAATCGGTTGCATAGCGATTGCGTATGGGTTGCATATCGGTTGAAGCGGCGCCGTGCGCGACGAACGCACGGGCGCAGGATATTTCGATGAAAGTGAGCGGCGATATCAGCCCGACCGGTACGCGTCGAGCATCGGCGCGAACATCTCGTGCCACGCACGCGGCTTCGCCTTGATCGTGCCGGCCAGGTACAGGAATTCGACGTAGTCCATCAGCTGGTTCGGCAGCACCGAGAAGCGCGTGTCGGGTGCGGCGAGCATCTGCATCACGTCGTCGTGCGACAGGCCGACGCCCGACGACGCCGCAAAGAGCGCCGCCGCCGCGCGCGGGTCCTGCGCGATCAGGCGGTTCGCTTCGTCGAGTGCGCCGAGAAACGCGACGGCCAGCGCGGGCTCCGTATCGACGAGTCGCTTCGGCGCGAATACGACGTCGTGCGTCATCGGGCCGAGCACGTCGACCGAATTCACGACGCGGTGGATGCCCGGCTGCCGCAGCTCGAGCGTCGAGAACGGCGGCGACGTGAAATGCGCGGTGACGCCGTTCTCGCGGCGGATCAGCGCCTGCATCGCCTGCGGATGCGGCAGGCTCACGGTGATCGAATCGAGCTGCGCGAAATGCTTCGGGCCGAGCTGCTTGCTCGCGACCATCTGCAGCACCACCGCCGACAGCGACGTGCGGATGCCCGGCACCGCGATCCGGTCGGACGGCGTGAAGTCGCGCAGCGACACGAGGCCCGGCCGGTTCGTGTTCAACGACAGCGACGTGGTCGACAGCCCGCTGATGCCGATCACCTCGACGTTCGGAATGCCGCGCGCCCGCGCCCACAGCTCGATGAAACCCGGCGCGCCGGCGCCCGCGAAGTCGAGCGTGCCGGCCATCATCGCGTCGTTGACGGAATTGCCGCCGTCGAGCAGCACCCAGTCGACCGCGACGTCACGCACGCCGTGGCGCGCCGCGTGCCGCTCGAACAGCCGCTGCTTCTCCATCACGAGCAGCGGCAGGTACAGCACGCCATAGCCTTTGGAAATCCGCACCGTGCGCGGCTTTGCGCGCACGAGCGACGGCGCGGCCAGCACGCCG
>NZ_CAJNKE010000486.1 GCF_905232215.1 Burkholderia sp. LMG 13014
GCAGACATCGACTACCCCTTGGTGAACATGAATCCTCTGCATGGCGGCGCGATCGTGCGCGCCGCGCGTCTTGGCCGGCGCATGCGCGCCGCTGTCTCCTACCCACCACTCACGCACGGCCCGAAGGCCGCTGCGTGATGCTGCGCCGCACCATGCCGCACGATGGCGACCGGGCGACCCGACCGTTTCCACAATAAGCGCTCCAACTTACCCGTCACTTACGCGGCACGGCCGTTTCGCCCGCCGGGCGGCGCCGCTTGTAGCTTTACGCTGCAACGAGCGCGACCCTACAATCCTAACTGAACTCGCCTTCCGGATTCCAGCTTGAATCGCTACGCTTTCTTTCTTGTGCTGTCGATGCTGTTCGTCGGCAGCAATGTCGGTATCGGTAAATCGATCGTCGTCTTCGTTCCCGTCGCCATCCTCGCCACGCTGCGCTTCGTGATCGCGATCGCCGTGCTGTGGCCGCTGTTCAGCCCGGTGAAGATGCGCACGGTCAAGCGCGGCGAATGGCTGAACCTGTTCCTGCAGGCATTCTTCGGCACCTTCATGTTCACGCTGCTGATGCTGAACGGCGTGCAGCGCACGAGCGCGGTCGCGGCCGGCGTGATCACGAGCACGATCCCGGCGATCGTCGCGCTGTTCGCATGGCTGATCCTGCGCGAAAAACCGAACGGCCGTGCGCTCGTGTCGATCGCGCTCGCGATCGCCGGCGTCGTGACGATCAACCTCGCGAACGGCAGCGCGACCGGGCATGGCGCATCGTCTTCGCTGACCGGCAACCTGCTGATCCTCGGCGCGGTGTGCTGCGAATCGATCTACGTGATCCTGTCGCGCCGCCTCACGCAGACGCTCGCGCCGATCGACATCTGCGCGTACACGCACCTGTTCGGCCTGTGCCTGATGCTGCCGCTCGGCGCATCGGCGATGTGGCATTTCGATTACGCGAGCGTGCCGGCCGGTACCTGGGCACTCGTCGTCTGGTACGGCCTGTCGGCCAGCATCTTCTCGTTCTGGCTGTGGATGAAGGGTATCCGCCACGTGCCGGGCAGCCTCGCCGGCGTGTTCAGCGCGGTGCTGCCGGTCGCCGCGGCCGCGTATGGCATCGCGTTCCTCGGCGAGCGCCCGACGCTCGCCCACGGCATCGCGCTCGCGTGTGTCGTCACCGGGATCGTGCTGGCGAGCCTGCGCGTGAAACGCGTGCCGGCCGCCGCCTCCTGATCCGTCCCTGGCCATGCCGGCGCGTCGCTGCAGTCGCGCCGGCCGACGCGTTACAATAGCGCGCCTTTTCAAGATTACCCCCGATACCTGCGCACCGCGCCCGCACCTTCAACATGTCTGCCCCGCATTCGCCCGGCCGCCCCTTGCGTCGCCCGCTTCGCCCGCTTCCCGCGCTGATTTTCATGAGCCGCTGGCTCCAGGTTCCGCTTTACCTCGGTCTGATCGTTGCGCAGGCCGTCTATGTGTTCCTGTTCCTGAAGGAAGTCTGGCACCTGCTGTCGCATGCAACGAGCCTCGACGAAGTCAGCGTGATGCTCGCGGTGCTCGGCCTGATCGACGTGGTGATGATCTCGAACCTGCTGATCATGGTGATCGTCGGCGGTTACGAAACATTCGTGTCGCGCCTCGGCATCGAGGGCCACCCCGACGAGCCCGAATGGCTCGACCACGTGAACGCGGGCGTGCTGAAGGTCAAGCTGTCGATGGCGCTGATCAGCATTTCGTCGATCCACCTGCTGAAGACCTTCATCAACCCCGATCAGCACACGATGCACGCGATCATGTGGCAGGTGATCATCCACGTGTCGTTCCTGGTGTCGGCGCTCGTGATGGCGTGGGTCGACCGCCTGACGACGCACACGCACCCGGCCCATTTCCACGAGCCGCACGCGCCTGTCGCGGCCGTGTCCCGCAAGCCGGCCGAAGCAGCCGCCAACGCATAAACGCATTCCCCACTGTCCCCACAGAGTCTCAGCCATGACCGTCATCAAACAGGAAGACCTGATCCAGAGCATCGCGGATTCGCTGCAGTACATCAGCTACTACCACCCGCTCGACTACATCCAGGCCCTCGGCCGCGCGTACGAGCTGGAAGAGAGCCCGGCCGCGAAGGACGCGATCGCGCAGATCCTCACGAACAGCCGCATGTGCGCGGAAGGCAAGCGCCCGATCTGCCAGGACACCGGCATCGTCACGATCTTCGTGAAGGTCGGCATGGACGTGCGCTGGGACGGCGCGACGATGGGCCTCACCGACATGATCAACGAAGGCGTGCGCCGCGGTTACACGCACCCGGACAACGTGCTGCGCGCGTCGATCGTCAATCCGCCGGAAGGCGCCCGCAAGAACACGAAGGACAACACGCCGGCCGTGATCCACTACGAGATCGTGCCGGGTGACAAGGTCGACGTGCAGGTCGCGGCAAAGGGCGGCGGCTCGGAGAACAAGTCGAAGTTCGTGATGCTGAACCCGTCCGACTCGATCGTCGACTGGGTGCTGAAGACGGTGCCGACGATGGGCGCGGGCTGGTGCCCGCCCGGCATGCTCGGGATCGGTATCGGCGGCACGGCCGAAAAGGCGATGCTGATGGCGAAGGAATCGCTGATGGAGCCGATCGACATCCAGGAAATCATCGCGCGCGGCCCGAAGGACTGGGTCGAGGAACTGCGCGTCGAACTGCACGAGAAGGTCAACGCGCTCGGCATCGGCGCACAGGGCCTCGGCGGCCTGGCGACCGTGCTCGACGTGAAGATCATGGCAGCACCGACGCACGCGGCCTCGAAGCCGGTCGCGCTGATCCCGAACTGCGCGGCGACGCGCCACGCGCACTTCGTGCTCGACGGTTCGGGCCCGGCCAAGCTTGAAGCACCGTCGCTCGACGCATGGCCGAAGGTCCAGTGGGAACCGAACACGGAAACCAGCAAGCGCGTCGACCTGAACACGCTGACGCCGGAAGAAGTCGCGAGCTGGGCGCCGGGCCAGACGCTGCTGCTGTCGGGCAAGATGCTCACCGGCCGCGACGCCGCACACAAGCGCATCGCCGACATGCTCGCGAAGGGCGAGAAGCTGCCGGTCGACTTCACGAACCGCGTGATCTACTACGTCGGCCCGGTCGATCCGGTGCGCGACGAAGTGGTCGGCCCGGCCGGCCCGACGACGGCCACCCGCATGGACAAGTTCACCGAGACGATGCTCGCGCAAACCGGCCTGATCTCGATGGTCGGTAAGGCCGAGCGCGGCCCGGTCGCGATCGAGGCAATCAAGAAGCACAAGGCGGCCTACCTGATGGCGGTCGGCGGTGCGGCGTACCTCGTGTCGAAGGCGATCCGCGGCGCGAAGGTGCTCGCGTTCGAAGACCTCGGCATGGAAGCGATCTACGAGTTCGACGTGCAGGACATGCCTGTAACAGTTGCTGTCGATTCGTCGGGCACGTCGGTGCACCAGACCGGTCCGAAGGAGTGGCAGGCCAAGATCGGCAAGATCCCGGTCGCAGCCGCTTAAGCGCGATCGAACGAAAGGCCGGACGGAAGTCCGGCCTTTTTACTTCTCATTCTCATTATTGAGTGCGGCCGGTTATTCAAGGCTGATTCTCATTACATGCAAAAGGCAGGCCAGACAAGGTTTCGAGGCTTGGCTTTTCTCGTTCGAGCGATTATCGTTCGGTTTCTGAAGCCCCACTGAACAAGGAACAGCCATGCAAGGCGACAAGAAAGTCATCGAATATCTGAACGCCCAGTTGAAGAACGAACTCACGGCGATCAACCAGTACTTCCTGCATGCGCGCATGTACAAGCACTGGGGCCTCGAGAAGCTCGGCAAGCACGAGTACGACGAGTCGATCGGCGAAATGAAGCACGCCGACTGGCTGATCGAGCGCGTCTTCATGCTCGACGGCCTGCCGAACCTGCAGGATCTGCACAAGCTGCTCGTCGGCGAGGAAACCGAAGAGATCCTGAAGTGCGACCTGAAGCTGGAGCAGATCTCGCAGTCCACCTGCAAGGAAGCGATCGCCTACTGCGAATCGGTGCGTGACTACGTATCGCGCGAGATCTTCGAAAAGATCCTCGACGACACCGAAGAGCACATCGACTGGCTGGAAACGCAGATCGACCTGATCGGCAAGGTCGGCCTGCAGAACTACCAGCAGACGATGATGGGTTCGCCGGAGTAAACTCTCTCCACGCTTCCCGTTATCGCCCCCAGCCCGTTCATGTCGACACCTTCCGTTATCGCAGCGACGGCCTCGACCGTCGCCCCCGTCGGCATCTTCGATTCAGGGCTGGGCGGCCTGTCGGTGCTGCGCGCCGTGCGCGCGCAGTTGCCCGAGGAATCGTTCATCTACGTCGCCGATTCGCACCATGCGCCGTATGGTCCGCGCGACGAGGCGTTCATTACGGAACGCACGCTGGCAATCGGCGAGTGGCTGGCCCGCGAAGGGGCAAAGGCGCTCGTCATCGCCTGCAACACCGCGACCGCACGCGCGATCGCCGCGATCC
>NZ_CAJNKE010000487.1 GCF_905232215.1 Burkholderia sp. LMG 13014
CCAGCCGAAGCGTGCGATTGCCACATCCACATCTACGACGACGCCTATCCGCTCGCGCCGACGGCGACGTTCCGTCCGCCGCACGCGCCGGTGGATGCGTATCGCCGGGTGCAGCAGGCGCTCGGCCTGGCACGCGTCGTGATCGTGCAGCCGACCGGCTATGGTGTCGACAACCGTTGCCTGCTCGACGCGCTGGCCGCGTTCGGCCAGCAGGCACGTGGTGTCGCGACGTTGCCGGCCGACGTGCCGGATGCCGAGCTCGCGCGGTTGCACGCGGCGGGCGTGCGCGGCGTCCGGTTCATGATGTTGGCGGGGGGCCTCGCGCGGTGGGATGAACTGGAGCGGGTGGCCGCGCGGATCGGGCCGCTTGGCTGGCATGTCGACCTGCAGCTCGACGGCCGGACGCTGCCCGACGTCTTGCCGTTGCTGTCCTCGCTACCGGCGCGTGTCGTGATCGATCACACGGGCAAGTTCCTGACACCCGTCGCGCCGGACGCGCAGGCGTTTCTCGCGCTGCGGCGCCTGCTCGACCGTGGCCATGCCTGGGTGAAACTGTCCGCGCCGTACGAGACCTCGCGCTCGGGCGCGCCCGGTTACGACGATGTCGCGCGCCTCGCCACCGTGCTGGCGCGCAACCATCCGGCGCGTTGCGTATGGGGCAGCAACTGGCCACACCCGAATGCGTCGCCGGTCCCCGACGACATGGGCTTGCTCGACTGGCTGTGCGCTTGCACGGCGGACGACGCGGTCACCCGCGCGATTCTGGCCGACAACCCGGCCGTGCTTTACGGATTCTGAGCCGGCTGCAAGGACGGGGCAGAGTGTGACAAGCTTTCAATCCGGAAGCTTGCGTATGCGATGGCAAGCAATCCTGAATGGGAACGACAGGTCGTAGTCCTGCGAATCCTTACCGTGTTGAAAGCTGTTGCGCTACCGTTGTTCCAACGGAGGAACGCAGCGCTTCGCTGCACTGCGACAACTGCTTGACGCTGCATGCCGGTCGGCGCACGATACGTCCGTGCATTTGGAGCGGGACGCGCCGGCCGCGCGGTTCCTGCACCCGCGACACGCAAAAGAACAACGATGAGCCTTTACGCCCTCGTACCGGAATACCGGCCCCGCGTTTGTCGGCCCGCCGGAACAACGCTTCTCCCGACGCCCGTCGCGTCACGTATCCGTCATCCCGTTTCGTACCGTGCATCGGTACGCTTTCCCGTTCGCGCGCGAGCCGCGACGATGCATGGCGCCCGTCCGGCCTGCCGCATCGCCGCGCTGTCCGCCGCCCCTCATCACCGCATCCTGAACGGCGCCTACACCGGCGTCTCGTGACGCCCGTTGCGCCCATCCTTGTATTGCACCGCCGGCTGGTCTGGCTGCCCGGCGGCACCGAAGTCCGAAGCATTTCGATTGAGCTTGAAAAGGCAGACGCAAGCAGTTCGGTTCGAGGTTCAAGGAGAAAAACTCATGTCGCAGCTTTCGAATGAAGAAGCAAACGGCAGTTCGGGGAGTGGCAAGGTCAAGCTGATCAAGTGGGCGATCATCGTCGCCGGCGTCGCGATCGCGGCACCGGCCGCGCTGTTCATCCTGAAGGGGGTGATCGCGCTGGTGACGGCGGGCGTGATCGGTCTCGGTGCGATCTATTTCGCGCCGGTCGTCGCGATGAAGTTCGCGAACCAGAAGGTGAAGATGATCGTCGAGGAGGCGCAGGCCAATCCGATCGAGACGCTGATCAACCAGCTCGCGGAAAAGCGCCAGGCGGCACAGAAGTTCGCGGACAGCATCACCGCGTTTCGCACCGAGGTGAAGAACTTCGAGAGCAAGACGGAACTGTTCGAGAAGCAGTACCCGGACGACGCGCCGCGCTTCCGGCAGCAGCTCGACACGATGAAGCAACTGCTCGCGTTCCGCGAGAGCCGCTACAAGCAGGTGCAGGCCGAGCTGAAGAATTTCGCGTCGGCGATCGACCGCGCGAAGGCGATGTGGGACATGTCGCAGGCGGCGCAGCAGATGAACAAGCTCGCGGGCCGGCAGGCATCCGACACGTTCGAGCAGATCAAGACCGACGTGGCCGTCGATTCGGTGATGCGCTCGGTCAACAAGGCGTTCTCCGAAATGGAGACATCGCTGTTGGATAACCCCGAGGTCAAGCAGGCCCAGCAGCAGGCGGTGATGAACGCCCCGCACGCGCCCGGGCTCGATGCCGCGAACCCCGCGCAGTTGCCGTCGAAACAACAATAACTTCCCGCAGGCACGCAACCATGAAAAAACTTCTTGGCGCCATCGCGTTTCTGGTAGTGCTCGTCGGCGTATGGATCGTGCATCAGGGCGGCCTGTCGACGCTGATGCCCGCACATGACGCGGCGCCGGCCTCGACCTCCGCGCAAAGTAGTGACACGAGCCAGCCCGCACAGACGTCGCCGTCGGCCAACGTATTGCCGGCCGGCTTCACGCCGCAGGCCAGCACGCTGAAATCGATTGCCGAAAACGGCCTCGTGCGGATCTCGGTGCAGAACCCGAGCGAGCCGTTCTTTGGCGAGGACAAGGGCACGCCACACGGCTTCAACGTCGAGTTCGCGCGGCTGCTGTTCGCGGATCCGTCGTTCTCGCACGGCGGCAAGCCGGTTGTCGTCGATACGCGTCACGAGGTCGACACGTACCCGGGGGTGCCGAAGCAGCTGCTCGATACGGACGCGAAGGGCAACCACGTGGTCGACGTCGCGATGGACGGGCTGACGTTCCCGGACAACACGCCGGCGGGCGTCGTCTACTCGGTGCCGTACGTCGACGATTTCGGCTATTCGCTGATCGTGCGGCAAGGCTCCGCGATCCGCTCGGCCGACGATCTCGCGGGCAAGACGGTCGGCATCCTGAAAGGCGACCCGGACGTGCGCGCGTTCGTCACGCGCCAGTATCCGAACGTGAAGTTCGTCGAGGTCGACGATTCCGATCCGGCATTCATCGCGAAGAGCCTCGACGGCCGGACGGTCGACGCGTTCATCTACGACTATCCGTTCGCGGTCAGCTCGATCAAGGGCACCGACCTGAAGTTCGCGGTGACCAAGCTCGACGGCTCGAACATCGCTTACAAGATCGGCGTGCGCGCCGACGACCAGGATCTGCTGATCTACCTGAACGCCGCGATCGCGAAGCTCAAGCAGTCGCCGCAGTATCTCGACCTGCTGCGCAAGTATTTCGTCAGCGACCAGGCGGTGACGACCGCGGCCGCGTCGGGCGAACACACGTACGTGGTGAAGGCGGGCGACACGCTGAACATGATCGCGGCGAGCAAGCTCGGCAGCGGCCAGCGCTATCGCGAGATTCAACGCCGCAACAACCTCGCGAACCCGAACCTGATCCTGGCGGGCCAGCATCTCGTGATTCCGGTGCGGTAACGGCGGCCTGACGTGAACGAAGGAAGCTGAAGGGACGTGAAAGACTGCGCGCGGCCCGGCGGAGGTGATCCGCCGGGCCGCGCGCTTTTCTGCGTCAGTGAGTGATCGACAGGAACAGGTAGGCCGCGAACAGCGACAGGTGCACGACGCCGTGCAGCACCGTCGTGCGCCCCTGGCTGAGCGTCAGCGTGCTGACCAGCAGGGTGAGCGCCAGCAGCACGGTTTCCATCGGGCCGATGCCGAGCGTGAGCGGCTGGCCGACCCAGATGAACACGGCCGCGACGGTCGGGATCGTGAGCCCGATACTCGCGAGCGCCGAACCGAGCGCAAGGTTCATGCTGGTCTGCAGGCGGTTCGCGCGCGCGGCGGTGACGGCCGCGAGCCCTTCCGGCAGCAGCACGAGCGCGGCGATCACGATACCGACCGCGGCTTCGGGCGCACCGAGCTGCATCACCGCGTGCTCGACGGCCGGCGACAGCAGCTTCGCGAGCAGCACGACCGCGACGAGGCTCACGAACAGCAGCAGCATGCTGATCACGGCGGTGCGGTTGCTCGGCGGCGCCGCGTGCACCGATTCGTTTGCGCTGTCGTGCGCGGTGAGGAAGTAGTCGCGGTGACGCACGGTCTGCACGAACACGAACGCGCCGTACAGCACGAGCGACGCCACGCCGGCGAACGCGAGCTGCGATTTCGAGAAGAACGGGCCCGGCGCGGCGTTCAGGTAGTTCGGCATCACGAGCGACAGCACCGACAGCGACGCCAGCACCGCGAGCGCCTTGCTGGCGCCGCGCCCCTGGAAGTCCTGTTCGCCGTGCTTCCACGCGCCGACCAGCAGGCAGATGCCGACGATGCCGTTGCAGATGATCATCACGGCGGCGAACACGGTGTCGCGGGCGAGGCCCGATTTCTCGGGGCCCGCGCCGAGCATCACCGACACGATCAGCGCGACTTCGATGACGGTCACGGCGACCGCGAGCACGAGCGTGCCGAACGGTTCGCCGACGCGGTGCGCGACGACTTCGGCATGGTGAACGGCGGCGAACACGGCGCCGGCGAGTGCGGCGGCGA
>NZ_CAJNKE010000488.1 GCF_905232215.1 Burkholderia sp. LMG 13014
TCCTTGAATTTCAGCCCGGCCGTCTCGTCGCCCTGTGCGGCGGCCGCCGCGTAATACGCCCGCGCGATGTTCAGGTTCTGCGCGACGCCGTCGCCGCCGCGCTCGTAGAACGACGCGGTCACGTACTGCGCGGTCGGCTCGCCCGCGTCGGCGGCCTGCTTGTACCACGCGAACGCCTGCCGGTTGTCGCGCGGCGTGCCGCGCCCGTCGAGGAACTGGTTCGCGAGCGACAGCTCGGCCTGCACATGCCCCTGCTTCGCCGCCCGCAGGAACCAGCGATGCGCTTCGGCCGGATTGCGCGCGACGAACTCGCCGTCGTCGAGCATCCGGCCATACACGTACTGCGCATGCGACATGTTCGCGTCGGCCGCGCGCTTCAGCCAGCGCAGCCCTTCGTCGACGTTCGCCGTCACGCCTTCGCCCGTCAGCAGCATCATCGCGTAGTTGAATTGCGCGAGACGATCGCCGCGCTCGGCCGCGTCGTGGAACTGCACCAGCGCCGCGCGATAGTCGCCGGCGTTGTAGTCGGCGACCGCCGATTGCGTCTCGCGCGTCGGATCGGGCTTCGCTTGCGGTGCGCCCTGCGCAGCGGCCGCGATACACACGGCCCACAGGCCGAGCATCGCGCCGCCCTGCCCGCACACCCCGATCGCGCCCCGTGCGCGCCCACGGCACGCGCCATCGCCACCGTTCATGACCGTACCTCCTGCAGCGCCTGCCGCGTTGCGCGCAACAGCCAGCTTACGTCGGCCGACAGCGTGATCATCCGGTAGCCGGCCTCGCGATACTGGCGCGCGGCCGCCGTATCGCCCGCGAAGATGCCGACTGCGACGTCGGCCTGCCGGCCGGCCGCGAGCACGCGCGCCATCGCGGTTTCGACGTCCGGGTGGCGGATGTCGCCGAGGTGCCCGAGGCTAGCCGCGAGATCGGCCGGGCCGACGAACAGGCAGTCGACGCCGGGCAGCGCCGCAATCCGCTCGACTTCGTCGACTCCGCGCGCCGATTCGATCTGCACGATCACCGCGACCTGCGCGTTGGCCGTCTGCACGTAATCGCGGCGCATGCCGAACGCCGCCGCACGCACCATGCCCGCGACGCCGCGCAGCCCGTCCGGCGATTCGGGCGACGGATAGCGCGTCAGCCGCACCGCGTGCGCGGCGTCGTCGGGGGTCTCGATGCACGGAAACATCAGCGTGCGCGCGCCCGCATCGAGCGCGCGCTTCACGAGCCACGGTTCGCGCGCCGGCACGCGCACGACGGGCTCGCTCGGCAGATGGGCGGCGGCGATCGCGCGCAACTGCGATGCCACATCGCGGCTGTCGTTCGGCGCGTGCTCCATGTCGATGCAGAGCCAGTCGTAGCCGGCATGCGCGAGCGCTTCCGCGGCCGAGTCGCTGCCGAGCGACAGCCACAGGCCGTACAGCGGCTCGTCGCCGTCGCGCAGGCGTTGTTTGAGGGAATTGGTGAGCGTGCTCATCGATACGGCCTCCTGGACGGAACGGCAATCGAACGGGACAAGCAACGGGCAAAGCGGAGCGCGACACGCCGGGCAGCGAAGCACGGCGGCGCCAGGACCGGGCCCTGGAACGTCAGTCGGCCGTGGACGGCCGATCTGACAGCGCCGGCCGCGCGATGGCGCACGGCTGCGTTTTTCGGCGCCACGCAACGATCATAGCGCGGCGTTACGCGGAATGTGGAAACGGACGGGGAGCGAGACGGGGAAGCCGCGGGATGCGGCGCCGGCAGCCCGCGCCGGCTGGCGGGGCTGCCGGGAAGGCGGGATCAGCGGCCGGGCTGGCGCTCGACGTCGGCCCAGCAGTTCGGCGTTTCGTACAGGCGCACGCGCTCGAGCCGCAGGTTCACGCCGTAGTGCGCGTCGTACACGCTTGCGAGGATGTCGAACGCGATCGCCGCGAGGTTCTCGACGGTCGGGATCCGGTCGATCACGACCGTCTTGTGGTCGGCCATCTGCTCGAGGAACGAGCGCACGACGTCGTCGCGCGCATAGACCAGGAACGCATGGTCCCACTTGCCGACCAGGTGCTCCATCGCGAGCGCCTTCACGTCGGCGAAATCCATCACCATGCCGCGGTCGGGCGCCCCCTCGGTATCGACGAGATCGCCGCGCAGCGTGACTTCGAGCACGTAGCGATGACCATGCAGGTTCCGGCACTGGCTGCGGTGGTCGGGAATGCGGTGGCCCGCGTCGAATTCGAGTTTTCGGGTAATCAGCACGATGTCAAAAGCCGTGGCTCAGGGAATGTTCAGATATTTGTGGGTCTGCATCGACAGCCGCCACTGCGGATGACGCTTGCACCAGTCGATCGCGAGCTTCGTGTTGAGGTCGCGCGACGGGCCGTCCATCGGCTGGACGAGGAAATACTCGAAGTCGAGCTTCGCGTAGTCGGCCAGCCGCTGGTTGTCCTGCGGGATCACGACCTTCAGTTCGTTGCCCTTCGTGACGACGAGCGGCGCGTCGGCCTTCGGGCTCACGCAGATCCAGTCGATCGATTCGAGCACCGGCAGCGAGCCGTTGGTCTCGATCGCGATCTCGAAGCCGGCCGCGTGCAGCGCGTCGACGAGCGGCTGGTCGAGCTGCAGCATCGGCTCGCCGCCCGTGCAGACGACGAAGCGGTGCGCCTCGCCCTCCGGCCACAGGCCGGCGATCGTCGCGACGAGCGCTTCGGCGTCCTTGAACTTGCCGCCGTTCTCGCCGTCGGTGCCGACGAAGTCGGTATCGCAGAAGCGGCACACGGCCTCCGCACGATCCTCTTCGCGGCCCGACCACAGATTGCAGCCGGCGAACCGGCAGAACACGGCCGGCCGGCCGGCGTTCGCGCCCTCGCCCTGCAACGTGTAGAAAATTTCCTTGACCGCGTAAGTCATCGTGCTTCGTCCGGCTCGCGCCGCTCGCTGTCGATCAAAATCCGGATCGGAATCCGTTGTTCATTCACCGTGCCGCGGCGCGCTTCACAGCGGCGCTTCGGTCACGCGTTCGCCTTTCAGGTAGGCCTCGTAGCCGCGCTTGCGCAGCTTGCAGGCCGGGCATTCGCCGCAGCCGAAGCCCCACTCGTGCAGTTCCGCGCGCTCGCCCACGTAGCAGGTGTGCGTCTCGACGCGGATCAGTTCGACGAGTGCTTCGCCGCCGAGCTGTTCGGCAAGCTGCCAGGTTTGCGCCTTGTCGAGCCACATCAGCGGCGTCTCGAGCACGACGCGCGTGTCCATTCCGAGGTTCAGCGCGACCTGCAGCGCCTTCATCGTGTCGTCGCGGCAATCGGGATAGCCCGAAAAATCGGTCTCGCACATCCCGCCGACCAGCACGCGCAACCCGCGGCGATAGGCGATCGCCGCGGCGATCGTCATGAACATCAGGTTGCGGCCCGGCACGAACGTGTTCGGCAGGCCGTTCGCCGCCGTCTCGATCTCGATCGTGCGCGTCATCGCGGTATCGCTGATCGCGCCGAGCACCGACAGGTCGATCATGTGATCGTCGCCGAGCCGGTCCGACCAGGCGGGAAAATCACGCTTCAGCGCTTCGCGCACGCCTTCGCGACATTCGAGCTCGACGCGGTGGCGCTGGCCGTAATCGAAGCCGAGCGTCTCGACCGTCTGATAGCGTTCGAGGGCCCATGCCACGCACGTGGCCGAGTCCTGCCCGCCGGAAAACAACACGAGCGCGCCGTCTTTAGCGTCTGTCCGAGTCACCGTGATACTCCGTGAATGTGTAGGCTCGCGTCGCGCTGCGCCCCGGGGCCGGTTGCCGCCGGGCGGCCCGACGCGTGCCGGCCTGGGCCGGCTCGACCAGTATAGGCAGCGCAATCGGCCGCGAACGCGGCGGAGCGCTTATACCGCCCATCGCGCGGCATCGTTGCCGCGCGCCACGGCGGCGCCACGCTGGCAGCCTGCCGTGCGCATGAAGCGATGCGCTAAGTTATTGAGCGGGCACGGATTTTATCATGCCCGCACGAATGCTGCCGGGCAGCCGCCCCGCGCCACTTCGCTTGCCACTCACCACGCAAACCCCACCACAAACGAAAAACCCCAAGAACCTTCCGATTCTTGGGGTTTTAATTCTGGTGGCCTGGGTCGGAATCGAACCAACGACACGCGGATTTTCAATCCGCTGCTCTACCAACTGAGCTACCGGGCCAACGAAGAAGAGAAAGTATATCCACCCTTCGTTACTTGATCAAGTACTTTCGCGAAATATTTTATACGGCGCCTTCGGACGGCTTCTTGCCGAGCTCGACACCGAGCTGCTTGAGCTTGCGATACAGGTGCGTGCGCTCGAGGCCCGTCTTCTCCGCGACGCGCGTCATGCTGCCGTTTTCGCGTGCGAGGTGATATTCGAAGTACGCACGCTCGAACGCATCGCGCGCTTCGCGCAACGGGATGTCGAACGGGATCGCGGCCGTCTGGCCCGCGAGGCCGAGTGCCCAGTCTCATATA
>NZ_CAJNKE010000489.1 GCF_905232215.1 Burkholderia sp. LMG 13014
TCGACGTCGGCCCAGTGCGCGCCGAAACGTGCGAGCGCGGCATTCGCGACTTCGTGAGTCCACGGCGGGGCGCCGCCGAGCACGGCTGCCATCCGGGAAAGGACGCCGGCACGTTCGGGTGCGCCGGCCAGCATCGCTTCGGCAATCGTGCGGACGGTATCGAACAGGGAGCCGTGCATGGGAATCGATGGGCGGGACGATGAGCCAACGTGACTGGTGCTGCGAGGAGTGTCGTTGCGCAACGCGCAACGGTGCTCCTTGCGACGCATCGGGGTGTCGATCTGATCCACGGGGTAGCCCCGTAGTCCTGGAACATCGGCTGCCTGTTCCGGGCGTGTGCTTGACCCACCGGCCCGCGATGCGACTTTAATGGCCGCGAACGCGGCGTGTCAAACCCGGTGGCGATCCGGTGCCGCCGCGCGGCGCGCCGGATCGCGCTGCGCGGCCTACGCGTGCCGGGCAAACAGTTCGCGGTACGCGATCGGCGCGACGCCGACGCCGGCCATGTTGTTCAGCATCGTCGCCCAGGTCGCGTTGTCGACGCTGACCGGAAACGACCGCACGCGGTTGGCGAGCAGCCAGAAGGTGCGCGTCATGCCGTCGCTCATCGCGACCTCATACCCGCTTCCCTCGAGCCAGTAGCCGACCGGCGGCACAGCCACCGGTTCGAGGCGGCCGGCCCGGAACGCGGCGGCGGCCGATGCGTACTTGCTGTCGAGCGGCATGACGCGGCGCGGCACGCAGTCCTGCGAGTTCAGTTGCGGAAATCTCGGGCTCGTGCCGAGCCACAGGCCGTAGAACGTTTGAGCGTCGAGATGCACGACGTAGCGCTCCGTCTCGGCGGGCGTCGCCGCCATGTAGCAGTCGGCCTGGCCCGGCACGGCAACCCGCCACATCGCGCGCTTCGCGCTCAGGTCGACCAGTTCGCTCGCCTGCGGGCGCGGCTGGATGGGAGACGGTTGTCCCGCTTCGCGCAGGTCGCGCGCGCGGTCGAGTCCGATACGAAGACGTGTCAGCATGGGCCCTCTCTTTCTCTCGTGATTTGTTCGAATGCGTCAGGGCGCGGGCAAATACATCGTTGCGCGTATGCAATACGTGTGCCCGGTGCCCGGACGCTCCCGGTGTGTTCGGGAACTCGCGCAGTGTAGCGCCTTTCCGTGCGCGTCCAGATGAACGCGCCCCACCCGATCGTCGGTGCCCGACCGGAAGTCCGGGGCCGGACACCGGATCACGGCCGATCGCTCTGCCCGGTGGCACCGCTCGGCACGATTGCGCGGCCGGCCGTGCCTGCATGCGTCAGCGCGATCCCGATCACGACCAGCACGAGCGCCGGCACCACGTACCACCGCAAAGACTCCCCCAACAGCGCCGACGACAACAGGACGCCGAAGATCGGCACGAGGAACAGGTAGATCGATACCGCACCCGCCTTGTTGTAGGACATCAGGCTGTTCCACAACAGGAAACTGGCGGCGGATACGAAAGCCAGGTACGCAAGCACGAGTACCGACCCGAGCGAGAAGTCGAATGGCGCGACACCCGCCTTCGCGCCGCCGACCGCGATCAGCGCAATGCCGCCGAGCAACATCTGCATCGCGGTGAGCGGCAGGACGGGCAGGATCGCGGGGGCCGCCTGCTTGCTCAGCATGTTGCCCAATGCGGCAAAAAACATCGCCGACACCATCAGTGCCTCGCCGCCTCCGATCGTGAATACGTAGCCATTGGCCATCACGTGGTAGAAGACGATGCCGGCGAAACCCAGAACGGCGGCAACGACCTTGGTCGCGGTCATGCGGTCGTCGGCATGCATCACGTGCGCGAGGCCCAGTTGAAAGAACGTGAGCGTGCCGGCGATGATCGAGCCTTCCATGCCGCTGCTGAGCGCAATCCCCGCGTAGAAGAACACGTATTGCAGGAAGGTCTGTACGACGCCCACACGCACGATCGCCACGGCCGTCGCGCGGCTCAACGGCGGTCGAGGAACGCGCGCGACGGCCATCAGCGCGAACAGCAGCAGCGCCGCCAGAACGAAGCGATAGCCTGCGAATGCAATCTGCTGGAATGTGTCGTCGCGGCGTATGCCCAGCATCCCGTATCCGACCTTCACGACCGGAAACGCGCTGCCCCACAGGCAAGTCGCTGCCAGTGCCGTCACGAAGCGACCTCCGGGTGCGGCGAGGAAGCGCGTCACGCCGGACCGTGCAGGCCGGAACGCGTCATCGACCGGTTCATTTCGCAACGTAGCCTCCATCGAACAGAAAGTCCGCTCCGGCAATGAAGGGGCGGCCTGCGACGCGAGAAAGCACACGGCCGCTGCGACGAGACCCGACAACATGCGTTGCCGGTTCCCGACACGTGTGCACGGGGTCCTGACGCATCCCGATGCGTTCGGGAACCCGCGCAGTGTAACGCCCTTCCGTGCCGGTTCGGGTCGACCCGGCCGTCGCCGACAGCTCCGGATTCGCACTGCTCGGTTCGTGCCACCCACCATCGAATCAATATTCGCCACCGATTATTCGAATATCGAAACAATCAAAAAATAAAAACAACCACATTCAGAATTCAATGAAATCAAATTCAAACAAAAAATTATCGATTCCAGTTAACGATAAATTAATTCGATTGGCGCCCTCTAATTCAAATAAATAGCCTGTGTTGTGCGCCGCAACACCGCGAGTCCAAAATCAACGAGACAACGGAGGCGCAGCACGAATCGTTGCATTCGTGTCTTGTCGCAAAGTTTCCCCCTTACCAGGCCACCGTTGATTTCCAGACATTGGCGAATCAACTTTCCAGAAAGACACACACGTCTTTCCGGACGTGACCGACGTCGTCAAATCGCATTAATTCATTCAATACCAAAGGAAATTCATGAAGAAGATTGCAACCGTGCTGTTTTCAGCACTGATGCTTGCCTCCACGTGCGCGTCCGCCCAGGCACTTTGCAAGGCCGGCAAGATCGACAAGATCGAAACTGACGCCACCGGCAACCTGCTGGTCACCATCAACGACGGCGTCTACTCGTTCAGCGCCAAGGAAGTTTATCCAATTATTTACCAGGTATATTCAGAAAACAGAAATCTGTTTATTTATGGAAATAATTGTGCAAATGGCTCGCCGGCGACCCGCTTTGCCATTCGCTGATCAACCTTGGAACGCTCGACGACTACCAGTACGTTGAGCGCGGAGCTGGATTGACATTCTGAATCCGGCGCAATCCCGGGCTGCGGTGTCGATACGACGCAACATGACACCTGCATGCCCGCTATCTGCCCCGTCCTGGCATTCATGAAGCAGACTCGCCGCCCATCGCGGGGCAGGCGTTTATCGCGTTCGGCAAGTCGAATGGCGGACCGCATCGCAGCGGCCATCGCGCGCCATCAGCGATCCAGCAATCGCCCCAGCCGCATCATCGTGACGTTCACGCCGAGATGGCGCATCGACGGTTGCACGATCACGCAGTTGTCATACGGCGTGACGATCACGTCGTCGCCGTCACGCGCAATCTCGGTGCCGGCCTTCCCGATCACCTCGAGCCCGGTGAACGGTTGCGAGAACCGGAAGTCCATCGAACGCGCGACGACCGGCTCCGTGATCTCGACGAACTTCTGCCGCACCGGCGCGGCCTGCGTGAGAAAGGCCGCGACGTCGTCGCGCGCGACCACGCCCGCATGCAACAGGAAGCGCGCCGCGCTGTCGAGCGCGACATCGCGTGCGCTCGCGGCGAAGTGCTGGCCCGTCTCGATCAGCAGCGCATTCTTCGCGCTGGCCGGATCGCCAAAGCCGCCGTAATCGCGCAGCCGCGTGCCGTTCGCATGACCGCGATCGATGATCACGTGCTCCGGCGTGCCGATCGCGGCCGCCAGCGCGATCGCCTTTTCAAGCGGCCCGGTCATCATCAGCGGCGCGGACGCTTCGTGCATCGAATGAATGTCGAGCAACAGGTCGACCGTATCGAGCAGCGGACGCATCGCGCGCGCACGCACGCGCTCGCGGCTGTCGTGCGTACCGTCGAGCGCGGCCGGCGTCCACACGCGATTCATGTCCTCGTCGAGGTAGCGCGTCGCATCGGCGTTCTCAGCACTGAAATGCTCGTACGCGCCGACGTTGCCGAAACCGAGCGACAGGCGGCCCGCAACCGGGCGCAGGCCCGCGGCCAGCAACGCGTCCACCGCGATCGCGCCGCTGACTTCGTTGCCGTGCGTCAGCGCGAGGATCATCACGTGCTTGCCGGGCCGGCCGCTGTCGAACGTATGCAGATAGTCGATGCCCGTATTGCTCGCGCGCCAGCGCGAGATATCGGGGAAGGCCACTTCGATCGGATAGGCCGGCAACGCGGCGCGGATGGCTTCAAGCGTGGTCATGTCGGAAAGGCTCAACAGGGTTCGGGAAAGGCGCAGCCGGCTTGTGCCGGCTGCGCCGGAATCGGGATCAGGGCCGCCGCGT
>NZ_CAJNKE010000490.1 GCF_905232215.1 Burkholderia sp. LMG 13014
CTCACGGTCGGCGCGCCCGGCACGGGGCTCGACGGTCGCGTCACGCACGCCGAGCACCTGGGCGACGCGACGATCGTCTATGTCGAACTCGCGGGCCACGACCGGCCGCTGTCGGTGCGGCAGAACCGCGACGCGTACACGGTCGCGGCCGGGCAGCCGGTCGGCGTGCGCTTCGACATGCGGCACGCGCACTTCTTCGACGACGCGGGCCGCGCGCTCTGAGCCCGGCTCGCCGGCAGTTCCGCCCGCCGTACCGGCGGGCGGCCGAACGCATGCATAACAACAGAATTTCGATGACGACAGTAAAACTGGTACAGGGCGCGAACGCGATCCTGGGAGAGGGCCCGCTCTGGTGCGAACGCTCGGCGTCGCTCTACTGGATCGACATCAAGCGCACCGCGCTCTACCGCTACACGCCCGGCCACGGGCAGACCGGTTTCTGGCTGTTGCCGGAGCTGGCCGGCTGCGTCGCGGGCGTCGACGATGGGCGGCTGCTCGTCGCGTTAAAGAGTGGCCTGCACCTGTTCGATCCCGCGCACGGCACGCTCGAGCGGCTGGCCGACGCCGCGCATGCGCGGCCGTCGCTGCGCTACAACGACGGCGCGGTCGATGCGCGCGGCCGCTTCTGGGTCGGCACGATGGCCGACGACGGCGATGGCCCCGGCGATCTGCATTGCTTCGAGCATGCGCGTGCTTCGCGCGTCGCGGTGGCCGGCTTCGCGTGCGCGAACGGGATGGGCTGGAGCCCGGACGGCACCACGATGTACGTGACGGATTCCGGCCGCCGCACGATCTTCGCGTACGACTTCGACGTGGATGCCGGGCGGTTATCGAATGCGCGGCCGTTCGCGACGTTCGGCGACGCGCGCGGCGTGCCGGACGGGCTCGCGGTCGATGCGGAAGGCGGCGTGTGGTCGGCGATCTGGGACGGCTGGCGGCTGCATCGCTATGCGCCGGACGGGGCGCTCGACCGGGTCGTCGAAATGCCGGTGCAGCGGCCGACCAGCGTCGCGTTCGGCGGCGCCGATCGCACGACGCTGTTCGTGACGTCCGCATCGGTCAACGTGAGTGCGGACGGATTGCTGCGCGGGCCGCTCGCGGGCAGCCTGTTCGAAACGCGCCCGGGCGTGGCCGGGCTCGAGCAGCATTGCGTCGCGCGCGCGTGGCTGGGTGACGCGGTCGCGGCGGTGCCGCGTTGATCGAGCGGTAAGCGGTAAGCGGCGAGCGCTCAGCGGCGGCGCGCGTCGCGCGGCCGCACCGTCGATTCGCGCACGACGAGCCGCGATTCGAGCATCGTATGCGGGGCCGGCGACTTGCCCGCGAGCGCATCGAGCAGCGTCGTCATCGCGACTTCGCCGGCGCGCTCGGTTTCGGTGTCGATCGACGTCAGCGTGGGCGACGTGAGCTTGCCGAGTTCGAGGTTGTCGAAGCCGCACACGGCGACGTCGTGCGGGATCGCGATGCCGAGCCGTTCGGCTTCCTTGATGAAGCCGGCCGCGATCATGTCGTTGTAGCAGATCACCGCATCGGGCGGTTCGGCCGACAGCATCACCGACGCGCACACACGCTCGCCATCGGCCACCGTCGCGCGCGGCACGCTGAAAGTGCGCAGCGGCAGCCCGGCGCGTGCGAGCACCTGCTCGGCACCCGCGCGGCGTTCGTCGTCGCCGCGCGCGTTCGGCAGGCTGATGTACGCGAAGCGCTGGTATTTTTCCATCAGCAGGTGCTGCGCGAGCATCTCGCCCGCGCGGATCGGATCCGAGTACAGCGTGAGCAGGCCGTCGCGCGGCGCGGAGCCGACCGCGACCACCGGCTTGCCGAGGCTCGCGGTCCAGCGCAGGTCGTCGTCGGGCATGCTGGTGTTCAGGATCAGCCCGTCGACGCGCCGGCTCAGCTTCGTCAGCGCGGGCCGTTCGCCCTTGCGGTTCTCGTCGGCATCGACGATCAGGACGACGAAGTCGTTGCGCTGCGCGATCCGGTTCACGCCCTTGACCATCGCGGTGAAGTACGGGTTGAGAATGTCCTGGATCACGACGCCGACCGCGCCGGTCTGGCCGGTGGCCATCGAGCGCGCGAGCGGGTTCGACTCGTAGCCGAGCTGCTCGATCGCTTCGGCAATGCGGCGCTCGACGTCGGGCGAGAAGCGCTTCGTCTTGTTGATGAACTTCGAGACGGTTCCGATGGAGACGCCTGCGGCGGCGGCGACTTCGTTGATCTTGGCCACGATGAAAGTGAGTGTCAGTGCATTTTGCCGGCGAGCATAGCATGCGCGCCAGCGGCGGCGACCGTGCGGCGGCATCGCAGGCGTGCCGCGCGATCGGACTCGGTAGTATCCCTTGGAGGGCCAGAATTTTCTTGAAAAAGCGCAACCGCGCGCCGACAATGAAAACGCTTTCCCAATTCGCGAGCATAGCACGCGCGCATTCCGTAAGAGACATAGCGGAAAACGATGCGCGACAACCGCCGCGAAATTTTTTTGCTGTCGAGGGAAAGCGCTTTCCCCAATCAAACGAGACGTGAACGAAAAGAAGGAGGAGATCTAGATGCGACAGTATGGGTGGATCGCGGCGCTGGCCCTGGCGGTGCCGGCGGTGGCGCAGGCGCAATCGAGCGTCACCGTGTGGGGGCGTGTGGGCGGCGACGTGCAGTACCTGAGCGGTGTGCAGAACGGCCCGCATTCGACGGGCTCGCGCATTTCGGAAGGCAACGACTGGGGGACGAGCATCCTCGGCATCACCGGCAAGGAGGATCTCGGCGGCGGCAACCAGGCGGTGTTCTGGCTCGAATCGTCGATCAACGCGGCGAACGGCAACTACGGCGGCGGCGTGCTGTTCCAGCGCGGCGCGTGGGTCGGCTTCAAGAACGAGCGCTACGGCTTCCTGCGGCTCGGGCAGGGTTCGTTCATCAACAGCTATATCTGGTCGTACGATCCGCTGCTCGAGGAAAACTATTCGGTCGAGTCGCTGACGTCGTACCGGAACGGCCCGAAGCTGTCGAACGGGATCCGCTATGAATCGCCGAAGTTCGGCGGCTTCTCGTTCGCGCTGCAGGCGAACCTCGGCAACAGCTCGAACGGCTGGCTGCGCGGCTCGCCGAACAACGTGGGCGCGACGGGCCTGTCCGACGGCGCGACAGTCGCCTACACGCACGGCGACTTCGAAGTGCGCGCCATCTGGAACGAGATCCGCAACCAGTACGGCCGCGAAGACAACCTGTTCACCGCATCGCAGGAAGCGTTCATCGGCGTGCGCGAGCGCTTCGGCCCCGCGCTGGTGCAGCTCGGCTATACGCGCTACAGCGCGCCCGACACGCCGGCCGGCCTGTCGCGCACCGCGAACTACTACTGGGGCGGCGTGACGTACGACGCGACGCCGTTCCTGCATCTGCAGAGCGCCGTCTATTCGATGAAGATCGACGCGGGCCAGTGGACCGCCGACCACAGCGGCGAAGGGCGCTCGACGATCATCGGCCTCGGCGCGATGTACGACCTGTCGAAACGCACGTTCCTGTATGCGACGGCCGCACACGTGTTCAACAGCGCGGGGGCGAACCTGGGCGTGAACCCGCAGTCGCCGGGGCTCGGCAATGGCAACGGGCTCGGTGCGTCGCCGATGCCGGGGCACGGGCAGACGGGCGTCTACGCGGGTATCGAGACGCTCTTCTGATACCGGCGTGACGAAGCCGCGAGCCACAACCGTCAAACAGAGGAATCCTATGCAAGATGTAATGCCACGGCCCGGTGGCGAAGCGCCGGTGCCGCGCCTGATCGCGCTCGACTGGGGCACCACGTCGCTGCGCGCGTACCTGATGGCGGATGCGCGGACCGTGCTCGACGAGCGGGCCGCGCCGAAGGGCGTGATGCAGCTGGGTATCGCGGGCGCCGCGATCGCCGACGCATGCGATGCGGCCTTCGAGGACGTGTGCGGCGCATGGCTCGATGCGTGGCCGGCGCTGCCGGTCGTCGCGGCCGGCATGGTCGGCAGCACGCAGGGCTGGCGCGAGGCACCGTATGCGGACGTGCCGATCGACGCGGCGCGGCTTGGCGCGTCGCTGCTGACGGTGCGTGCGCGGCGCGGCGTGACCGTGCACATCGTGCCGGGGCTGATCCAGCGCGGCGAGCTGGCGAACGTGATGCGCGGCGAGGAGACGCAGATCGTCGGCGCGCTGCACGCGAGCGGCGCGACGCACGGTTCGGCGCTGCCGCGATGGATCGGGCTGCCGGGCACGCATTCGAAGTGGGTCGCCGTGCGCGGCTCGCGCATCGAGCGCTTCCGCACGTTCATGACGGGCGAACTGTACGCGCTGCTGTGCACGCACAGCCTGCTCGGCCGCACGATGCAGCCGTCGGCCGGGTTCGCGCGCGACGCCTTCGAGCGCGGCAAGCCCGCCCCCCAGACCCGCCCCAGGAGCATTAAAAACAATA
>NZ_CAJNKE010000491.1 GCF_905232215.1 Burkholderia sp. LMG 13014
GCGCCCGGCCGACCGCGAACGCATCCTGCTGAAACTCGCCGACCTGATCGAAGCCGACGCCGAAACGCTCGCGCAGCTCGAAACGCTGAACCAGGGCAAGTCGATCCACGTGTCGCGCGCGATCGAGGTTGGCGCGAGCGTCGAATACGTGCGTTACATGGCCGGCTGGGCCACCAAGATCACCGGCCAGACGCTCGACGTGTCGATCCCGTTCCCGCCCGGCGCGCGCTATACGGCCTATACGCGCAAGGAGCCGGTCGGCGTGGTCGCCGCGATCGTGCCGTGGAATTTTCCGCTGATGATCGCGGTGTGGAAGCTGATCCCCGCGCTCGCGGCCGGCTGCACGATCGTGCTGAAGCCGTCGCCGGAAACGCCGCTCACCGCGCTGCGCCTGGCCGAGCTCGCGCTCGAAGCCGGCGTGCCGCCCGGCGTGTTCAACGTCGTCACCGGCGGCCGCGTGTGCGGCGCCGCGCTTTCGAGCCATCCGTCGATCGCGAAGATCTCGTTCACGGGCTCGACCGCGACCGGCAAGCTGGTCGGCGCGGCGGCCGTGCAGAACATGACGCGCTTCTCGCTCGAACTCGGCGGCAAGAACCCGATCGTGATGCTCGACGACATCGACGTCGCGCAGGCGCTCGACGGCGTCGCCGCCGGCGCGTTCTTCAACCAGGGGCAGGTGTGCGCGGCCGCGTCGCGCATCTATGTGCATCGCAGCAAGTTCGCGCAGCTCGCCGACGGCCTCGCGGGCATCGCGCAGTCGATGAAGCTCGGCGCGGGGCTCGACACGACCGCGCAGATCAACCCGCTGGTCTCCGCGCACCATCGCGACAAGGTCGTCCAGCACATCGAAGGCGCACGCCGCGCGGGCCTGACGTTCCTAGCGGGCGGCACGCCGGCCGACGACCTGCCCGGCTACTACGTGAAGCCGGCCGTGATCGCCGATCCGCATCCGGACAGCGCGATCGTGCGCGACGAAGTGTTCGGCCCGGTGATCGTCGTCGTGCCGTTCGACGACGCGGCCGACGCGGTGCGCCTCGCGAATGCGTCGCCGTACGGGCTCGCCGCGAGCCTCTGGAGCAACGACCTGAAGCGCGTGATGAACCTCGTGCCGCAGATCGAGGCCGGCACCGTGTGGGTGAACTGCCATATCCCGCTCGACCCGTCGATGCCGTTCGGCGGCTACAAGCAATCGGGCATCGGCCGCGAATTCGGCCAGTACGCGATCGAAGGCTTCACCGAAACCAAATCCGTCTGCATCGCGCACTGACGCGCGACATGAACCCCGAATCCGGAGCCTGAAAGACTCCGGTACAAACGATCCGACAGTGGAGACTGCAATGAGCTACAACGAAGCGAAATTCTGGCACCCGATGCTGCACCCGAACGAAATGAAGCAGCGCAAACCGATCCGCATCGTGCGCGGCGACGGCTGCTACGTGTTCGATGAAGAGGGCCGCAAGCTCGTCGACGGCGTCGCGGGCCTGTGGAACGTGAACGTCGGCCACAACCGCCAGGAAGTGAAGGACGCGATCGTGCGCCAGCTCGACGAGCTCGAATACTTCCAGCTGTTCGACGGCATTTCGCATCCGCGTGCAGAGGAGCTGTCGAAGAAGGTGATCGACATGCTCGAACCGGAAGGGATGCGCCGCGTGCTGTACAGCTCGGGCGGCTCCGATTCGATCGAGACCGCGCTGAAGATCGCGCGCCAGTACTGGAAGGTGCGCGGCCAGGCCGACCGCACGAAGTTCATCTCGCTGAAGCAGGGCTATCACGGCACGCACTTCGGCGGCGCGTCGGTGAACGGCAACACGGTGTTCCGCCGCAACTACGAGCCGAACCTGCCGGGCTGCTTCCACGTCGAGACGCCGTGGCTGTACCGCAACCCGTTCACGCAGGATCCGGAGGAACTCGGCCGGATCTGCGCGGAAATGCTGGAACGCGAGATCCAGTTCCAGAGCCCCGACACGGTCGCCGCGTTCATCGCGGAGCCGATCCAGGGCGCGGGCGGCGTGATCGTGCCGCCGGCCAACTACTGGCCGCTCGTGCGCGAGGTGTGCGACCGTTACGGCGTGCTGCTGATCGCCGACGAGGTCGTGACGGGCTTCGGCCGCAGCGGCAGTATGTTCGGCAGCCGCGGCTGGGGCGTGCGCCCGGACATCATGTGTCTCGCGAAGGGGATCTCGTCGGGCTACGTGCCGCTCGGCGCGACGGTCGTGAACGCGCGGATCGAGGACGCGTTCGCTGCGAATGCCGACTTCGGGGGCGCGATCATGCACGGCTACACGTATGCGGGCCACCCGGTTGCATGCGCGGCCGCGATCGCGAGCCTCGACATCGTCGTGAAGGAAGACCTGCCGGCGAATGCGGCGAAGCAGGGCGCGTATCTGCTCGAAGCGTTGAAGCCGTTCGCGGAACGCTTCGCGGCGGTCGGCGAGGTGCGCGGCAAGGGGCTGATGCTCGCGCTCGACCTCGTTGCGAACAAGGACACGCGCGAGCCGATCGACCCGCTGTCCGGCTACGCGAACGCGGTCGCGGAAGTCGCGCGCGAGAACGGCGTGCTGGTGCGCCCGGTCGGCACGAAGATCATCCTGTCGCCGCCGCTCGTGATCCAGCGCGAGCAGCTCGACCGGATCGTCGACGCGCTCGCGGCAGGCTTCGAGGCCGTGCCGTTCGCGTGATGGCGTGATCGCGTGACGGTACGCCGGCGGCGGGCAGCGCGGCTGTCGCCGGTTTGCCGATTTGCGCTATGACCGGATTATTTTGCCTGCGTATTTTTTCGACATCGGATCGAGGTGTGATTGACAGGGGGCCCGGGGATCGAAGCGCTGAAGCGCCGTCCCGGGCCGACCGCATAGCCATGGAACCCCGGCCGCCGACGAAGCGGCGGCCGGGGGCGACACAGGAAGGAGACAAGGATGTCGGGATGGTCAGGAGTTACCGGCGCAGCGGGCGACACGCCCGCCGGCACGCCGGCTGAAGCGGGTGGCGGCACGGCGCTGAACGCGGGTGCGGTCGGTTTTCCGACCGCGCTGGCGAGCGCCGTCGGCCTCATCATGGCAAGCCCGGTGATTCTCACCGCGACGTCGGGCTTCGGGATGGGCGGCTGGGCGTTCGCGGTCGCGATGATCATCGCGTTCGTGATGATGCAGGCGCAGGCGACGACCTTCTCGGAGGCCGCCGCGATGCTGCCGACGGCCGGCTCGGTTTACGATTACCTGTCGTGCGGGCTCGGCCGCTTCTGGGCGATCACCGGCACGATCTCCGCGTATTTCCTCGTGCACGTGTTCGCCGGCACGGCGGAAACGATCCTGAGCGGCATCATGGCGCTCGTCAATTTCGAATCGCTGAATGCCGCGTTCGAGAAGCACAACAGCTCGTGGCTCGTCGGCGTCGGCCTCGTCGTCACGTTCGCGATCACCAACATCATCGGCATCAAGGTGTTCAGCAAGCTCGAGATCGTGCTGACGGCCGGCATGTGGCTGTCGCTGATGATCTTCGGGATCCTCGGGCTCGCGGCCGCGCCGGCCGTGCATCTCGACGGCTGGTTCGGCGGCTCGGAAGTCGGCACGTCGATTCCGGCCGTGCTGTCGCTGGTCGGGATGGCGATGTTCATGTTCGTCGGCTGCGAGTTCGTCACGCCGCTTGCGCCGGAGATGAAATCGCCAGGCAAGACGATTCCGCGCGCGATGGCGCTCGGCCTCGTCGGCGTCGCGATCTGCATGTTCCTGTACGGCGCGGCGATCCGCCGCCAGGTCGCGAACGTGCCGGTCAGCCCCGACGGCCTCACGCACCTGCTCGACACGCCGGGCGCGATTCCCGCGTTCGCGCTGCAGGTGCTTGGGCCCTTCGGCCGCGTGTGGTTCGGCATCGCGTTCCTGTGCGCGGGCGCCGCGACGATCAACACGCTGATGGCCGGGCTGCCGCGCATCCTGTACGGGATGGCGATCGACGGCGCGCTGCCGCGCTGCTTCGCATACCTGCATCCGCGCTTCAAGACGCCGGTGGTCGGCATCGTCGCGGCGGCGATCGTGCCGATCTTCCACGCGTGGCTGATCAACGGCAATCTCGACAGCATCCTGCACCTCGTGCTCGCCGCGACCTGCGCGTGGGGTACCGCGTACCTGCTCGTCACCGCGTCGGTCGTGATGCTGCGGATTCGCCGCCCGGACCTGCCGCGCCCGTACCGTTCGCCGCTGTTCCCGCTGCCGCAGATCGTGTCGAGCGTCGGCATCATCCTGGCGATCTGGTACATCACGCCGCCGGGCATGAACGCGCGCGACATCTACGTGCCGTTCGGCGCGATGCTCGGGCTCACCGCGCTGTACGCGCTGTTCTGGACGCTCGTCGTGCAGCGCCGGCATCCGTTCAAGCCGGTGCCGGTCGAGGAAGTGCTGCGCAACGAGCACGTCGCATCGTGAA
>NZ_CAJNKE010000492.1 GCF_905232215.1 Burkholderia sp. LMG 13014
GAGGGTGGTGCGTGTCATGTCGGCTCCTTGGGTTGGCTCACAGACCGAGTGCGGCGCGCGCCTGCTTTTCATTGTCGCGCGTGATCAGCGTGCCGGACGTCAGCACGAGCGGCGGCGGCGCCTGGTTCTTCGTGACCCAGTCGTACATGTTCACGCTCGTCTGGTAGCCATGCTGGCGCGGATTCAGCAGGATCGAGCCGTAGAAGCCCGTCGGCTTCGGCTTCGCGAATTCGTTGAGCGCAACCTGGCTGCCGTTGATGCCGACCGCAACCATCGCGTCGGCGCCGATGCCGCGCCCCTCGGCGGCGCGCACCGCGCCGACCGTCGTGTCGTCGTTCGAGCCGAACGCGACCCAGCGCTTGAAATTCGCATGCTTGGTGAGCGCGATGTTCGCCGCGTTGAATGCGCCTTCGGTGTCGGCCGTCATTTCAGGGGCGTCGATCACGTTCGCGGCCGGAAAGCCGGCGGCCTTGAGCGCGTCCACTGCGCCCGTCGTGCGCTCTTTCGCGGTCGGCAACTGGTCGTACGCGATCCGGATGATGCCGACCTCGGCCGGATTCCAGCCACGCCGTTTCGTCTCGTCGGCAATCGCCTGACCGACTTGCTGGCCGATCTTGTACGCGGAGATGCCCATGTGGGGCACGCCCTGGAGCGGTGCGCCGTGGCCGTCGACGAGCTGATCGTCGACCGACATCAGCTTGATCCCCGCACGCTTCGCCTTGGCGGCGATGCCGGGGCCGAGCTTCACGTCCGGGGCGCAGATGATCACGCCCTGCGCCTTTTGCGCGGCGAGGCTGTCGAGCGCGGTCGATACCTTTTCACCGCTCGGCGTCGCGATCTTGATCAGCGTGAAGTGCTTTTCCTTCGCCGCCTGTTCGGCGAAGCGCCATTCGTCCTGGAACCACGGATCGTCCGGCTGTTTGACGAGGAAGCCGATTTTCACGTCGGCGGGGTCGGCGGCATGGGCGGGTACCCCGCCGACCAGTGCCGCGCTCGCGATGGCCAGTGCGAGCGTCTTCCAGTGGAATCGCATGCGTGTCTCTCCTTTGTTGTAGTCGCGCACGCGGGCAGGGCTGCCCGACGCGCGGAAAAATTGTAGGAGGAGGGAGCGGGAACGCTCAAATGATGCGCGGCGTTCCTAGAAAGTGGGACGGTGCCCGGCGGCGGGAACGTGTGTGGAGGCGACGAGTCGGTGAGGGCGTCACGCGCGCGCCGGAGGCCGACGCGTCGCGCGAGCTGCGCCGATCATCCCGCCGCCATGTTTGCCTGCGCCGGCGCTTTCGACGGCGCGGCAGTCTTCAGCGGCGCGGCGGTTTTCGGCGCAGTGGCCGTCTTGGTCTGCGCAGCCGCTTTGGGTGCAGCTACCGTCTTCTGCGGTGCAATCGCCCTCGCCGGCGGCGTCTTCTCGGGCTCGACCGGTGCGTCGGGCGGCACGCCGAGCAACTGTAGCGAGCCGCTCGTGACCGACGCGAACACCGGGCCGGCCACCGTGCCGCCGTAATAGCCCTTGCCGCGCGGCTCGTCGATCATCACCGCGACGATCAGGCGCGGGTTGCTCATCGGCGCCATCCCCGCGAACAGCGCGCGGTACTTGCCCTTCGCATAGGTCGCGCCGACCTGCTTGCGCGCGGTGCCGGTCTTGCCGCCGATCCGGTAGCCGTCGACGCGCGCGCGGCGCCCCGTGCCTCCTTCGCCGACCGCCATCTCGAGCATCGAGCGGATCGATGCGGCCGTTTGCGCCGACGTCACGCGGTGGCCGCGATGCGCGTCGATCGTCTGCTGGTCGGTGCCGTTCTTCAGCAGCGACACGGGGTGCAGCGTGCCGTCGCCGGCATAGGCCGTATAGGTTTGCGCGATCTGCAGCAGCGACATCGACAGGCCGTAGCCGTACGCCATCGTCGCCTGTTCGATCGGCCGCCAGCGCTTGTAGCCGCGCAGCCGGCCGGATGCGACGCCCGGGAACGTCAGTTCCGGCGCGCGGCCGATCCCGTATTCCTGGTACTTGTTCCAGATCGTTTCGGCGGGCAGGTTCAGCGCGAGCTTCGCGAGCGCGACGTTGCTCGACTTCTGCAGCGCCTGCGATACCGTCAGCGAGCCGTGGTTCGACGTGTCGTGAATCACGGCCGGGCCGATCTTGTAGGTGCCCGGCGACGTGTTGATGATCGTGTTCGGCGTGACCTTGCGCTCGTCGATCGACAGCGCGACGACGAGCGGCTTGATCGTCGAGCCCGGTTCGAACGTGTCGATCACGGCACGGTTGCGCAACTGCTGGCCGGTGAGGCGCGCGCGGTCGTTCGGGTCGAAGGTCGGGTAGTTCGCGAGCGCGAGGATCTCGCCGTTCTGCGCGTCGAGCACCACGACGCTGCCGGCCACCGCGTTGTTTTCGACCACGGCCGCCTTGAGCTGGCTGAACGCGAGCTGCTGGATGCGGCGGTCGATCGTCAGTTCGATCGTCGCGCCGTGCTGCGCCGGGACGAGCGGGCGCGTATCCGACACGATGCGGCCGAGCCGGTCGCGAATCACCTCGCGCTGCCCGGAGGTGCCCACCAGGCGTGCATTCGCCGCGAGCTCGACGCCTTCCTGGCCCTTGTCCTCGATGTTCGTGAAGCCGACCACGTGCGCGGCCGATTCGCCTTCCGGGTAGAAACGCTTCGAATCGGCGATCTGCGTGATGCCGTCGATCGCCAGCTTGTCGAGCTTGCCCGCGGTGTCCGCGTCGACCTGCCGCTTGAGCAGCACGAACGTCTTGTCGTTGCCGAGGCGCCGCTTGACCTCGACGAGCGGCATGTCGAGCAGCTTCGAGATCTGCGGGTAGTCGGTGTCGGCAACCTGCTTCGGGTTCGCCCAGATTTCATAGGTCGACAGGCTGACGGCGAGCATCGCGCCGTTGCGGTCGACGATGCTGCCGCGCGTCGCGTCGAGCTCGATCGTGCGCTGGTAGCGTTTCTGGCCCTGGCCGACATAGAACTCCTTGTTCGCCACCTGCACCCAGAAGGCGCGGCCGATCAGTGCGGCAAACGCGAGGAACACGATGATCACGATCAGCTTCGAGCGCCACATCGGCAGGCGCGACGCGAGCATGGGGTTCTTGGTCGCGGCCGCGTACGGATCGGCGGGGTGGGTCTTCTTTTTCACGCTCATGCAATGGCCGGGTCGGGCCGCCGGAGGGCGGCTAGTCAGTCTGAATAATGCGATTGTAATAAATGAGTAAACACCGTGTGGGGAAAGTGTGTTCCGGCCCTGAGAAAAAGCGGCTATCGGTGCTCCGGCAAAGGGCGGAATCGGGGCGGAAAGGCGGGGGATGCGGCACTTCACCGACGCGACGCGGCCGGCGAGGCAAGACGGGCGATTCGCTGCGTGTCGATCCGGGCGCGCGATCCCGGGGACGGCCGATACCGGCCGACCCCGGTATGCGATCAATTGCCCGGGGCACGGTTATTTATTTGAACCGGAAAATGAAAACGCCCCGATATGGGGCGCCGTTAATGCTGAATATCGAAATGAATATCGTTGAAACCGGAATAAACCCGAAAACCGCAGACGAATTACATCGATGATTTCTATCGGGCGACGGAAATGAACTCGTGGTATTCCGGCTCGCTGGTGCAACGATCGACGGCCTGCAGCCGCCACGCGCCGGGGTGATCGCCGGCGAGCACGGCGGGGCCCTGTTCGCGCTGCGTCGCATCGAACGACAGTCCCTTCAACTGGCACACGGCATTCCCGCCGTCGGCCGCGCAGAGCGCCATCGCGCCCTCGACATCGCGCACCTTGCCCCAGGTCGGAAGATCCATGCCCTGATGTGCCTCGCGCGACCACAGCCCCTCGTCAGTATCGACCCACAGTACCGCGAAGGAATGCCGGGTTGCCGATTCGCTGCCATTAATCCGAATGGTGAGGCGCATTGTGATCGTCTCCTATAAAAATGACACATTCGACCGTTTTGACTTGAACAGTCTAGATAGACTGGTGTGAAACGCAAGTGATAAACCGCAATAAATCCGTATTGAGTTCATTGCGGTTTCAGATGGAACGACGTCTGACGATTCATGGTTATTCCAGCGGCGCGCGCAAATACACGCGCACCGGCGATCGCGGTGCCGATGGGGGCCGGGGCGATCATCGAGACATGGGATGACATGGCCGGGAGGCGCGTCGATCTGTCGCGTGCGGCCCGCCGCGGAAACCGGCCCAATCCAGAGTGGTGCCGCATCGTCGGAAGGCGGCCCGATCGGATGTTGCGGCGTTTTGACGGCGTGGCCGGTACGACAGACTCCGACAATCGCGTACAAATCGGCACACTTTCACGAAACTTTCGGGACAGACTTGCCTGCGGTCGGGCCCCACACTGGGATCTTCCCGATCCAGTGCCGCGGACGCCCGTCCTCGGCGGCTGCCGCCGCCTCGTGCCAGA
>NZ_CAJNKE010000493.1 GCF_905232215.1 Burkholderia sp. LMG 13014
GCCGGGTGAGGGCGGCGCGCCCGAGTCATCCACGGGCGCAATCGCGTGCCCGCGATTGCATCCCGACACGCAGTTCTGGCAGCATCGACCGGTGTCCGCTTGTTCGCCGCGCGCATGGCCGCGGCGATCGACGCAGCGGCATCCGGCGGGAGACGGTCGCGTTCGCGATGAGCGAAGCGAGGCCGTGCGCCGGGTGCCCGGTTCCTGACCTTACCGACGTCATCCGCCATGCCGATTTCCGCTACCGACCTGATTCGCCAGTTCGACCTGCAGCCGCATCCCGAAGGCGGCTATTTCCGCGAAACCTACCGTGCGACCGATTCGGTCGTACGTCCGGCCGACGGTGCACCACGCGCCGCGTCGACGGCGATCTACTACCTGCTGTGCGACGGCGCGTATTCGTCGTGGCACCGGATCCGTTCCGACGAGGTCTGGCATTTCTACGCGGGCGACCCGATCGAAGTGTGGGTGCTCGACGCGCGCGACGGATTGACGATCCACCGGCTCGGCAATCCGCTCACGCATCCGGGCACCGTGTTCCAGGCGGTCGTGCGGGCCGGGAGCTGGTTCGGCGCGCGCTGCGCGGCGCCGGAGCACGTTGCGCTCGTCGGCTGCACGGTGGCGCCGGGCTTCGAGTTCGCGGAATTCGAACTAGCCGACGCCGCGGCGCTGGCCGCCGCGTTTCCCGACTACGCGGAATACGTCGTGCAGCTTGCTCAGCGCACGGACATGTGACCGTCACGGTGGTGTAACCCATCGCGCGAAGCCCGTGCCGATGGCGTGTGTTCCGCGCGATCGCGGCCAAACCCGTTTAGAATGCCCGTCATGCACAGGTCGGCTGCGGACGTGCCGCGGCGGCCGGTGCCCAGCCGTACCGACGGCCCCCGTCGCGCGGCTGGATGCCTTCCAGGAGCGCCGCCGTGTGGCACTTTCCCATCGCTATTCCATCGTCGCTCGGCCCATGGGCCGTGTTCGCGAGCGTGTTGATCACGCAGCTCGGTGTGCCGGTGCCGGCCGTGCCGATGCTGATTCTCGGCGGCACGATGGCGGCAATGGGGCAGGCGTCCTGGGTCAGCATGTTCGCGGCGGCGATCGGCGCGACGATGCTGGCCGATTCGCTGTGGTTCTTCATGGGCCGCACGCGTGGCCGGCGCCTGCTGAACGGCCTCGTGCGCTTCTCGCTGTCGCTCGACACGACGCTGCGTTTCGCGCGTAACGTATTCGAAAGATACGGCGCACCGTTGCTCGTGCTGTCCAAATTCCTGCCGGGCCTTGGCCTCGTGTCGGCGCCGCTGCTCGGCACGACCGCGATCGGCGTCGGCGTGTTCCTGTTCTGGGATCTGGCCGGCGCGTCACTGTGGGCCGCGTTCTGGCTGATCGGCGGTGCGGCCATTCATGACCAGATCGTCCAGTTCGTGCTGTGGGTGCGCGCAAGCGGCGGCACGATCCTCGATGCGTTCCTCGCGATCTTCATCACGTTCCTGCTGTACCGGTGGGTGCGGCGCGTGCAGTTCCGCCGCTATCTCGCGCAGGTTCGCATCTCGCCGCCGCAACTCGTCGAGATGATGACGTCGGACGAGCCGCCGCTGATCTTCGACGCGCGGCCGAAAGCGATTCGCGAGCGCGAACCGTACCGGATCGCCGGCGCGGTGCCGGTCGATCTCGATTCGCCCGATCTGCTCGACCCGGAATTGCTGAAACGGCCGATCGTCGTCTATTGCGTGTGCCCGAACGAGGCCACCGCGAAGCGCCTGATCGCGAAAATGCAGCGCAAGAAGATGATCCACAACATCCGCGCGCTGAAGGGCGGGCTCGATGCGTGGGAAAAGCACGGCTTCCCGGTCGAGCCGATGCCGGCCGATCTCGATGCGTCGCGGTATTTCGTGCGTCCGGAACACGGCGCGCTCGAAGGCGAATATACGGTGCGCGCGACGCTGTCCAAATAAATCCGCGCGCGGCATACGCGCGCATTCGGCGCATTCGAATTCCGCCGCCGGTTTCACCCGCCGCGATCTTTACCAAAATCGACTGGCGTGAAACCGCTGATTCTCCATATAATCCCGCCTGCATATTGCGTGCGCATGCTAGCGCACATTCGACGCGTGTTCGTTTGCGCCGAAAGCGATTGATCCCGTCGCCGTCCGTCACGCGCACAGCCGCGTCACACGGGCCGCACGGGCGTATTCCGTGAAAGGCCCGATCCGTTTTCCGGATTGTTCCGGAAAATACGGATAATTCGCGGCGATTCCAATCGGATTGACGCAGTATCCGTGTCGTTTCTTATTTAGAAAACGACGGCGGAGATTATTTCGTTTTCGGCATGCCGGTATCGGCATGAACGGTCGCGCATTGACATCGACAATGACGGCGGCCCGTTCGCGGCTGCCAGGAGACGGACTTGAAACAACCAGAAGACCAGTTGCACCGTGGGCTGGAAGAGCGGCACATCAACCTGATGGCGCTCGGCGCGACGATCGGCGTCGGCCTGTTCCTCGGCTCGGCCACCGCGATCCGCGTCGCCGGCCCGGCCATCCTGCTGACCTACCTGCTGGGCGGCATCGCGATTTTCCTGATCATGCGCGCACTGGGCGAGATGGCGATCGCCAATCCGGTCGCCGGCGCGTTCAGCCGCTACGCACGCGATTACCTCGGGCCTCTCGCTGGCTACCTGACCGGCTGGACCTACTGGTTCGTGTGGATCGTCACCTGTATGGCGGAAATCACGGCGGTCGGCGTCTACATGCACATGTGGTTCCCCGGCGTACCGAACTGGATATGGGCACTCGCGGCGCTCATGGCGATGGGCTCGGTGAACTTCATCGCGGTCAAGCTCTACGGTGAATTCGAGTTCTGGTTCGCGCTGATCAAGATCGTCACGATCGTGCTGATGATCATCGGCGGCGGGCTGATGATCGCGTTCGGCATCGGTAACGGCGGCGTCGCGATCGGCCTCTCGAACCTGTGGGCGCACGGCGGCTTCATGCCGAACGGCATCAACGGCGTGATTGCCGCGTTGCCGATCGTGATGTTCGCGTATCTGGGCGTCGAGATGCTCGGCCTCACCGCCGGCGAGGCGCGCAACCCGGAGAAGTCGCTGACGAAGGCGGTGAACTCGGTGTTCTGGCGCGTGCTGATTTTCTACATCGGCGCGCTGTTCGTGATCATGTCGCTCTATCCGTGGGACCAGATCGGCACGCAGGGCAGCCCGTTCGTGATGACGTTCTCGCGACTCGGCATCCCGGCCGCCGCCGGCATCATCAACTTCGTCGTGCTGACCGCGGCGCTGTCGTCGTGCAACAGCGGCCTGTTCAGCACCGCGCGGATGCTCTACAACCTCGCGCAGCAGGGCCAGGCACCGAGCAAGCTCGGCAAGGTCAACCGCAACGGCGTGCCGGTGTACGGCGTGATCTTGTCGGTCGCGCTGCTGCTGATCGGTGTGCTGCTCAACTATCTCGCGCCGCAGCACGTGTTCACGTGGCTCACGTCGGTGTCGACGTTCGGCGCGATCTGGACGTGGTGCGTGATCCTGATCGCGCAGATGCGCTTTCGCCGCACGCTGTCGGCCGACAAGATCGCACGCCTGCCGATCCGCGTACCGTTCTATCCGCTCGGTTCGTTCGTCGCGCTCGGTTTTCTCGTGCTGGTCGTCGTGCTGATGGCGTTTACGCCCGACACGCGTGTCGCGCTCGTGATCGGGCCGGTATGGATCGTGCTGCTCGGCATCACGTATGCGCTGTTCTACGCGAATCGTCCGGCGGTATCGGTGCCGACGAAGTCGTAAGCCGCACGGGCAGGAGCCCGCGCGTTCTTGATCGCGATCATGCGCGCGCGGGCCGGACGGCCTATGCTGAACGAATCGATTGTCCGCGCTTCGCGTGGCATTCCTTCGATCCCCGCGACCGCGGCGGCTGTCCGGCCGCCGCGCGCCGCCTCCGCGCGAAGCTCCCGTCGTCGTTCCGCGACGACGCGCACGCACGGAGACCTTCGCCATGCAGCCTGCCCAGCCCATCCCGACGCTTGCGCGAATCGCGCTGGCCGTCGATCCAACGCCCGAATCGCTGTCCGCCGCGCGCTACGCGCGCACGCTGCTGCAACCCGGCATGCGATTGCGCATCGTCTGCGCCATCGACAACCCGCGCCTCGTCTTGCCCGACATCCCGCGCATCGACGCGCTGCTGACGTCCGCGCGCGAGGACATGATGCGCGAGGCGCAAGCCACCGGCGAACGGATCGCCGCGTTGTTCGCCGACAGCGGCATCGAGGTCGAGCAGGCCATCATCGATACGTCGGTGACGGGCGGCTCGGTAGCCGATGCACTGGTGAGCGATACGTCGGCGTGGCGCGCGGACGTGCTGGTGGTCGGCGCGAATCCGCATCACGGGCTGCTACGGCTGGTCGAAGGCG
>NZ_CAJNKE010000494.1 GCF_905232215.1 Burkholderia sp. LMG 13014
GCCGCCCGCCCCCGGCGCCCGTGGCGACAGCTACGACCTCGACGTGCTGATCGTCGGTGCCGGCCTGTCCGGCATCGGCGCCGCGTATCACCTGAAGCAGCGCTGCCCGTATGCAAGCGTGGCGATCGTCGAGGCGCGCGATGCGATCGGCGGCACCTGGGACCTGTTCCGCTATCCGGGCGTCCGTTCGGATTCCGACATGTTCACGCTCGGCTACAGCTTCCGCCCGTGGCACAGCGACAAGGCGATCTCGGACGGCCAGACGATCCTCGACTACATCCGCGACACCGCGCGCGCGTACGGCATCGACAAGACGATCCGCTACGGCCAGAAGGTGGTCGCCGCCGACTGGGACTCGAACCGCGCGCGCTGGACGGTCCGCATCGAGCGCACACGCGATGGCGCGACCGATACGCTCGTCTACACCTGCCGCTTCCTGTTCATGTGCAGCGGCTACTACGACTACGACGCCGGCTATCTGCCCGACTGGGCCGGCATGGACACGTTCGAAGGCAAGCTCGTGCATCCGCAGCACTGGCCGAAAGACCTGTCGTACGCGAACCGGCGCGTGGTCGTGATCGGCAGCGGCGCGACGGCCGTCACGCTGGTGCCGTCGATGGCGGCCAACGCGCAGCACGTGACGATGCTGCAGCGCTCGCCGACCTACATCGTGTCGCTGCCCGCGCGCGACAAGATCGCGAACGCGTTGCGCCGCGTGCTGCCGTCGCGGCTCGCGCACCGGCTCGTGCGCGTGAAGAACGTACTGCTGACGATGTACCTGTACAACGTGTCGCGCCGCAAACCCGACCGGACGAAGCAGTTCATCATCCGCGCGGCCAGCAAGCAGGTCGGCCCCGGCTTCGACGTCGCGAAGCACCTGACGCCGCGCTACATGCCGTGGGACCAGCGCGTGTGCCTCGTGCCGAACGGCGACCTGTTCAAGTCGATCCGCTCGGGGCGCGCATCGATCGTCACCGACGAGATCGAGCGCTTCACGCCGACCGGCCTCAAGCTGAAGAGCGGCCAGCAGCTCGACGCGGACGTGATCGTCACCGCGACCGGGCTGAAAGTGAAGATGCTCGGCGGCGCACGCGTCACGGTCGACGGCCGCGCGGTCGACCTGCCGGAGACCGTGTCGTACAAGGGGATGATGTACAGCGACGTGCCGAACCTCGCGTCGTCGTTCGGCTACACGAATGCGTCGTGGACACTGAAGGCCGAGCTGATCGCGCGCTACGTGTGCCGGCTGCTCAACCACATGCGCGCGAACGGCTACGACACCTGCGTGCCGCGGCTCGGCGCCGGCGACCTCGGCGACGTGCCGGCCGTCAACCTGAGCTCGGGCTACATCCAGCGCGCGGCCGGCATCCTGCCGAAGCAGGGGCACAGCAAGCCGTGGAAGTTCCACCAGAACTACGTGCTCGATCTTGCATCGCTGAAGTTCAGCGGACTCGCCGATTCGGCGATGCAGTTCGAACGCCGCGCGAAAGCCGGCCCGGCGGCCACGACGCCGGTTGCCGAACCCGCACTCGAAACCCGCTGAGGCCGACATGACCCATACGCTCCATCTGATCCAGAACGTGCTGCTCGGCGTCGTCGCGGTGCTCGCCGCGCTCGCGCTGTTTACCGGTTACGTGGCCCGTCGCGTGACGCGCGCGTTTCCGCCCGAAGGCCGCTTCGTCGACATCGGCGGCGACCGCATCCACTACGTCGAATACGGCAACGGCCCGCCGCTCGTGTTCGTCCACGGGCTCGCGGGGCAACTGCGCAATTTTGCGTATCTGCCGCTCGCGCGGCTCGCGCAACGGCATCGCGTGATCCTCATCGACCGGCCGGGCGCCGGCCGCTCGATCCGCGGCGCAAGCTCGCAGGCGAACGTGTTCGCGCAGGCCCGCACGGTCGCCGCATTCATCGACGCGCTGCAGCTCGACAAACCGGTGCTGGTCGGCCACTCGCTCGGCGGCGCCATCGCGCTCGCGGTCGGCCTCAATCATGCGGATCGCGTGAGCCGGCTCGCGCTGATTGCGCCGCTGTCGCACGAGCAGAGCGAGCCGCCGGCGCCGTTCAAGCCGCTGATGCTGCCGTCGCCGCTCGTGCGCCGCTTCGTGTCGTGGACCTTCGCGATTCCGCTGACGATCCTGACCGGCCGCAAGGCCGTGCGCCAGGTGTTCGCGCCGGAAGACGTGCCGCGCGACTTCCCGGTCAAGGGCGGCGGGCTGCTCGGGATGCGCCCGCACGTGTTCTACTCGACCGCGACCGACCTGCTGTCGGCCCCCGTCGACCTGCCCGCGATGGAGCGCCGCTATCCGGACCTCGCGCTACCGGTCGACGTGCTGTACGGCCGCGCCGATCCGATCCTGAACTGGCGCGAGCACGGCGAAGCGCTCGCGAAGAAATCGGCGCGCGTGCGGCTGAAGGTCGTCGAGGGCGGGCACATGCTGCCGGTCACGATTCCGGACGCCACGGCCGACTGGCTGCTCGAAGTCGCCGCTACGCCAGCCGAGGCGGCCGCGCCGGCGGCACGCATCGCGTAAGCCGCGACCGCGTAACAGGGCCTGATTCCGTGCCGTGCCGCCGGCGCTGCGGCGGAATCAGGCTTCGTCGTCGGGCAGCGACAGCCCGAGCTCCGATATCACCTCCCGCGCGCTGCGGAATGCCTCGACCGCGGCCGGCGCGCCCGCGTACAGCGCGCTATGCAGCAGCACCTCGCGGATCTCGACGAGGCTCGCGCCGTTGTTGAGCGCGCCGCGAATGTGACCCTTCAGCTCCGTGCTGCGGCCGAGCGCCGCCAGCATCGCGCACGTGCACAGGCTGCGCGTCTTCAGGTCGATCCCGCCCCGCTGCCACGTGCTGCCCCACGCGTGCTCGTTCAGCCAGTTCTGCAGCGGGCGCGAAAAACCGTCGAGGTCGCGCATCGCGCGTTCGACGAACGCCTCGCCCATCACGTCGATTCGTCGCGCCTTGCCGTGTTCCCTGTCCTGTTCGCTCATGTCCGTGTCCTGTGTGGAGTGGTGGCTGCTGCTTCGTCGGCAGCCGGGGATGTCGCGCCATGTTCAGCGGGCCGGCGCCTTTCGTCAAAGATGCGGCCCTCGGTTCGAAGCTGCCCGCGTCACGCGATATCGAACGCTACGTAACATCGCGCCGCGCGTTACGGCGGCCTACGGGAACATCGCACCCACCGTGCCGGCGCGCCGTGCGTACCCATCGCGAGAAAGCACCGTTACGCCGTTTAAATCGCGCGTATATCCCCGATTCCTGCAATAAAGCGCGACACCGTTTCGGGAAAGCTGTCGTGGCGCGGAATTTGCAGTGGAGGCTTGGACACACTTCCAATGTCGAGGCCAACATGCACAAATTCTTCAAGAAGACGACGGTAACGATGGCCGTCTCGTCGCTGCTCGCACTCTATGGTTGCGGCTCGGTCGATGGACCGACGACCCCGCCGACGATCAAGCCGAGCACGTCAGGGACGGGCGGCAGCTCGGGGACTTCGGGTACGTCGGGCGGCGGGACGTCGGGTAGCTCTGGTACTTCGGGTAGCTCCGGTACGTCGGGCACCTCCGGTACGTCGGGTACTTCCGGTACGTCGGGCACTTCCGGTACGTCGGGCACTTCCGGTACGTCGGGTACTTCCGGCACGTCGGGCACCTCCGGCACGTCGGGCACTTCCGGTACGTCGGGCACTTCCGGTACGTCGGGTACTTCCGGTACGTCGGGCACCTCCGGCACGTCGGGCACCTCCGGTACGTCGGGCACCTCCGGTACGTCGGGCACTTCCGGTACGTCGGGCACTTCCGGTACGTCGGGCACTTCCGGCACGTCGGGCACTTCCGGCACGTCGGGCACTTCCGGTACGTCAGGCACCTCCGGTACGTCGGGCACCTCCGGCACGTCGGGCACTTCCGGTACGTCAGGCACCTCCGGTACGTCAGGCACCTCCGGCACGTCGGGCACTTCCGGTACGTCTGGCACTTCCGGTACGTCAGGCACCTCCGGTACGTCAGGCACCTCCGGTACGTCTGGCACTTCCGGCACGTCGGGTACTTCCGGCACGTCGGGCACTTCCGGTACGTCGGGCACTTCCGGTACGTCGGGCACTTCCGGTACGTCGGGCACTTCCGGTACGTCGGGCACTTCCGGCACGTCTGGCACGTCTGGCACTTCCGGCACCGGCGTCACCCCGCTCGGCAATGTCCTCCAGAAATCCGGCAACCTCGTGACGGCACTCGGCACGACGGTCGCGAACGGCGGCGCGCAGATCGGCGGCGTGCAGATTCCCGGCACGAACCCGACGACGGCGACCAGCGTCGGCAATGCGGTCACGAGCCTCGGCAACGGTGTGCAGTCGCTCGGCAACGGCGTCGCGGCCGGCCTCGGCTCGATCGGCGTGTCGGCGAACCCG
>NZ_CAJNKE010000495.1 GCF_905232215.1 Burkholderia sp. LMG 13014
CGCCGCTGCCCGTGCCGAGATCGAGCACGGCAGGATGCGGCAGCCCGTCGATTGCGTCGAGTGCGGCTTCGACAAGCAACTCGGTTTCGGGGCGCGGGATCAGCACGTCGGGCGTCACGTCGAACGGCCGGCCGAAGAATTCGCGCATTCCGACCAGCTGCGCGACGGGCTCGCCGGCCACGCGGCGTGCTTCGAGCGCGCGATAGCGTTCGACCGCGGCCGCATCGAGCGGCGCGTCGCCGCGCGTGATCAGTTGCGTGCGGGTCCAGCCGAGCGCGTGCGCGAGCAGCACGCGCGCATCGACCGCGTCGAGCGGGGACGCGCGCAGCAGTTCGTCGGCGGTGGTGTCGGACATCGCGGCCTCAGTCGGTTTCGCCGAGCGACGCGAGCAGCTCGGCCTGATGCTCGCTGGCAAGCACGCTGATCAGTTCGTCGAGATCGCCGTCCATGATCGCCTCGAGCCGATACAGCGTCAGGTTGATCCGGTGATCGGTCATCCGGCCCTGCGGGAAGTTGTACGTGCGGATCCGCTCGGAACGGTCGCCGGAGCCGATCAGGCTCTTGCGCGTCGCCGCTTCCTTTGCGTGCTGCTCGTGATACTGCTTGTCCTTGATGCGCGCGGCGAGCACCTTCAGCGCGCGATCCTTGTTCTTGTGCTGGGAGCGGTCGTCCTGGCATTCGACGACGATCCCGGTCGGGATGTGCGTGACGCGCACCGCCGAATCGGTCTTGTTGATGTGCTGGCCGCCCGCGCCGGACGCGCGGAACGTGTCGATCCGCAAGTCGGCCGGATTGATCTCGACCTCGCTGATCTCGTCGGCTTCCGGCATCACCGCGACCGTGCACGCGGACGTGTGGATGCGCCCCTGCGTTTCGGTCGCGGGCACGCGCTGCACGCGATGGCCGCCCGATTCGAACTTCAGCCGAGAATACGCGCCCTGGCCCGCGATCCGCACGATCACTTCCTTGTAGCCGCCGAGATCCGACGCGCTCTCCGACATCATTTCGACCTGCCAGCGCTGGCGTTCCGCGAAGCGCAGGTACATGCGCAGCAGGTCGCCCGCGAACAGCGCCGATTCGTCGCCGCCCGTGCCTGCGCGGATTTCGAGGAAGATGTTGCGATCGTCGTTCGGATCCTTCGGCAGCAGCATCTTCTGCAGCTCGGTTTCGAGGCGGGTCATGCTCTCGCGCGCGCTGCGGATCTCGTCTTCCGCGAAGTCGCGCATCGACAGATCGCCGAGCAGCTCCTGCGCGGCCGTCTCGTCGCTGCGCGACTGGCGCCACAGCGCGTACTGTTCGACCACCGGGCCGAGTTCCGCATGTTCACGCGTGAGCTTGCGGTACTGGTCGAGGTCGGCCGTGACGTTTTCGCGGCTCAGCAGGTCGTTCAGTTCGGCCAGCCGTGTGGACAGCTGGTCGAGCTTGCGTTGCATGCTCGTCTTCATGGTGTGGAGCGGCGCTCCCGGGCAAGGGGTATTCGGAAAGGATAGGCCGGCGCGCGGCCGGCGGCAGGGCGATCGGCCGGCGCTAGTGGCCGGACTGGTCGTTCGAGCGCGGTGCGTGCTGGTAGAAGCCGCGCATCAGGTCGATCAGCGAATCGCGATCGGCCCCGTTCACGCGGTTGAGCGCGCTCGTCGGGCCGTGGATCAGCTTGTTGGTCAGCGCCTGCGACAGCGCTTCGAGCACGGCGGCCGGATCGTCGCCGCGCGCGAGCAGCTTCTGCGCCTTGTCGACTTCGGCCCGGCGCAGCGCATCGGCCTGCGTATGCATGTGACGGATCACCGGCACGACGCTGCGCGTGTCGAGCCATTGCATGAAATTCTGCACGCGCGTTTCGATGATCGTTTCGGCCTGCGCGACCGCGGCCTGGCGCGATGCGTTGCCTTCGCGCACGATCGCGCCGAGATCGTCGACGGTGTAGAGGAACACGTCCTTCAGCTTGCCGACTTCGGGCTCGATGTCGCGCGGCACCGCGAGGTCGACCATGAAGATCGGCCGGTGGCGGCGTGCCTTCACCGCGCGCTCGACTGCGCCGAGGCCGATGATCGGCAGCGTCGACGCCGTGCACGACACGATGATGTCGAATTCGTGCATGCGGGTCGGCAGATCCGCGAGCGGCATCGCGCGGCCGTTGAAGCGTTCGGCGAGCCGCTGGCCGCGTTCGGCCGTGCGGTTCGCGACGACGAGTTCGCGCGGGCCTTGCGCGGCGAAGTGCGTCGCGCACAGCTCGATCATCTCGCCGGCGCCGATGAACAGCACGCGCTGATCGGACACTTTTTCGAAGATCCGCTGCGCGAGGCGCACCGCGGCGGCGGCCATCGACACCGATTGCGTGCCGATTTCGGTCGTGCCGCGCACTTCCTTCGCCACCGCGAACGTGCGCTGGAACAGCTGGTTCAGATAGGTGCCGAGCGCGCCGGCTTCCGTCGCGGTGCGGACCGCGTCCTTCATCTGGCCCAGAATCTGCGTTTCACCGAGTACCATCGAATCGAGGCCGGATGCGACGCGGAATGCGTGCCGGACCGCTTCCGACTGCGGCAGCGCATAGACGTGCGGCGCGAGCTCGTCGACCGGAATCCGGTGATACTCCGACAGCCAGCGGATCGCGCCTTCGCGTGCCGCGCGATCGTCTGTCGCGCAATACAGTTCGGTGCGGTTGCAGGTGGAGAGGATCGCCGCTTCGGGCGTATTGGGCGCCTGGGGGCCGAGAAACACCTTCTGGAACGTGACGAGAGCCGGCTTGATCTGCTCGAGCGGAAACGCCACGCGTTCGCGCAGGGCGACAGGCGCAGTGTGGTGATTGATTCCGATCGTGAGGAGTTGCATATCGAGGGCTATCGTTTAGCCCCATATTATAGCGTTTCAGCGATTTCCTCACTCGCCGCATACCGGGCATCAGCGTGGCGGGGCCGGGAATTTGGGGGCTCGATCGGCACGCGGTCGAGCTGATAGCCGTAGCCGTAGAGCGGCAGCAGCCGGTAGCCGTGCTCCGGGAGCAGCTGCAGCTTGCTGCGCAGCCGGGACGCGTGGGTATCGAGTGTGCGCGACTTCATGTCGCGGCGGCGTGCCCACACCGTTTCGAGGATATGCGCACGCGACACCGGTCGCGACAGGTTCGCGAACAGCAGCTGCGCGAAACGGAACTCCTTCGGCGTGAGTGAAACGATTGCGTCGCCGAAGCGAACGAGGCAGTGCGTCGCGTCGAACGCGTATTCGCCATACATTTCGCGCAAGCGGGCCGGCGGCCGGCGCACGCCGGCGCGCCGGCTCAGCGCGTTGACGCGCGCCAGCAGCTCGGGCCCGCTCACGGGGCGCACGAGGCAATCGTCGGCGCCCGCGTGCAGGCACGATACGATTTCGCTTTCGCGCGGCAACTGCATCACGGCGATGGCCGGCAGCCCGGGCAGGATCGTCTGCGCGCGCGGAATGACTTCCTCGGCCGGCTGGTCGCCGGCCCAGTTGCCGGTGATCAGCATGTCGCAGGTGTTGTCGGCGGCGAGCCACTCGAAGAATGCCGTGCTGGACGGAAACGCGTGGCACACATGACCGCCCGCAAAGAGCAGGCGGTTCAGGAGCGCGGCATGACGCGCGTCCGGATCGATCAGCGTGATTCGCATGAGAATTTCTTCAATACGGTAGCCGGTGCGCGCTTGCCATAACGTCGAGTCGGCCCCTACACTCGAATGTTCGCGGCACCCGGCTGGTCTCGGGTTCGATGGATGAATCGATGCTAGCCGCTGTCAACGTTCACGCCTATGGGACGAATCTGAATTTATAGAAGGCGTCGAATGAACTGGTTTGGAATCCTTGTCCTGGGAGCGGCCGTCGGGCTGTTCGGCCGATGGCTGCATCCGATGCGGCGCACGGGCCGGCCGGCGTGGTGGATCGCGGTGCTCGCCGGCATCGTCGGCGCGGCCGCGGCCCGCATGGGCGGCAATCTCTCGGGACTGTTTTACGATGGCGAGACGCTCGAATGGCCGGTCTGCACCGGCGTCGCGCTCGTCGCCGTAGCCGTGACGGTCGCGTTGTCGGCCCGTCGCTGAATGCTCTCAGGTGAAATCATGAATGCCCGTCTTCCCGAAGTCTCGCCGGTGCCGGCCCGCCTCGCGCTGCTGCGTGGCGCCATGGCCCGCGAGAACCTGGCCGCCTATCTCGTGCCGTCCGCCGATCCCCATCTGTCCGAGTATCTGCCGGAGCGCTGGCAGGCCCGCCGCTGGCTGTCCGGCTTCACGGGCTCGGTCGGCACGCTGGTCGTGACCGCGGATTTCGCCGGGCTGTGGGTCGACAGCCGCTACTGGGTGCAGGCCGACGCCGAACTGGCCGGCACGGGCGTGCAACTGATGAAGATGACGGGCGGGCAGCAGAGCGCGCCGCACGTC
>NZ_CAJNKE010000496.1 GCF_905232215.1 Burkholderia sp. LMG 13014
CGTGCGGCTGAAGTCGGCCGATGCTTGCATCGGCCTGACACCCGATCCGGCCGCGCTGGAGGCGCTCACGCACCGCTACGGCACCGACGGCCTCGCGGTCTACGCACCACACGCCGAAGGCGGCCCCGCGACGTTCGAAATCCGCTGCCTGATGACGGGCGGCAACTTCGGCTTCGGCGAGGATCCGGTCACCGGCAGTGCAAACGCCGCGCTCGCCGGGCTGCTGACGCGGCAGGAACGCCGCCCCGCCCAGTCGTATACGGCCCGCCAGGGTACGGCGATCGGCCGTGACGGCCGCATCTTCGTCAGCTACGACGAAGACGGCACCACGTGGATCGGCGGCCATGTCGTCACCGTCGTCGACGGCACCTTCCTGTCCCCCGCGTAACATTTCGCGATGTGCGATGGCGCCGGCCCGTCCGGCGCCCCCTACGATTCGCCCAACTATCGCAAAAGCGTTCCAGCCAGTAATATCGGGCCTAATCCGTTGTTTCGGAGGTCTGTCCATGGTTGCGTGTCCCGCGAACGAACAGACGCCGGGACAACCCGAACCCTAGACGGCCATCCAGACGGATGGCGCACGCGAGCAGGACGCCACCCTCTTCGATGAGCTCCGCCCGGTCCAACCACACGCCGCCGACCCGGCCGCTACGCGCGCCGCGCAAATCGCGCCGGCGTGCGCTATTTGCGATCCCGCTGCTCGGGATGCTGGCGCTTGCGCTGCTGTGGGCCGTGATCATCGCGCGTCTGTCGGTGGAAAAGGACAGCGCGTACAAGGAAGCGGCCGCTTCCGCGGCGATCCTGTCCTCCGCGCTCGAGCAGCACACGGTCAAGGCGATCCACCAGGTCGACCAGATCACCCGCTTCGTCAAGTTCGAATTCGAGAAGTCGCCCGCGCACTTCAACCTCGCCAGCGCCGTCGAGAAAGGCGTCGTGCCGAGCGACACGCTGATCCAGGTGTCGCTCGTCAACGCGAAGGGCATCCTGTTCGCGAACACCGCCGAGCTGCATCCGCAGCCGATCAACCTGTCCGACCGCGAGCACTTCAAGGTCCACCTCGCGCACAACGACGACCGCCTGTTCATCAGCAAGCCCGTCCTCGGCCGCGTGTCGAGCCACTGGACGCTGCAGATGACGCGCCGCCTGAACAACCCGGACGGCAGCTTCGCGGGCATCGTCGTCGTGTCGGAAGACCCGAGCTACTTCACCAACGATTTCTACAACAACGCGGCGATCGGCAAGGAAGGCGTGATCGCGGTCGTGTCCGATACGGGCGCCGTGCTCGCGCGGCGCACCGGCTCGGTCAGCAACGCGCCCGGCGCGTTTTCGGCGTCGGGCGTCTACCCGATCGCCGAGCGCGTGACGGGCACGATCATCGACCCGATCGACGGCGTGACGCGCATCGTGTCGTACCGCCACCTCGACGGCTACCCGCTCGCGGTGATGGTCGGGCTGTCGCAAACCGAGGAATTCGCGGACTACTACCACACGCGCAACGTCTACCTGCTGATGACGAGCTTCATCACGCTCGCGATGCTCGCGTTCTTCGGCGTCGCGACGGGCCTGATCGGCAAGCTGCTCGGCCGCGAGCGCGAAATGACGCAGCTCGCCGAATACGACCTGCTGACGGGCCTCGCGAACCGCTATGCGACGCTGCGCGGGCTGCGCAACGACGTGGCGATGCCGGCGAGCCTGTCGCGGCTCGGGCTGCTGTTCATCGATCTCGACAACTTCAAGACCGTCAACGACACGCTCGGCCACAACGCCGGCGACATCGTGCTGCAGATGACCGCGTCGCGCCTGTCCGATGCGGTCGGCGACGAAGGCTCGCTCGCGCGCATCGGCGGCGACGAGTTCGTCGTGGTGATGAAGGGCGACGACGTCGAACGGCGCGCGGTGCGGCTCGCGGAAGCGATCATCCGGATGTTCGGCGAGCCGTTCGACGTGCGCGGCAGTTCGTTCGTGCTGCATGCGAGCATCGGCATCGCGCTGCACACCGTCGCGAACGAAAGCGAGATCGACCTGCTGAAGAAGGCCGATCTCGCGATGTACAGCGCGAAGGACGCCGGCAAGAACTGCTACCAGTTCTACGCGCCGCACCTGTCGCACCGCGCCGACCACCTGATGCGCTGGGAACAGCAATTGCGCGTCGCGCTCGCCGAGGAGCAGCTGTTCCTCGCGTACCAGCCGAAGATCGACCTCACCCACCGCACCATCACCGGATTCGAGGCACTCGCGCGCTGGGATCACCCCGAGCACGGGATCATCTCCGCGAACGAATTCATTTCGATCGCCGAATCGACCGGCCTGATCGTGCCGATCGGCGACTTCGTGATCCGCACCGCATGCGAGCAGATCGCGCGCTGGCGCGACGAGGGCCACGACACGCTGACGCTCGCGGTCAACATCTCGCCGGTGCAGTTCTGGCGCGGCGACCTGATCGAGACGATCTCGCGCACGCTGCAGGAAACCGGCATCGACGCGAGCCGCCTCGAAATCGAGATCACCGAAACCGCGATGATGGAGTATCCGGAACTCGTGTCCGAGAAGATCGTCGCGCTGAAGAAGCTCGGCATCCGGATCGCACTCGACGATTTCGGCACCGGCTATTCGTCGCTGTCGTACCTGCACCGCTTCTCGGTCGACACGCTGAAGGTCGACCGCTCGTTCGTGCAGGCCATCCCGAACGATCGCAGCGTGTGCGTGATGGTGTCGTCGATCGTGCATCTCGCGCGCTCGCTCGGCCTGACCGTCGTCGTCGAAGGCACGGAAACCGAGGAACAGATCACGTGGCTGTCCGCGCTCGGCGAGATCGAGGCGCAGGGCTTCCTGTTCTCGCGACCGGTGCCGGCCGACGCGATTCCCGCGCTGATCGCACGCTTCGGCGTGCGTGCCGAACCGCCGAACGTGATCGCGCATCGCGCGACCGGCAGCACGGGCGCTTGAACGCACCGTGGCCGTGGCGCGGATTGCGCGCGCCGTCATTGTTTCGTTTTCCGATCTGATCGTTTAGTTCATGAACTAGCGTTTCCGCGCATGGCAGTGTCACCGTGCGCGGCGGACAATCGGGAGGGCCAACGTGTCGGCGGGCCGCCGGCATGGTTACACGCGAGAGATCGGGCACCGTGCCCACATTACCAACATGACAACCGCCGAAATTGAAGCGACCGCTGATGTCGATCAGGCACAGGCTTCCCTGTGGGACCTGTTCAAGGTCGTCGCCAGCATTTCGGCGGTCTCGTGGGGCGGGCTGTCGATGATGGCGCAGCTCGAACGCCACTACGTGGAACGGCTGCGGCGCATCGAGCCTCACGTATTCGGCGATCTCGTCGCGCTGGCCTGGCTCGTGCCGGGCCCCGTCGGCTGCAACGTCGCGGTACAGGTCGGCCAGATCCTGCACGGCCGCGTCGGCGCATGGGTCGCCGGCATCGCGAGCGTGCTGCCGTTCTCCATCCTGATGACGCTGTTCGCGATCTTCTATCGCACGCCGCTCGTGCGCTCGCTGGCCGCGCCGATGCTGATCAATCACTTCGGGATGGTGCTCGCCGCGCTGATCGGCGTCACGTGGTTCAAGCAGTTTCGCTCGCTCGCGCGCACACGGCGCGAACAGCTGATCGCCGCGCTGTCGACGATTCTGCTCGGTTTCGCGCATAATCCGGCCGCCTTCGTCGGGATTCTTTTCGCTGCATTCGCGGCGGGCTGGCTGACAGGGCCGCCGCAACGCGATGCGGTCGATGTCACGCTGTCGGCCCGCGACCGCAACCTGCTCGTGCTGCTCGGCGTGCTCGTCACGCTGTTCGCGGTGCCACTGCCCGGCGACTATCAGGCGACGCTGCTTTGGCCACGCCTCGCCGGCGCCGGCATGACACTGTTCGGCGGCGGCTTTTCCGCGCTGCCCGTGCTCAAGACGCTGTTCGTCACGCCGGCAACGGGCATCTCCGATCACGATTTCACGCTTGCGTTCGCGCTGTCGCCCGTCGCTCCCGGGCCGCTGCTGAACGTCGTGCCGTTTCTCGGCTACCTGACCGACGGCTGGGTCGGCGCACTGCTCGCGACGGCCGCGCTGTTCATTCCGTCGGGTTGCCTCGTCGTGTTTGCGCAGAACCACCTGCTCCGGCTCAAGCGCCACTCACGCTTCGAACACGGGATGCGCCTGCTGCGCGCGGCGACCACGGGTTTTCTCGTCGTCGCCGTCGTGAGGATCCTGCATCGAGAGCCGGCCGACCCCGTTTACTGGCTGACGGGCGCCTTCGCGACGCTGTGCTTCGCGCGCTTCAAGGTGCCCGTCTATGCCGTGTACGGCACCGTCGCGGCTGCGTGCGGCGTGTGGCTGCAGACTCTTAAACACATCTGAAGCTGCCGACGAA
>NZ_CAJNKE010000497.1 GCF_905232215.1 Burkholderia sp. LMG 13014
GCCGGCCTGCGTCACGGGACGCGGCCGCTTACCGTTGCGGGGGCAGCGCAGGTTGGCGGGCTCCTGGCGCCCGCGCCCTGCTTCCCGTTTAACCGCGCGTTCCACGCGCGAGCACCGAGGCGGCGCCAGTTTAGGAGCGGGTCGCGCGAGCGTCAAGGAAGCGTCCGGACACGCACGGGACGCGCCGATTCGCGGCAAGAAGCGGGGGTGTTACGACTGGAAACGTTACAGATGTCGGATTGCGCGTTATTCCGCGCTAAAATGCTGGGTCTTTAGAGGACGCAGCAAATGCTCAACGAACTCGAAACCTTATCTCAAAATATTGGCCGTCTGATTTCGCTTAACAAGCGCTATCACTCGGAACGGCTCGCGCTCGAGGAGCAGGTCGCGCAATTGCGCGCGGATGCGGACGCTGTCCGCGCGGAACTCGCGCAATTGCGCGACGAACGCAATGCACTTGAGGCCGAGCGTGACACGCTGTCGGCAAAGATCGACGACGCCCAGGTGAAACTGAACGCGATTCTCGAAAAGCTGCCGCGCTCGAAAAGCGCGGAGCAAGCCGACAACCAGCTCGACCTGCTGGATGCACAGGCGCGTGCGGATGGCGATGACGCGGCCAGCCACGGAGAACATGCATGAGCACCAAGCAGATCGAAGTCTCGATTCTCGGTCAGGCCTATCGGCTCGCCTGCTCGGCCGAGACCGAAGCGGCGCTGCTCGAAGCGGTCGCGCGCGTCGACGCCGAAATGTCGAAAATCCGCTCGAACAGCTCGGTACGCGGCACCGATCGCATCGCCGTGATGGCGGCGCTGTCGCTCGCGTCCGAATTGCTGCGGTTGCAAACGAGCGTGCGGCACGGTGAAGCATTTCCGGCGGAAGAAATCCGTCGTACAATGCACCAGATGAACGAACAGCTCGGCGCGGTGCTCGCACAGCACGAGACGCAGTAACGTTTGATCGATGCGTCGATTCCCCTTGATCTCGGCGATCAACGGTGGTCAAATTGGCGCAACGAAACACAGTTCAGTCAGCTTCCCTGCCTGGTTCGCCAAGGTCATATATTCCTTGAACCAATGCCATGTGCACGGTTGCGGAAATTTGTAGCACGGGCGCGCGCGTCACTCTGTCTGATGTACCCGAAGTGCTGCTAACTGCGACCAATTCTGAACCCCAGGTTCAGGATGCCGGCCTAGCGGCCAAGGCGGGGGCCTATCCAACGGCATCGGGCGAAGCCCGGTGCCGTTTTCTTTTGTAGCAGCCTCTTTCTGCGTCGATCACGATCCATGCAATACTGGCTGATGAAGTCCGAACCGGACGAAGCAAGCATCGACGATCTCGCCAACGCACCGCAGCGCTCGCTGCCGTGGACGGGCGTGCGCAATTATCAGGCGCGCAATTTCATGCGCGACACGATGAAGATCGGCGACGGCGTGCTGTTCTATCACTCGAGCTGCCCCGAGCCGGGCATCGCGGGCCTCGCCGAAGTGTCGTCGACGCCCTACCCCGATCCCACGCAGTTCGATCCGAAAAGCCCCTATTACGATCCGAAGTCGACTCAGGAAGCGCCGCGCTGGCTTCTCGTCGACGTGCGCTACGTGAAAAAATCGCCGCTCGTGCCGCTCGCCGCGCTGCGTGAACACGACGAACTCGCCGACATGCGCGTGCTCGCTCGCGGCAACCGGCTGTCGATCACGCCCGTCACACGCACCGAATGGCGCTTCATCACCGAAAAGCTGATGAAGTAGGCGCGCGCCAAAGGTCAAATCTGGTCAGTACGCGCCGCCGCCGCGGAACTCGCGGCACTTTCGCGCAGCCTAAGCAACCGCTGTCGGCCGATCAGGCCGGTTGTCGTTTTTTTCGTCGCGCGGGTCGCCCGCGTCGTGCACGCGCGATCCGCGTGCACGCCCTCGCACAAGGAGTCCAACAATGACCAAGAAATCCGCACTCGCGCTGTCGCTCGCCCTTGCCGCTGCCGTTCCCGTCGCGTTGACGCTCGCGTCTTCCACCGCGCACGCGCAAACCGCGAACCCGCACTTTCCGGAGCCGGCGGGCGTGCTGTCGCTGTCGTCGCAGGCCAGCACCGACGTGCCGCAGGACATCATCCACATCACGCTGTTCTACGAGCAGCAGGCCAAGGATCCGGGCAGCCTCACCGCGCAGTTGAACCAGCGCGCCGACGCAGCGCTGTCGCAGGCGAAGGGTGTCTCCGGCGTCACCGCACACACGGGCGCATTCTCCGTCTATCCGAGCACCGATCGCGACGGCAAGATCTCCGCATGGCGCGGCCGCACCGAGGTCGCGCTCGAATCGCGCGATTTCGCGGCAGCGTCGAAGCTTGCGGGCCAGCTGTCGAACCTGATGCAGGTCGCGAACGTCGAGTTCTCGCTGTCGCCCGAAGCGCAGCGTGCGGCCGAGCAGAAGCTGACGACCGAGGCGATCAAGTCGTTCCGCGCCCGCGCGGACGAAGCCGCGAAGGCCTTCGGTTACAGCAGCTACACGATCCGCGACGTGAACGTCGGCGGCGGCCGCAACGTGCAGCCGTACCCGCGCATGATGGCGATGGCCGCAGCACCGATGGACAGCGCCAAGATGAGCGCACCGATCGCGGTCGAAGGCGGCAAGGCCACCGTGTCGGTCACGGTCAACGGCTCGGTGCAGATGAAGTAACGCGCAGCGCGCGGCAGTCCGAAATGAAAAACGCCGGCCCGAGGGCCGGCGTTTTTCGTTGACCTGCAGGTTGTCGATGCCAGCGCCGATGCACGCGCCGCTCGCACGTGCATCGGCGTCGCATCACGCAGCGGCAGTCGCCGCGCGACGGCGATATGCCCAGACCATCAGCGCGATGCCCGCGAGGATCATCGGCATCGACAGCCACTGCCCCATCGACAGGCCAAGCGCGAGCAGGCCGAGGAAGTCGTCGGGCTCGCGCGCGAACTCGACCGTGAAGCGTGCCAGGCCATAGCCGATCAGGAACAGCGCGGAGATCGCGCCCATCGGCCGCGACTTGCGCGAGAAGAAGAACAGCGCGAAGAACAGCACGATCCCTTCGAGCGCAATTTCATAGAGTTGCGAAGGATGGCGCGGCAGCATCTGGTATTGCATGAACACGTCGGCGAGATGCCACTTCTCGACGAGCTCCGGATGCTTCGGCAACCATGCCGCATCGTCGCGCATCGCGCCAGGGAACAACATCGCCCACGGTGCGGACGGATCGGTCACGCGGCCCCACAGTTCGCCGTTGATGAAGTTGCCGAGCCGCCCGGCCGCGAGCCCCGTCGGCACCATCGGCGCGACGAAATCGGTGACCTGCAGCCAGTGGCGCTTGCGCTGCCACGCGAACAGCACCATCGCGAGCGTCACGCCGAGGAAGCCGCCGTGAAACGACATGCCGCCTTCCCACACCTTGAACACGTCGAGCGGATGCGAGAAGTAGAAATCGGCCTTGTAGAACAGCACATAGCCGAGCCGGCCGCCGAGCACGGTGCCGAGCACACCGTAGAACATCATGTCGTCGATGTCCTTCGCGGTCCAGCCCTGCGCCGCGACGTGCGGCAGCTTCAGGCGGATCCGGCCGACGACGATCGCCGCGATGAAGCCGACGAGATACATGAGCCCGTACCAGCGCACGGCCAGCGGCCCGAGATGGATCGCAACGGGGTCGAAATTCGGGTGAATGATCATGGGTTAGCGAAGAAGTTTTCGAATGCGGTACGGCCGTCGCACACGCGCAGCACCGCGCTTTGGACGGCACCGGCGCGTCATCGTTCACGTCACGTGGCGAGGCCCTGCGCGCGCACGACGTCGATGAAGCCGGCCAGCACGGGGCTCACGTCGCCGGTGCGCCACACGAGACCCGTCTCGACGACCGGCGCGTGACCGGCAAGCGGCCGGTAGACCACGCCGGTGCGCCGCAGGTTACGCAGCGATTGCGGCACCAGTGCGACGCCCATGCCGGCCGACACGAGGCTGACGATCGTCTGCATCTGGATCGCCTCCTGGCCGATGCGCGGAGTTTCCCCCGCCGCGCCGTAGCAGCCCGTAATGATGTCATAAAAGCCGGGTGCCAAACGACGCGGAAAGATCACGAGCGGCAATGCGGCGACTTCCGCGAGATGGACGGGCTCGTCTTCCGGCGCGTCGCTCGCCGCGGCCGGCATCGCCACCACCAGCGGTTCGCGCACGACGGGCAGGTACGACAGCCCGGCCGCGTGGCGCGGCGGCACGGGCGGAATGACGAGCCCCGCGTCGATGCGACCGGCGACGAGTTCGTCGATCTGCACGTCGCTCGTCGCCTCCGCGAGTTGCAGGCGCACCTGCGGATAGCGCGCACCGAACGCGCGCAGCAGCGCAGGCAGC
>NZ_CAJNKE010000498.1 GCF_905232215.1 Burkholderia sp. LMG 13014
AGCGTGTACTTGAGTTCCACGTATTCATCGAGACCGTACTTCGAGCCTTCGCGGCCGAGCCCCGATTGCTTGACGCCGCCGAACGGCGCGACTTCGGTCGAGATGATCCCGTCGTTGACGCCGACCATGCCGCTCTCCAGCGCACCCGACACGCGCCACGCGCGGCCAAGATCGCGCGTGTAGAAGTACGCGGACAGCCCGAACGGCGTGTCGTTGGCCGCGGCCACGGCCTCTTCCTCGGTCGAGAAGCGGAAGCAGCCGGCTACGGGGCCGAAGGTTTCCTCTTCGGCGATCAGCATGTCGGCCGTCATGCCGGTCAGCACGGTCGGCTCGTAGAACGTGCCGCCGAGCGCGTGACGCTTGCCGCCGGTGAGCGCGTGCGCGCCCTTCGCGGTGGCATCGGCCACGTGCCGCTCGACCTTGCCGAGCGCCGCCTCGTTGATCAGCGGCCCCTGGTCGACTTCACCCGCGAGCGCGTTGCCGACGCGCAGCTTGCGCACGGCGTCCGCGAGCTTGCGCGTGAACGCGTCGTACACGCCGTCCTGCACGAGGAAGCGGTTCACGCACACGCAGGTTTGCCCGGTATTGCGGAACTTCGACGCGATCGCGCCTTCGACCGCTGCATCGAGATCGGCATCGTCGAAGACGATGAACGGCGCGTTGCCGCCGAGTTCGAGCGACAGCTTCTTCAACGTGTCGGCCGACTGCTTTGCGAGCAGCTTGCCGACCCGCGTCGAGCCTGTGAACGACAGCTTGCGCACGACGGACGAATGCGTGAGCGCCTCGCCGATCGCCACCGCATCGCCCGACACGACGTTGAACACGCCGGTCGGCACGCCCGCGCGCTCGGCGAGCACCGCGAGCGCGAACGCCGACAACGGCGTTTCCTCGGACGGCTTCAGCACCATCGTGCAGCCGGCCGCGAGTGCGGGGCCGGCCTTGCGCGTGATCATCGCAAGCGGGAAATTCCACGGCGTGATCGCCGCGACGACGCCGACCGGCTCGCGCGTGACGACGATCTGCGAATTCGGCTTCGGGCTCGGGATCACGTCGCCGTACATGCGCTTCGCTTCTTCCGCGAACCATTCGAGAAAGCTCGCCGCGTACGCGACTTCGCCGCGCGCTTCCGCGAGCGGTTTGCCTTGCTCGCGCGTCAGCAGCTCGGCGAGCGCGTCGCGGTGTTCGAGCATCAGCTCGCCCCAGCGCTTCACGCGTGCGCCGCGTTCCTTCGCGGTCAGTGCGCGCCAGGCCGGAAACGCGCGCGCGGCGGCGTCGATCGCGCGCTGCGCGTCGTCGGCGCTGCCCTTCGCGACCTTCGCGATGGTTTCGCCGGTCGCCGGATTCAGCACCGGATAGGTTGCGTCGCTCGCGCCGTGCGCTTCGTGCCATTCGCCGCCGATGTAATGGCCGGTCCTCAGAAATTCGTTCATGGTGTGTCGTTCCTTCAATGCCTCGGAGCCTCAGTGCGTCAGTCCGCCGCGAAACTGCCCTGCGCCGGACGCGACTCGCGCGCGATGCGCTTGCCGGCCGTGTAGTCGTTGATCAGGTCGCACGGCGTGTAGTTGCGTTCCAGCTCGTGCAGCTCTTCTTCGGTGAGTTGCGTCTCGAGTGCGCCGAGCGCGCTGTCGAACTGCGCGACGGAATCCGCGCCGACCAGCATGCTCGCGACGCCGGGACGGCTCAGCACCCATGCCTGTGCGATCTGCGCGGGCGGCACGCCGCGGCGCTTCGCGACCTTCGCGACCGATGCGGCAATCGCGAGCGACGAAGCATCGCCGTACATCTGCGCGGTGAAGAAGTCGGTCTGGTTGCGCGTCGATTGCGGCTCGCAGGTGAGCAGGCCGCGCGCGAGCGGGCTGAATACCGACACGCCGACGCCCTGGTCGATGCAGTACGGCACCATCTCGCGCTCTTCCTCGCGATACGCGAGGTTCAGCTGCAGCTGCATGTTGATCGGCTTGTCCCAGCCGTTTCGTTCGCAGGCCTGCATGATCTTTGCGAACTGCCACGTGTACATCGTCGATACGCCGATATAGCGTGCCTTGCCCGCGCGCACGATGTCGTGCAGCGTGCTCATCGTTTCCTCGACGGGCGTGTTCACGTCGAAGAAGTGCAGCATGAAGATGTCGACGTAATCCATCCCGAGGCGCTTCAGCGACCCGTCGATGCCGTCGAGCACGTGCTTGCGCGAATGGCCGCCCGCGTTCGGATAGCTGCCCATGTCGTAGCCGACCTTGGTCGTCACGACGAGCTCCTCGCGGCGCGCGTTGCGCTTCAGGATGCGGCCGACCACTTCCTCGCCGACGCCGGTCGAATAGAAATCCGCGAGATCGATGAAGTTCACGCCGGCGTCGAGCGCGCGGCGCACGATCGGCTCGCTCTGCGCTTCATCGAAGATCCAGGGCTTCCATTCGGGGGTGCCCATGTTCATCGTGCCGAGACACAGGCGGGACACCTTCAGGCCGGACTGGCCGAGGCGGACGTATTCCATGTTTCCTCCAGATGCGGCCTTGTGTCGGCCGCTTGTCGTCGTCAGTTTTTCTTCGGGGTGTAGAACGGGTTCGACACGTCGCGCGCGGCGGCGAACACCGCGTCGCGATGCGGCAGCCCTTCCATCGCGGCGACGATCGCATTGCGGCACGCGCGATAGTTGTTCTCGAACACGGCATCGAGATCGTCGGTCTGCGGGTTCACCCAGTTCGCCGACACGACGACCCAGTCGTTCTCCGCTTCGGGCGGCAGCGTGCCGTTCTCGAGCGCTTCGGCCACGGCCTTCGCGATGCCGGCCTGCGACGCGCCCCACGTGGCATTGCCGTGGAAATCGCTGGCGATCTGCGCCTTGTTCACGTACAGCGTGAGCGGCTTGGTCGGCACGCCCGGCTGCGCGATCACGACGAACGGTGCATGGCCGGCCGACGGCGTCGCGAGCGCGGTCGCGAACGCTTGCCCGGCCGGGCCGTTGCGCGGGCCGACCAGCACGTTGATGTGCGCGAGGTTGACGCCGGGGCCTTCGAAGCCTTCGCCGATGTAAAGCTGCCTGGGTTGGGATGCGGTCATTGCGGTGTCTCGTCGATGAGGTTGGGTGTGAGGCGATTGTGGTGGGCCGCGGCGCGGCCGGTGAATCGATGATTTCTGATCGGGCTATGAGTTTTCGTCGTCTCCGGGAAAGCCCTGAGCGCGGCACGCGAATGCCCGCCGGGCGGGCCTCGGCCGTTGTCGTGACGGCGGACGGGGCGGGATCGGCGGGTGGGCATTCGCGTACCGGCTCCGGGTTTGTCATACCCGGGCAGGGGTTGGAGGGCCGGGCGCATCTGGACAACAATCGGCGTACTCCGAGCCCTATCTTTCGTCTTCCCTTCTTTTTTCGAAAGCGAGTAATTCCGATGGCTGCCATTCAAAGGCCCGATTGGTCGAAGCTCAGTTCGCTCGATCCGGAGCTGATCCGGGCATTCGTCGCGGTGGTCGAGAGCGGCGGCTTCACCGCGGCGGCCCGGCAACTGCATCGCACGCAATCGACGATCAGCCTGCGCATCCGCACGCTCGAGGAGCGGCTCGACACGCACCTGTTCATGCGCAACAGCCGGCGGCTCGAACTGTCGCGCGACGGCGAGAATTTCCTGATCCATGCGCGCCGGATCATCCAGGTGCAGAACGACGCGATCCTCGCGCTGAAGCAGGCGAGCAGCGACCGCGGCGTCGTGCGCTTCGGGTTGCCGGAGGACTACGCGGAGCTGTGGTTGCCCGACCTGCTGAAGTCGTTCTATGCGATGCGGCCAGGCGCGCGCTTTCATGTGCATTGCCGCACGTCGCTCGAATTGCTCGAACGGTTGCAGGCCGGCGAGCTCGACGTCGCGCTCGTCGTGCGGCATGGGCCGAACGCGGGCGGCCGGCTGCTGGGCCGTCACGACGTCGTGTGGGCCGCGCACCAGGACTTCGCGCTCGGCCCGCAGGCGTCGGTGCCGCTCGCGCTGTTTCCGGAGACGTGCTGCTACCGGCAGCGCGGGCTGCAGGCGCTCGCGACGGCCGAGCGGCCGTATCACGTCGTCTATACGAGCCAGAGCCCGACCGGCATCAAGATCGCGGTGAACCACGGCGCGGCCGTGACGATGATCGATCGCTGCACGCTGCCGGAGAACTGGCGCGTGCTCGACGAGACGGACGGGCTGCCGCCGCTGCCGGCAGCCGATCTCGAACTGCATCGCTCGCCGGGCATCTGCGATCCGCTGACCGACGATCTCGTGTCGCTGATCGAATCGATGGTCGACGAGCGGCGGCGCGCGTCGCTCGAGGCGTTCGCGTAGCGGGGCGGCCGCAGCGCAGGCACGGCTGGCGCGAGCTGTTGCACGC
>NZ_CAJNKE010000499.1 GCF_905232215.1 Burkholderia sp. LMG 13014
CTGAAGTGCCGCCGCCTGAAGTGCCACCGCCTGAAGTGCCGCCACCTGAAGTGCCGCCGCCTGAAGTGCCACCGCCTGAAGTGCCGCCACCGGAAGTGCCGCCACCGGAGGTGCCACCGCCTGAAGTGCCGCCTCCGGAGGTACCACCACCAGAAGAACCACCACCCGAACCCCCGGTGCCAGACGCATTCCCTCCGCGGCCCGAGCCACCCGAGCCACTCGTACCGCCGGATGTTCCGCTTGTCGTTCCACCGATGCCAGCAGGTCCGACGGTACCGTTCCCGTTGTTGCCGCTGCCGTTGCCATTTCCGCTACCTGGGCTGCCGCCGTTGCCATTTCCATTGCCGCTCGTGCCTGCGCCATTCCCGCCAACGTGTCCGCCGGCGAAAACGTGCACCGCGCACGCAGCCGGATTGGCTGCGCAAGGCGAGGCGTCGTCGACCAGCGTCATGATGGCGTCCGCGTTGGCAACTGCATCGGCCGCGGCGTCCGGTGTCGCATCCTGTGCGACGGCATACGAGCAACAGCACGCGAATGCGGCTGCGGCGAACAAGGTTGCGCGATAGCGCCGTCCCGGCGTACGGAACGGTTGTTTCGTCTTGAGCATCATGGCCTCCCCATGCGCGCGATGCCTCGTCGCCGCGCGGCGATCTACGTGTGGTGCAGGGGGCCGGTAAAGGTTCGTAGTCCTGTCGGCAGCCGATCGCTTTCGGGCGGGCGCTGGACGCCAGCTGCGATCGCGGAACGGCATGCGGGCCCGCCGTGCAGAATCCCTATCTGCGAGATTCGTGCCATCGGCCGCTTGCGCCCGTCGCGCAAGGCGCACGCAGGCGCGCGACGGCGCCTGCAACGTTTTTGGGGAGAATTTTGTTTCCGGAATGAAACGTCTGAGCTAAGTTCAGCGCGCAGGCGCATCGGCCGCGTGCTGCCAGCGATGGAACAGGATCGACGCGATCCAGCAGACGAGGAACAGGGCGACGATGCCGTAACCGATCGAGCCGAAGCGTTCGCCGAGCGCATCGAGCGCGTCGCGCACGGGGCCCGTCAGCGACAGCTTGTCGGCCAGCAGGCCGGCTGCCTCGATTCCGCCGATCGCCAGCGCGACGGCCGCCGACACGAACGTGATGCTCGCGTTGTAGAGCAGCTTGCGCTGCGGATCGTCCATCGCCCAGCCGTACGCGTGAATCATCAGCACGTTGTCGGTCGAGTCGATCAGCGTCATGCCGGCGGTGAAAAGCGCGGGAAACAGCATGACGGTATAGACCGGCAGCCCCTGGCTCGCCTGCGCGGCCGCGATCGCGAGCAGGCCGATTTCGGTTGCAGTATCGAAACCCAGCCCGAACAGCACGCCGACCGGATACATGTGCCAGCTCTTCGACACGAACCGGAACAGCGGGCGCAGCAGCCGGGACACGAGCCCGGCAGGCCGGTGTACATGCGTGGCATCGTGTGCGTGCGCGTGCCCGCCGCGATAGCGCCGCCACAGATCGCGCAGGATCACCAGGTTCACGCACGCGAGCACGAGCAGGAAGGTGGCCGACACTGCCGTGCCGATCGTGCCGCCGATCTCGCGGAACGCATCGAACCGGTCGCGCAGCGCGAATGCGGTCAGCGCGATGCCGAGCGTCGCGGCGATCACGATCGTCGAATGGCCGAGCGAGAAGAACAGGCCGACGCTCACCGGGCGCTGGCCGTCCTGCATCAGCTTGCGCGTCGCGACGTCGATCGCCGCGATATGGTCGGCATCGACCGCATGACGCAAGCCGAGCCCGTATGCGATCGCGGCGGTGCCGAGCAGCAGCGGATGATCGCGCAGCACCGCGAGCGCCCACAGCCAGACAGCGGCGTTCGCGGCGATCAGGCCGGCATAGAGGATCAGCAGGCGGCGCAGGGCAGGGGTGGGCGGCATCGGGACGGTTCCATCTGACGAATCGCGATGCATTGTGTCACGCGAAAAAATTGCCGGGCGTGCCGATCAAAAAAGCCGCGCACCGTGCGCAGCGGACGAAAAAAAGCCCGTCCGGAACCGGACGGGCCTTGCCTGCATGTGGTGGCGCGCGAGCGCGCTGCGCTTACTTCGCTTTCGCGCTGATCACGCCTTCCGATACGTTGGCCGGCGTTTCCGCGTACTGCTTGAACTCCATCGTGTAGGTCGCGCGGCCCTGCGTGGCCGAACGCAGCGACGTCGAATAGCCGAACATTTCCGCGAGCGGCACTTCGGCGCGCACGAGCTTGCCGCCGCCACCCGCGATGTCTTCCATCCCCTGCACGATGCCGCGCCGGCTCGACAGGTCGCCCATCACATTGCCCATGAAGTCTTCGGGCGTTTCCACCTCGACGGCCATCATCGGTTCGAGCAGCACGGGCTTCGCGCGGCGCATCGCTTCCTTGAACGCCATCGAGCCGGCCATCCGGAATGCGTTTTCGTTCGAGTCGACGTCGTGGTACGAACCGAACGTCAGTGTGACCTTCACGTCGACGACCGGATAGCCCGCCAGTACACCGCTCTTCAGCGTTTCCTGGATGCCCTTGTCGACCGACGGAATGTATTCGCGCGGAATCACGCCGCCCTTGATCGCGTCGACGAACTCGTAGCCCTTGCCGGGGTTCGGTTCGAGCGTGATCACCGCATGCCCGTACTGGCCGCGCCCGCCCGACTGCTTGACGAACTTGCCTTCGACGTCCTTCGCCGGCGTGCGCACCGTCTCGCGATACGCGACCTGCGGCTTCCCGACCGTCGCTTCCACGCCGAATTCACGCTTCATCCGGTCGACCAGAATTTCGAGGTGAAGCTCGCCCATCCCCGAAATGATCGTTTGCCCGGATTCTTCGTCGGTCTGCACGCGGAACGACGGATCTTCCTGTGCCAGACGGTTGAGCGCGAGGCCCATCTTTTCCTGGTCGGCCTTCGTCTTTGGCTCGACGGCCTGCGAAATCACCGGCTCCGGGAAAATCATGCGTTCGAGCACGATCGGGTGAGCCGGATCGCACAGCGTGTCACCGGTGGTCGCTTCCTTCAGGCCGACGGCCGCTGCGATGTCGCCTGCGCGCACCTCCTTGATTTCCTTGCGCTCGTTCGCGTGCATCTGGAGGATCCGGCCGAGCCGCTCCTTCTTGTCCTTGGTCGCGTTGAGCACCGTGTCGCCGGATTCGACCACCCCCGAATACACGCGGAAGAAGATCAGCTGGCCGACGAACGGATCGGTCATGATCTTGAACGCGAGCGACGAGAACGGATCCTCGTCGTTCGGATGACGTTCCGCTTCCTTGTCGTGCAGGTCATGGCCGAGAATCGCGGGCACGTCGGCAGGCGACGGCAGGTAGTCGATCACCGCGTCGAGCATTGCCTGCACGCCCTTGTTCTTGAACGCGCTGCCGCACAGCATCGGCACGATCTCGTTCGCGATCGTGCGCTTGCGCAGCGCGGCCTTGATCTCGTCCTCGGTCAGCGACTCATGGTCGTGCAGGTACTTCTCGAGCAGCTCCTCGCTGGCTTCCGCCGCGGCCTCGACCATCTTCTCGCGCCATTCGTGCGCGAGCTCGACGAGGTTCGCCGGGATGTCCTCGTACGAGAACTTCACGCCCTGGCTTTCGTCATCCCACACGATCGCCTTCATCTTCACGAGATCGACGACGCCCTGGAAATGATCTTCCGCGCCGATCGGAATCTGGATCGGCACGGCGACGCCTTTCAGGCGCTCGCCGATCTGCCGCTGCACGCGGAAGAAATCGGCGCCGATGCGGTCCATCTTGTTGACGAACGCGATGCGCGGCACCTTGTACTTGTTGGCCTGGCGCCAGACGGTTTCGGACTGCGGCTGTACGCCGCCGACCGAGTCGTAGACCATGCACGCGCCGTCGAGCACGCGCATCGAGCGCTCGACTTCGATCGTGAAGTCGACGTGCCCGGGCGTGTCGATGATGTTGATCCGGTGCTCCGGATAATTGCCGGCCATGCCCTTCCAGAAGGCCGTGGTCGCCGCCGACGTGATCGTGATGCCGCGTTCCTGTTCCTGCTCCATCCAGTCCATCGTGGCCGCGCCGTCGTGCACTTCACCGATCTTGTGGCTCACGCCGGTGTAAAACAGGATGCGCTCGGTCGTCGTGGTCTTGCCGGCATCGATGTGAGCGCTGATCCCGATATTGCGATAGCGCTCGATGGGGGTTTTGCGGGGCACGTGAACCTCCTTAGGTTCGGATCGTAAGCGGGCCGGCAGGGCAGGCCCGGATTGGACAAGCTAGACTTAAAGGATAGCGCTTGCGCGTGGCTTTTGCAGATGCGGCCGGCACCGGCGGAATCAAGCCGGGTGCCGCCGCCGACAGGCGAAAAAAAGCC
>NZ_CAJNKE010000500.1 GCF_905232215.1 Burkholderia sp. LMG 13014
CGCGCTTCCTGCGCGATGTCGGCGGCGGCTTCCAGTACGTCGAGCGTGTCCCTGAGCGCCGCGTCGTGCGCGAGCCGCTCGACGAACCGTGCATGTTCGTCCGGCGTGAGTTCACCGCGCATGTATGCGAGGGCGAGGTCGCGATCCGGTTCGTCCGGATCGGTGGTGTGGCGGGGTGCGTTGCTCATGCCGTTTCTCCCGTCTGCTCCTGCACGCAGGCAATCACGCGTGCCTTTGCTTCGGAAATGCGACGTCGTACCGACACGGGCGAGCCGGCCTTCGTCATCTGCTGAATCTCGACATCCTTGTGTCCGCCCAGCGCGAGCATGAACGTCTCGCGCGCCGTCTCCGTCAGTTTCGACAGGCAGCGTTCGACCGCGGCGCGCGTGCGCGCCAGTATCGCGGCGGCTTCGGGGCTCGGCGCCAGTTCACCGAGGTCGGACAGCAGCGCGTCGAGCGCATGCTCGTTTTCCTGCCACTGCTCGAGCGACGTCAGCCGGACCGATTCGACGCCGAGCTTGCGCAGGCGGGTAATCAGCTGCTTGGTGGCCGCGCCGGTCACGTAGCCCACGACGCGCGCATCGAACGTCGCGTCGTCCATCCGTGCGGCATCGTCGAGCGAGAACGCGCTCGTCGGCTCGAACAGCGCGAGCAGCGCCGATTGCAGCGCGTCCTCGATGTCGGCGTCGCGGCTCCACGGATAGAGGCGGCGGGCCAGCCGTGCGAAACGGCTGTTCACCTGCCGGAAGAATGCGGCGAAGCGCCCGTTGTCACGTTGCAGCCGCTCAAGGGCGGCGACGGTCGTGGATCTCGCGTCGCGGTCGTCGGAGGGAAGGAATCGTGGCGTCATCGAAGACATCTTGGGTCGCTTGGAATGGGGGCGGCAGCCGCGACGCGCAGGGCAGCCAGCGCCGCCGGAATTATATATGCGGGTGCGGATTCTGCACGGCATGAAAAATCGGGCGAACAAATCGGCGCGGCACGCGAATAGAACGACAAGACGCACGCAATGTCCGCCGTCGGCCGGGAGCCGGAGCGGTGAGGACGAGTGTCGATATCGCGGCTCACGCTACCGCGAACTGCCCATTCGAACGAGAGAACTGCCGAGCCATGAACGCGACCCATACCTGTACCCAATGCCACTCGAGCATGCCGGAGCGCGTGCCTTTCTGCCCGCATTGCGGGAGCCGAACCGACAACGCGGCGGCCGCCGTCGCACCGGATTCGCCCGCGAGCACCCGGACGCGCGGCCGCGTGCTGCGCGACACCGTCGCTGGCGACGGACTGCTGGTCGCGCTCGGGCGCCAGTACGCGTTTTCGCTTGAAACGCACTGGAAGAGCGACGTGGCGCCGACGGTCAACATGGCGGTCGACGTCGATTTCGACGGCAGCGGTGCCGTCACCGCGGTGCGCGCGGTCTCCGGCGCGACCGTCGGGCAGGAGCGGATGCGCGACGCGGTGGATGGCGTGCGCGAGGTCTCGGGCCGCGCGCTCGGCGAAGCAGCGGCGATCGGCTTGCCGCTTGCCGCCCGCGTCGTGTCGTCGGTCGGATACGCGAATCTCGGCGCGATCGCGCTGTTGCTGATCGGCTGGTTCTCGCTGAATGCGATCGCGATCCAGGTGACAGCATCGACGGCGAGCGGGCTCACGTTCTACGACCTGCTGCGCGCGCTGCACTCGATGAACAACTTCTATGCGCTCGAGGGCGTCAGTCAGATGAGCGCAGGGTGGTACGGCTTCGTCTGCGACCTGACGCTCGCGCTGTGCATCGCCCCGTTCCTGTTCCGCCGCAAATCGCTGTGGCTGGGCCTTGCCGCGCCGCTGGCATGGATGGTCACGGTCTACGCGGGCATCTACTGGAAGATCTCGTCTGCCATGAGCGAGATCGGCGGTGCGGCCGGGATGACCGGCCTGCCGGCGGACTTCGCGCGCGAAATGGCCGCGGAAGTGTCGAAGGCCATCTCGTTCGGCGCGGGCTTCTATGTCGCCGGCGCGGCTGCGCTCTATCTCGCCGTCAAGGGCGTCAAGCAATACCTGTCGGCCTGAGCGGCCGACGCGCAGGCCCGGCGCGTATGCCGGGCGAAGCACCGCATTTCGCGATGATCCCGGAACCGGGCTCGCGCACGTTTTCCCATCCACACACGACTGGAGTCCATCACCATGAAGAAGATGTCTACCGCCGCTATGACCTTGTTGATCGCGCTTTGTGCGTCGGGCCTTGGCGCCTGCAGCAAATCCGACGACGCGCCGAAGGCGCAGGACGCCGCCGCGCGGCCCGTGGTGGATCTGGCGGGGCTGGCTTCGCCGGAAAAGCAGCAGCAGATCGCTGACCGCGCGCTGCCGCAAGGCGACGCCGCGCGGCCGCTCGCCGACTATCGCGGGATCGATAGCGGCAACGACGTCATGTTCCTGTACTACGGCATTTCGAAGCTGCCCGTCGATTACGACAAGGCCGCGCAGTATTACTCGCGCGATTACCAGAACACGTCGGACGGCTTCAAGAAGCAGGACATGCTGAACACGTTGAAGCCGCGCATCGACGCATCGGTCGCGGCGGCGCAGAACAGCCGCTATGTCGTCCTGACGACGCCGAACGCGACGCTCGACTCGTACGACTTCACGAAGAAGGGTTTTCAGCTGACCAACGTCGCGCAACCGGGCTCGTTCCAGTACTTCTTCGACAACGCGAACTACAAGATCGCGTACACGAACGGGCCGGACTTCAACTTCGTGAAGGTGACGGACGAAGCGCAGGCGCGTTCGATCGAGGATCTGCGCAGCCACTACAAGCCGATTACCGCACGTGTCTACGCTTATGCGCAGGATATCGACCCGGCGAACAATCAGGTGAAGCTGCAGATGCTGCATGTGCAGCTGCTCGACGGCGGCGGTCACGTGCTCGCGGCGATGTGACGACCCTGCTCGCCGGTCGCGCCGGCAGGCGGGACGATCATCCGCGCGTGACCGAGAACGTCGCAAGCGCGGTGCGCAGGGCGGTCTGCCGCGCGGCCAGCACGAAACGCAGCGACACGCCGCGTGCAGCAAGCAGGTCGCCGAGCTGGCGCAGCGACCTGCACGCGGATGCGTCGAAGCGTCCTACGCCGCACAGGTCGATATCGACGGCCTGGATCGCCGTACCCGGCGCGAGCTGCGCGAGCACCGGCTCCACCATCTTGCGATCGACGAAACAGCCGATCAATGCGCCGGTCGCGCGCACGGTCATGCCGTCCGGTTGCACGTCGCAGGCGATGTCGAAGCGCCGGGGCGCGCGCAGCAGGCTGAGCAGCGCGGCCGCGCAGCCGACCGCGAAGCCTTTGCCCGGCTGTCCCGTGATCGCGGTCACCGCGGTCACCGCCGTGAACGTCCACACGGCGGCGGCGACCACGTCGCTGGGCCCGCGCCCCGCCAGACAGTGGCTGACGATCTGGCGCGACCAGTCGTCGATCATGTCGAGCGCCATCGCAATCATCACGGCGGCCGCCGCCAGCTTGGGCAGCAGCGCGAGCAGCGACGTGCCGGCGGCGACAAGCGCGAGCAGCATCGCCGCGTGCAGCACGGCCACCCCGCGTGTCCGTCCGCCGGCGTTCCACGCGAGCTTGGAGCGGGTCAGCGAACCGACGATCGGCAACAGGCCGGCCGCGGCCGCGATGACGTTCGCGACGCCGTGCGCGGCGAGATCCCGGTTGGGCCGTGCGCGCTGGCGGCTGTCCGCTTCGACGTTGCCGGCCGCGATCAGCGTGTCGAGCGAGGCCAGGACCCCGATCATCGCGCCGTACAGCACGAGCATCGTGAGCAAGCCCGCGTCGAGGCGCGCGAACACCGACGGCCATTGCAGCAAGCCGGGCCGACCGAGCAGGCCGGGATCGAAACCGACCGTGCCGAAGGTGCGGCACGCGAGCGGCGCTGCGTCGATCGCATCGAAGCCGTAGAACGCCGCGGTACCGGCGAGCAGCGCCGCGAACAGCGACAGCCCCTTCGGCCAACGCAGGCGCGGCGCGAACGTCGCCCACACGAAATGCGCGCCGACGCCGCTTGCCACGACGATGACCGTCGGCCACCAGTCGAGCGCGCAGCGGGTGACCGCGTGTGCCTGATCGGCGATGGCCAGGACCGCCGAACCGAACAACAGGCCGGACAGCGCCGATGCGGGCAGCATGCGCACGAGCATGCCGCCGCGCAGCGCGGCAAGGCCGAGCTGCGTGACACCGGCGCAGGCGAGCGCAAGCGACGCGCACCCCAATGCACCGAACAGGCCGAGCGACGCGATCGACGGCGTATTGAGCAGCGTGCCGACGAGTTGCGACATCAGTACCGTCGCGGCGATCCGCGGCC
>NZ_CAJNKE010000501.1 GCF_905232215.1 Burkholderia sp. LMG 13014
GGATGCGCGACGAAACCCGAGAACGAGCGGCAGATCGGCGATGGCGGATCGCTGGTGCGCTACAGCTCGAGCCAGACCGAAGTCGACCTGACCGATACCGAGCAGCAGGCGCTGCGCATGCTCAGCGACCGCCGCTATGCGGATGCGACGCAGGCGCGCGCGCTCGACGCGGTGGCCGGCGTGCTGCGCGCGCAGGGTTATGCGCCGGTGATGGTCGATCGAGAGTCGGGGCTGGTGGAAGCGGGGCGCAGCGATACGCTGATCCCGAAGTGGCGTCAGCTGTTGCGCGGTGCGCTGAAGGCCCGCATCGGGATGCTGCCGGTCAAGCCCGATCATGAGCGCGTGGCCGCGATCGTGACGGTTCGGGCGGGGCGGGACGTGCGCGTCGCCGACGCGCATGTCGCAGACGCGCATGTCGCAATCGTGCGTGCACGATTCGATCGCACGGTGTGGGACAGCGCCGGCGATTCGCGGACCAAGACCGTGATGGAGCCCGAGTATTACCAGGCGTTCTTCACGGAAGTGGACAAGGCGATGTGCGCGACGAAGTGCGAGCGGTGAGCTGGGAGCGCGCCGGGACCTGAGAGGCGGGACCTGAGAGGCGGGAAGTGCGATCGCCGCGGCAGCGTGCCGGCGGCGATCGCGGTGCGCCGGCGGCGGGATGCGCGGAATGGATCCGGCATTCGCCCCGGCGTGCAACGCAGGGGGCGCTACTTCACCGCAAACAGCGTCAGGTTCATGAAGATCTTGAACGCATAGCCGAGCGTGACGGCGCCGATCACGCCGCCGGCCCACAGGACGATGAACCACATCCAGCCGCGCATGCGCGGCTTCGGCGCAGCGCTCTGGCGTTCGGCGGAATCAGTGGTGGTAGTAATGCTGGTCTTCATGGCGCACCTTGCCTCGGAATACCCAGTAACCCATCGTCGTGTAGGCGATGATGATCGGGAGGATAACCGCTGCGCCGACCAGCGTGAAGGTCTGGCTGGAACGCGGCGCTGCGGCTTCCCAGATCGTCATCGTCTGAGGAATCGCATACGGGAACAGCGTGACGAGCAGGCCGACGTAGCCGAGCAGCACGAGCGCCAGCGCGAGCACGAACGGGGTCATGTCATGCCGGTCGCGCACCGCGCGGCGCATCCACACCGCACACCCGGCGACCAGGAACGGCACCGGCAGCAGGCGCCAGAACAGCCCCGAATCGAACCAGCGCTGCGCGATGGCCGGATCCTGCAGCGGCGTCCACAGGCTGATGACCGCGATGAAGCCGAGCAGCACGACCGTCAGCGGCCACACGACGCGATGCAGGCGGCGTTGCAGGTCGCCTTCCGTCTTCGCGACGAGCCAGCAGCAGCCGAGCAGCGCATAGGTCACGATCAGGCCGAGGCCCGTCAGCAGGCTGAACGGCGTGAGCCAGTCGAAGGCGTCGCCCGCGAACACGCCGTCCTTCACGTTGATGCCCTGCAGGAACGCGCCGAGCGCGATCCCCTGGAACAGCGTCGCGCCGGCCGAGCCGCCGATGAACGCGAGATCCCACAGCTGCTTGGTGCGCCGCGCCTTCGCGCGGATCTCGAACGACACGCCGCGGAAGATCAGGCACACCAGCATGAAGATCAGCGGCAGGTACAGCGCGGACAGCACGGTCGAATAGACGATCGGGAACACCGCGAACAGCCCGGCGCCGCCGAGCACGAGCCACGTCTCGTTGCCGTCCCACACGGGTGCGACGGTGTTCATCATCAGGTCGCGTTCCTTCTCGTCCGGGAAGAACGGGAAGACGATGCCGATGCCGAGGTCGAAGCCGTCGAGCACGACGTACATGAAGAGCCCCAATGCGATGATCGCGGCCCAGATTACGGTGACGTCCATAGGTTTTCTCGTATGCGGAAAGAGTGGGGCTCAGACGGTCTCGAGCGGCTCGTCGACGGCCGACATCGGGCGGCGCGCGGTGTGATCGGGGCGCGTGTCGGGGGTGTCGTCGTGCTTCACGTCGGGCAGCGCGGGGCCGGCCTTCATCAGCTTCAGCATGTAGTACACGCCGGTGCCGAACACGAGGAAGTACACGATCACGAACGTCATCATCGACAGGCTGACCTGCTGCACCGACAGCGGCGATACCGCATGCGCGGTGCGCATCACGCCATACACGACCCACGGCTGGCGGCCTGCCTCGGTCGTCACCCAGCCCGCGAGCAGCGACACGAAGCCGGTCGGGCCCATCACGAGCGCGAAGCGCTGGAACCACTTCGATTCATACAGGCGGCCGCGGCGGCGCAGCAGCCACGCGAGCGCGGCGAGGCCGATCATCGCGAAGCCGAGGCCGACCATGATCCGGAAGCTCCAGAACACGACGGTCGAATTCGGGCGGTCTTCCGGCGCGAATTCCTTCAGGCCGCGGATCTCGCCGTCCCAGCTGTGCGTGAGGATCAGGCTGCCGAGGTGCGGCACCTTCACCGCGTAGCGGGTCGTTTCCGCCTTCATGTCCGGAATGCCGAACAGGTTCAGCGGCGTGCCGCCCTTCTCGGTTTCCCACAGCCCTTCGATCGCGGCAATCTTCGCGGGCTGGTGCTTCAGCGTGTTGATGCCGTGCTGGTCGCCGATCACGGCCTGCAGCGGCGCGAGCACGAGCAGCAGCCACAGCGCCATCGAGAACATCTTCTTCACGCCCTTGTCGCGGCGGCCCTTCAGCAGGTGCCAGGCGCCCGTGGCAGCCACCACCAGCGCGGCGACGATGAACGCGGCGATCGCCATGTGGAACAGGCGGTACGGGAACGACGGGTTGAAGATGATCGCGAACCAGTCGGTCGGCACGACGCGGCCGTCGACGATCTCGAAGCCCTGCGGCGTCTGCATCCAGCTGTTCGACGCGAGAATCCAGAACGTCGAGATCAGCGTGCCGATCGCGACCATCAGCGTCGCGCCGAAGTGCGCGCGCGGGCTCACGCGGTTCCAGCCGAACAGCATGATGCCGAGGAAGCCGGCTTCGAGGAAGAACGCGGTCATGACCTCGTACATCAGCAGCGGCCCGGTGACGGCGCCGGCGAAGCTCGAGAAGCCCGACCAGTTCGTGCCGAACTGGTAGCTCATCACGACGCCGGAGACGACGCCCATCCCGAACGCGACCGCGAAGATCTTCGACCAGAACAGGCAGAGGGTTTTGTAGTACTGCTTGCCGGTCTTCAGCCAGCGATATTCGAGCACGGCGATGAAGCTGGCGAGGCCGATGCTCAGCGCCGGGAAGACGATGTGAAAGGAGACGGTGAACGCGAATTGCAGGCGGGCCAGATCGAGGGCCGAAAGAGCGGTGTCCATACCAGTTGACCGAGGCTGACGATACCCGCCGGCGGGTGCCGGCGGACCCCGGCGGACGGGCGTCGGGGTTGGCTGGAGTATGTGCCGCGATGTTGCACCGCGAAATGTGCCAACTCGTCGCAGATGTCCAGCCCGTCGCGCGCATTTCCGGGGTAAATCGTTGATTCGTATCAAGAAGGCTGCTTGCGGCGCGCGCGGCCGTGGCGTGGCGGTCTGACGCACGTGCGTCAATATGGCGCGTCGCGTCATCGGAACGGTTCGGTGCGGACGCAAATGTCGCGTGATACCGCGCGGCACGGCGCCCGAACCGTTGCGGCGCGTTATCGCGTAACGGACACGGACGTACCGGCGGGCCGCGGCCGATGGGGTCTGTCACATTGGTAACGTCGCGCAACATTGGCGCGTGCGCCCGTAATGGATGACGGATCGTGTGCGGCGTAGCGTTCGGTATGTCGGGTTCGCATCGACGAACCGCCAGCCGGAGAACGTGACGTGAATGGATTGAAGCTCGCGCTGGGCGCGGCGGCCGCAGTGGCGATCGCGACGGGCGGCGTGGCGCATGCCGCCCGGGTCGGGGTCTATATCGGCCCCGGCTACCCGTATTACTACCCCGTCGTCCCGGCGCCTTACTACTACCCGCCGCCCGTCGTCGCGGTGCCCGTCGATCCGGGGCCGCCGCCCGAGTACGTCGAGAAGGGACAGCCGCAGGACGACGGCGACGCGAACCTCTGGTACTACTGCGACGCGTCGAAGCATTACTACCCGTATGTGAAGACCTGCAAGTCGGGCTGGCGATCGGTGCCGGCCCGGCCGCAGTGACGGAGGCGCGACGATGAAATCCGTTTTTCAATCTCTGCGCGTGCCGGCCGCGCTGGCGCTGGCCGGCCTGCTCGGCGCGTGCGCATACATGCCGACCGGGCCGAGCGTGATGGCGCTGCCCGGCACCGGCAAGTCGTTCGACCAGTTCCGCGCCGACGATGCGAACTGCCGTCAATACGCGTTCGAGCAATC
>NZ_CAJNKE010000502.1 GCF_905232215.1 Burkholderia sp. LMG 13014
CGTAGCTCGGCGACTGTTGCGCTTCCGGCGTGACGACCGCGCGGCACGCGAAGCACGTGACGTTCTCGGTGGGCTGGAGTTGCGGGTTCAGCGCGGTGCGGTAGTCGAACACGAAGCAGTCGCCGTGATAGTGCGCGCCGCCGACTTCCTCGAAGTATTTCAGGATCCCGCCTTCGAGCTGGTACACGTTCTCGATGCCGATTTCCTTCATGTGGATCGCGGCTTTCTCGCAGCGGATGCCGCCCGTGCAGAACGACACGACCGTCTTGCCTTCGAGGTCGGCACGGTTCGCGTCGATGACTTCCGGGAATTCGCTGAACTTGTCGATCCGGTAGTCGAGCGCATCGTCGAACGTGCCGACGTCGATTTCGAACGCGTTGCGCGTGTCGAGCATCACGACCGGGCGGCCCGTGTCGTCGTGGCCGCGGTCGAGCCACGTCTTCAGCGTGCGCGCGTCGACGAACGGCGCGCGGCCGAGTTCCGGCTTGATCGCGGGCTTCTTCATCGTGATGATCTCGCGCTTCAGGCGCACGAGCATGCGGCGGAACGGCTGCGAGTCGGACAGGCTTTCCTTGAACTGCAGCGACGCGAACTTGCCTTCGAACAGCGGATCGTGGCGGAGGTACGCGATGAACGCGTCGGCGGCTTCGCGCGTGCCGGCGATGAACAGGTTGATGCCTTCCGGCGCGAGCAGGATCGTGCCGCGCAGGCCGAGTTCGTTGCAGCGGGCGGTGACGAGCGGGCGCCATTGCTCGTTCGCGTCGAGCGACACGAAGTGGTAGGCGGCGAGGTTGACGATGGTCATGATGGTCCGACGGGAAAACGGCCGCACGGCGGCCCGCAAAAAAGGGTGCGAAGCCGGGGCGTGGATTCGAAAAACCGTATTATCCCGCAAACGGCGCTCAGGCCGGCATCCTGCCGTTCGGCCAGTCGCGCGGCGTGTGGTCGCGCGCATCGGCCGAACGGCCGGGGCGGGGATTTTTTGGGCAGCCCGCGTGGCGGGGCGGCTACAATAGCGCCCATGTCAGATCCCCGCTTCGTCCATCTTCGCGTTCACTCCGAATTCTCGATTGCCGACGGCATCGTGCGCATTGACGACATCGTCAAGGCCGCGGCCGCAGACGGTCAGGGCGCGCTCGCGCTCACCGATCTCGGCAACGCATTCGGCCTCGTCCGTTTTTACAAGGAAGCCCGCGGCAAGGGCATCAAGCCGATCGCCGGCTGCGACGTCTGGATCACCAATCCGGACGACCGCGACAAGCCGTCGCGGCTGCTGCTGCTCGTCAAGGACAAGGTCGGCTACCTGAATCTCTGCGAGCTGCTGTCGAAGGCGTGGCTCACGAACCAGTACCGCGGCCGTGCGGAACTCGACGCGAGCTGGCTCGACGGCGAGCTTGCGCAGGGGCTGCTCGCGCTGTCGGGCGCGCAACAGGGCGATATCGGGCTCGCGCTTGCCGCGGGCAACGAAGAAGCCGCGCGCCGTCACGCCGAGCGCTGGGCGAAGGTGTTCCCGGGCGGCTTCTACATCGAGCTGCAGCGTTACGGCCAGCCGGGCGCCGAGGCGTACATCCAGCAGGCCGCGGCGCTCGCCGCGGCGCTGCAACTGCCGGTCGTCGCGACGCACCCGACGCAGTTCATGACCGACGACGATTTCACCGCGCACGAGGCGCGCGTGTGTATCTCGGAAGGCGACATCCTCGCGAACCCGCGGCGCCAGAAGCGCTTCACGACCGACCAGTTTTTCCGCACGCAGGACGACATGGCCGCGCTGTTTGCCGACCTGCCGTCGGCGATCGCGAACACGGTCGAAGTCGCGAAGCGCTGCAACCTGAAGCTCGAGCTCGGCAAGCCGAAACTGCCGCTGTTCCCGACGCCGGATGGCATGTCGCTCGACGACTACCTGGTCCAGCTGTCGAAGGAGGGGCTCGAAACCCGCCTCGCGCAGCTGTATCCGGCCGAAGCCGAGCGCGACGCGCAGCGCGACACGTACTACAAGCGGCTCGAATTCGAGTGCGGGACCATCACGAAGATGGGCTTCCCGGGCTACTTCCTGATCGTTGCGGACTTCATCAACTGGGCGAAGAACAACGGCGTGCCGGTCGGCCCGGGCCGCGGCTCGGGCGCCGGTTCGCTGGTCGCGTACGCGCTCGGCATTACCGACCTCGACCCGCTGCGCTACAACCTGCTGTTCGAGCGTTTCCTGAACCCGGAACGCGTGTCGATGCCCGACTTCGACATCGACTTCTGCCAGCACGGCCGCGATCGTGTGATCCAGTACGTGAAGGAGAAGTACGGCGCGGACGCCGTGTCGCAGATCGCCACCTTCGGCACGATGGCCGCGAAGGCGGCCGTGCGCGACATCGGCCGTGTGCTCGACCTCGGCTACATGTTCACCGACGGCATTGCGAAGCTGATCCCGTTCAAGCCGGGCAAGCACGTGACGATCGCCGACGCGATGAAGGAGGAGCCGCAGCTGCAGGAGCGCTACGACCACGAGGACGAAGTGCACCAGCTGCTCGACCTCGCCCAGCGCGTCGAAGGCCTCACGCGTAACGTCGGGATGCACGCGGGCGGCGTGCTGATCGCGCCCGGCAAGCTGACCGATTTCTGCCCGCTGTACACGCAGGGCGACGACGGCGGCGTGGTCAGCCAGTACGACAAGGACGACGTCGAAGCCGTCGGCCTCGTGAAGTTCGACTTTCTGGGTCTCACGACGCTGACGATCCTCGACTGGGCCGAGCGCTATATCCGCCGCCTCGATCCGTCGAAGGCCGACTGGTCGCTCGGGCAGGTGCCGCTCGACGATCCGGCGTCGTTCCAGATCCTGAAGAAGGCCAACACGGTCGCGGTGTTCCAGCTGGAAAGCCGCGGGATGCAGGGCATGCTGAAGGATGCGCAGCCCGACCGCTTCGAGGACATCATCGCGCTCGTGTCGTTGTACCGTCCGGGCCCGATGGACCTGATCCCGAGCTTCTGCGCGCGGAAGCACGGCCGCGAGAAGGTCGAATATCCCGATCCGCGCGTCGAACCCGTCCTGAAAGAGACCTACGGCATCATGGTCTATCAGGAGCAGGTGATGCAGATGGCGCAGATCATCGGCGGCTACTCGCTCGGCGGCGCGGACTTGCTGCGCCGCGCGATGGGCAAGAAGAAGGCCGAGGAGATGGCCGAGCACCGCGAGATCTTCGCGGCGGGCGCCGCGAAGAACGGCCTGGCCCGCGAGAAGTCCGACGAAATCTTCGACCTGATGGAGAAGTTCGCGGGCTACGGCTTCAACAAGTCGCACGCGGCGGCCTATGCGCTGCTCGCGTACTTCACCGCGTGGCTGAAGGCGCACCATCCGGCCGAATTCATGGCGGCCAACATGACGCTCGCGATGGACGACACCGACAAGGTGAAGATCCTGTTCGACGATTGCGTCGTGAACAACCTCGCCGTGCTGCCGCCCGACATCAACCAGTCGCACTACCGCTTCGAGCCGGTCGCCGAAGCCGACGGCAAGCGCTCGCGCACGATTCGCTACGGTCTCGGTGCGGTGAAGGGCAGCGGCCAGAACGCGATCGAGGAAATCCTGCGCGCCCGCGAGGAGAAGGCGTTCACCGACCTGTTCGATTTCTGCGAGCGGATCGACCGGCGCGTCGTCAACCGCCGCACGGTCGAGGCGTTGATCCGCGCCGGCGCGTTCGATTCGCTGAATACGAACCGTGCGCAGCTGATCGCGTCGGTGCCGCTGGCGATGGAAGCGGCCGACCAGGCCGCGGCGAACGCAATGCAGGCCGGCCTGTTCGACATGGGTGCCGAGTCGCCGCACGCGCATGCGCTCGTCGACGAGCCCGCGTGGGACGACAAGCGCCGCCTGCAGGAAGAAAAGGGGGCGCTCGGCTTCTACCTGTCCGGCCACCTGTTCGACGCGTATCGCGACGAGGTGCGCCGCTTCGTCCGGCAGAAGGTCGGCGATCTGAAGGAAGGGCGCGACAAGCTCGTGGCCGGCATCATCGCGTCGTTGCGCACGCAGATGACCCAGCGCGGCAAGATGCTGATCGCGTTGCTCGACGATGGCTCGGGCCAGTGCGAGATCACGATCTTCAATGAGCAGTTCGAGGCGAACAAGGCGCTGTTCAAGGAAGACGAGCTGCTGATCGTGCAGGGGCAGGCGCGCAACGATGCGTTCACGGGCGGCATCCGCTTTACGACCGATACCGTGATGGATCTCGAACGCGCGCGCAGCCGCTATGCGCAGGCCGTGCGGCTGACGATGAACGGCAACGCCGACGCGGCTGCGCTGCGCCGCGTGCTCGAGTCGCACGTATCGAAGGA
>NZ_CAJNKE010000503.1 GCF_905232215.1 Burkholderia sp. LMG 13014
ACGGCGCCGATCCGATGTTCGCGGGCGCGGCGTTGTCGAAGGCCGCGAAGCTGTACCTGGGCGACGAGCCGGGGACGAATCCGTACGCGTCGCCGCTCTACGCGGATTTCGCGGGCCTGCCGCCGCTGTATATCCAGGTCGGCAGCACCGAGGTGCTGCTCGACGATTCGCGCCGTGTCGCCGAGAAGGCGAAGGCGGCCGGGGTGGCGGTGGAGATCGAGGTGTGGCCGGACATGCCGCACGTGTGGCAGCTGTACGCGCCGATGGTGCCGGAAGCGCGCGACGCGCTCGACCGCGCGGCCGCGTTCCTGCGCCGCGTCGCGGTCGAGCGTGCGGTTCAGCGCGCCGGCGAGGCGTCGATCGCCTGATAGGCGGCCTTGACGGCTACCGAGCCGTACTTGCGCTCGAGCCGGCGCACGGTGAAGTGGCCGTGCGCCATTTGCTGGAAATGGTCGATGAACAGCGTATTGACGGTTGCGCCGAGCACGGCGCCGATCGCCGGAATCGACTTCGCGGCCATCTGCTCGGTCACCTGCACCGAGAAGCGCGATGCGACCGTCTGCACGAGCTTGAACACGGCCGCCGAGCTGTGCGCGGCGATGCCCTTCGTCGTGATGTCCGACGAGGCCTTCGAGATCGCCTGCGCGAGCGCGCCGCGCAGCACGAAATAGCCGAGATCGGCGTCCTCTTCCTGCTTGTCCGGGTTGCCGCCCATGCCGAGCACGGCCAGGCATTGCAGTTGCGTATCGACCGAGCTCAGGTCTTCGCCCTCGCTGCGCGCGATGTCGCACACCGAACGGAAGATCAGCGTGGTCGTGACCGGCAGCTCGACCGGCAGCGCGAGGAAGCCGAACGCACCGCCCGCCGCGCCGGTCGTCGCGACCGCGAGCTTGTGCAGCAGGTTGCTCGGCTTGTCGGGCTCGGCGTCCGGCGCGGGCGGCTTGCCGAGCGTGCGCAGCGCGATGTTCAGGCACTTGCGCAGCGCGAGCTGCGTCGCATCGTTGATCTTGCCGGTCGCGAAATCCGGCAGCCGGGCGATCATCTTCTCGACCGGCGCGCCCAGCATGCCCGTCAGCTTCATCGTCAGCGACGGGCTTTCGAGCACCTGCTTCGCGCGCCACAGCGCGTCCCGATCGTCCTGCGACAGCGTGGTCGCGGGGGTAATTGAAATCGGTTCCATCTTTCTCCTTGGCATTGACCGTCGCCAGCCTAGATTACTCCGGCGTGCTAGAATTTTGAGATTGTTTGACTCGTCAAAAGTTGCGCCAACAAAAAATGGCCGTCCATACTGCCGCCCACCATTCGAGCGGGCAAGTCCTGCCGTTCCGCGAGTCGCTGCTGGCGATGATCGGGATCTCTTTTGTCACCATGCTTGTTGCGCTCGACCAGACCGTCGTCGGCACCGCGTTGCCGACCATCGTCGCCGAGCTCCGCGGGTTCGACCTGTACGCATGGGTCGCAACCTCGTACCTGCTCAGTTCCGTGATCACGGTGCCGATCTTCGGCCGGCTCGGCGATTATTACGGCCGCAAGCCGTTCGTCATCGTGTCGATCGTCGTGTTCACCGGCGCGTCCGTGCTGTGCGGGATGGCGAACGACATGCTGATGCTCGTGCTCGCGCGCGGGCTGCAGGGGATCGGCGGCGGGATGCTGGTCGGCACCGCGTTCGCGTGCATTCCCGACCTGTTCCCCGATTCCGTCGTGCGGCTGCGCTGGCAGGTGCTGATGAGCTCTGCGTTCGGCATCGCGAACGCAGTCGGCCCGTCGCTCGGCGGCGTGCTGACCCAGTCGTTCGGCTGGCGCTCGGTGTTCTACGTGAACCTGCCGGTCGGCCTGCTGTCGCTGCTGTTCGTGTGGCGCTACCTGCCGCACCTGCGCCACGTCGAGCACGATCGCAAGATGCGGCTCGACTGGCCGGGCGCGCTGCTGATCGCGCTGTCGCTCGGCGCGCTGCAGCTGTTCGTCGAATGGCTGCCGAAGTACGGCGTCGCGAGCTGGGCGTCGCTGCTGCTCGTCGTCGCGGTCGCGGCCGGCTTCGGCCTGTGGCACTGGGAGCGGCGCTGCGCGCAGCCGATTTTGCCGTTCGACATGTTCGGCAACCGCGCGCTGTCGGCGCTCTTCGTGCTGGCGATTCTTGCCGGCTTCTCGATGTTCTCGCTGCTGTTCTATGCGCCGCTGCTGTTCCAGGGCGGGTTCGGGATGTCGCCGAAGGAGGCGGGGCTCGTGATCACGCCGCTCGTCGTGTTCATCACGATCGGCAGCATCATGAACGGCCGGGTCGTCACGCGCATCCGCAATCCGAACGCGATGCTGCACGTCGGCTTCGTGCTGTTCGCGATCACCTGCGCGGGCATCGTCGTGTCGACCCACACGACGCCGAAGTGGGTGCTGATGGCGCTGATGGTCGCGGGCGGCATCGGGCTCGGCTTCGTGCTGCCGAACCTCACCGTCTTCGCGCAGCAGACGGCCGGCCGCGAGCACCTCGGCATCGCGACCGCGTTGCTGCAGTCGCTGCGCATGGTCGGCGGGATGATCGGCACCGCGCTGACCGGCACGCTCGTCAACCAGATGTATTCGGGCGGCGTGCGCGATGCGCTGTCGGCCGACCACGCGATGCAGTGGCATGCGCAGCTCGCCGATCCGCAGATCCTGATCGATCGCGCCGCGCAGGGCGGCCTGGTCGCGGAGCTGACGCGTGCCGGGCATAATGGCGCGCTGCTGCTGGAAGCGGCCCGCGAATCGCTCGTCAGCGCGATTCATCTGGGCGTCGCAATGGCGGCCGTCGTCGCCGTGGTGTCGGTGTGGCAATGTCGCCGCGTGCCGCCCATCGCGCTGCGGCGCAAGATCGAACCGCATGTCGCGGCCGACTGAACGATTGAACGAGTAGAACTGAGCGCATGGAAGAACAGGACCGCGTCGCGATCTTGCAGCAATTCGGACGCACGTATCGCGCGTTCATGACCGCGTTCGAGGCGCAGGTCGGACAGCCGATGCCGCGCTGGCGCATCATGGTCGCGTTGCACACGATGGGCGGGCATTCGTCGCAGAAGAAGCTCGTCGAAGTGCTGCGCATCGATCCGGGCGCGCTCACGCGCCAGTTGAAGTCGCTCGATGCGCTCGGCTGGATCCAGCGTGAATCCGACGCGCGCGACAATCGCGTGACCAACGTGACGCTGACGGACGAAGGCCGCGCCGCGTTCGACGCGTGCCTGCCGCGCCGCAAGGCGTTTCTCGAACAGACGATGGCGCAATTGCCGGACGACGTGCTGAACGCGCTGTCGGGCGCGCTGGCGATGCTGGAATCGCGGATCGCGGACGTCGGCTCGACGCCGGCCGCGCGCTGACGCGCGGGGCAGGGCGGCGCGAGTACGCCGCCGGCCCGGCCCTTCATCTCATCTCAATTCACTGCCGGTTCAAAGCTCGATGCGCGTGCCCAGCAGCGCGAGGAACTGCGCGAGCCAGGCCGGATGCGCGGGCCAGGCGGGCGCGGTGACGAACGGTGCATCGGTCACGGCCGCGTCGACCGGGATGTCCGCGTATTCGCCGCCCGCGAGCTTCACTTCCGGCGCGCACGCCGGGTAGGCCGAGATGCGCTTGCCGCGGATCACGTCGGCGGCCGCGAGCAGTTGCGCCGCGTGGCAGATCGCGGCGATCGGCTTGCCGGCTTCGGCGAACTCGCGCACGAGCGAGATCACTTTCGGATCGAGTCGCAGGTATTCGGGGGCACGGCCGCCCGCGATCGCGAGCGCGTCGTAGCGCGATGCGTCGACGTCGTCGAACGCCGCGTTCAGCGTGAACTGGTGGCCGGGCTTCTCGGTGTAGGTCTGGTCGCCCTCGAAATCATGGATCGCGGTCTTGATCTTGTCGCCCGCGCGCTTGCCCGGGCAGACTGCATCGACGTGGTGGCCGACGGCCTGCAGCGCCTGGAACGGCACCATCGTTTCGTAGTCTTCGGCGAAATCGCCGGTCAGGAACAGGATCTTCTTCGCGGCCATGGCTTTCTCCAGTGGAGCTGCGTTGAGGGCCCGCGCGGCAGGCGAATGCAACGCCCGCCTGGGGCCCCGAGGACGAAAGCGCAGTGTACTCCGGCCGCTTGAAGCGCGCGTGACGGCCGCCCCGCGCGAGCGGCGGGGCGGTGCACGCGATGGGCGTCAGAAGAAGGTTTCGACGACTTCCGTCACGCTGAACTGCGGATCGAGCACGAGCACCTGGCGCCACTTGTCGAACGTCAGGCACGGGTGCGAGATGTCGAACGCGACCATGTCGCCCACCTTCACGTCCGCGCCCGGCGGGATCTGCAGGTACGCGTGCTGGTC
>NZ_CAJNKE010000504.1 GCF_905232215.1 Burkholderia sp. LMG 13014
CGGACGAAAAAAAGCCGCTCCGGAGAGCGGCTTCTCGATCGGGCGAGCGGGCGGTTGTCCTGCCCGCAGCCTGACCGGCTGCGCGTTGCAGACAGCCGGTCGGGCTACCCCTGTCAGTCGTCGAGCAGCGACAGGTCGCGCACGGCGCCCTTGTCGGCCGACATGACCAGCTTCGCGTAGGCCTTCAGCGCAGCCGACACCTTGCGCGGACGCGGTTGCGCCGGCTTCCAGCCCTTCGCGTTCTGCGCTTCGCGGCGACGCGCCAGTTCCTCGTCCGACACCAGCACGTCGATCGTGCGGTTCGGGATGTCGATGCGGATCTTGTCGCCGTCGCGCACGAGGCCGATCGCGCCGCCCGCTGCCGCTTCCGGCGAGCAGTGGCCGATCGACAGGCCCGACGTGCCGCCCGAGAAACGGCCGTCCGTCAGCAGCGCGCATGCCTTGCCGAGCCCCTTCGACTTGATGTAGCTGGTCGGGTAGAGCATTTCCTGCATGCCAGGGCCGCCCTTCGGGCCTTCGTAGCGCACGATCACCACGTCGCCGGCCTTGACCTTGTCGTTCAGGATGTTTTCGACCGCTTCATCCTGCGATTCGGTCACGTGCGCCGTGCCTTCGAACACGAGGATGCTCTCGTCGACGCCAGCCGTTTTCACCACGCAGCCGTCGACCGCGATGTTGCCCGTCAGCACGGCGAGGCCGCCTTCCTTCGAGAACGCGTGCTCGTACGAGCGGATGCAGCCTTCGGCGCGATCGACGTCGAGGCTCGGCCAGCGCGTGTTCTGGCTGAACGCGACCTGCGTCGGGATGCCGGCCGGGCCGGCCTGGTAGAACGTGCGGACCGCGTCGTCCTGCGTGCGGACGATGTCCCACTGGTCGAGCGCATCCTTCAGCGACGGCGTGTGCACGGTCGGCACGTCGGTGTGCAGCTTGCCGGCGCGGTCGAGTTCGCCGAGGATCGCCATGATGCCGCCTGCGCGGTGCACGTCCTCGATGTGGTACTTGTTCGTGTTCGGCGCGACCTTGCACAGCTGCGGCACGACGCGCGACAGGCGGTCGATGTCCTTCATCGTGAAGTCGATGCCGGCTTCCTGCGCGATCGCCAGCAGGTGCAGGATCGTGTTGGTCGAACCACCCATCGCGATGTCGAGCGTCATCGCGTTCTCGAACGCCTTGAAGCCCACCGAGCGCGGCAGCACGCGTTCGTCGTCCTGCTCGTAGTGCTGGCGGGTGAGTTCGACGATGCGACGGCCGGCGCGCTTGAACAGTTGCTCGCGATCGGCGTGCGTAGCCACCACCGTGCCGTTGCCGGGCAGCGACAGGCCGAGCGCTTCGGTCAGGCAGTTCATCGAGTTCGCGGTGAACATGCCCGAGCACGAACCGCAGGTCGGGCAGGCCGAGCGCTCGACTTCGGCGACTTCGGCGTCGGAATACGACGGGTCGACGGCGATCACCATCGCGTCGACGAGGTCGAGCTTCTTCACTTCGATCGCCTTGGTGACCGGGTTCGCGAGGCGCGTCTTGCCCGCTTCCATCGGGCCGCCCGACACGAAGATCACCGGAATGTTGAGGCGCATCGCGGCCATCAGCATCCCCGGCGTGATCTTGTCGCAGTTCGAGATGCAGACCATTGCGTCCGCGCAGTGCGCGTTCACCATGTATTCGACCGAGTCGGCGATGATGTCGCGGCTCGGCAGCGAATACAGCATGCCGTCATGGCCCATCGCGATGCCGTCGTCGACCGCGATCGTGTTGAATTCCTTCGCGACGCCGCCGGCAGCCTCGATCTCGCGCGCGACGAGCTGGCCGAGATCCTTCAGGTGCACGTGCCCGGGTACGAACTGGGTGAACGAGTTGACGACCGCGATGATCGGCTTCGAGAAATCGTCGTCTTTCATGCCGGTGGCGCGCCAGAGCGAACGCGCACCTGCCATGTTGCGGCCAGCGGTGGAGGTTTTGGAACGGTAAGTGGGCATTGTCGTTGCTGAAGAAATATCGCGGGAAAAGGGTGGAGGCACGGGAATAAAGGCCTCTCTCGCGCCCGTGCGAACAACCTCTTGAGCTGCGCCCTGGGCAAACCGGACGATTATCCCACAGCCGCCGCGGGTGTGGCGCTCATGGGGCCGGCAACCGGCGCGGGCGGCATGCCTGGCGCGGAACGCTCGGGCACTTGAGGGGCACCCACGCGACCGGCCCGGGAGAAGGCCGGATCGCGTGTCGATCGCCAATGAATGCGCAATCCGGCCCCGCGCTTCGCGATCAGTCGAGCAGCGCCAGGATCTCGTCGTACAGCGGCTTCGGAATCCGCACGCCGTTCGCGACGCTGCGCGCGCGGGCGTCGAAGCGGCGTTGCGACGGCAGCCGTGCACCTTGCGCGACGATCGATTCGAACATCCGCTCGCCGCGGGCGAGCCCCGTGTCGAGATCGTCACCGAGGAACACCTTCGGGTCGAACGCGATCACGAGTTCGCCATGGCACGGCGTCGCGCCGACGCCTTCGTCGAAGTCCATCGACTCGCGGCTCGTCATGTCGCCGATCAGCGCGCCGCCGAGCAGCTCGACCATCGCCGCGAGCGCCGAACCCTTGTGGCCGCCGAACGTGCGCATCGCGCCCTGCAGCGCGGCCTTCGGATCGGTGGTCGGCCGGCCGTCGGCGTCGATGGCCCATTCCGGCGGAATCGCCTTGCCTTGCTTCGCGTGCAGCTCGATGTCACCGCGCGCGATCGCGCTCGTCGCGAAATCGAACACGAACGGCACGCCGCCCGGGCGCGGCCACGCGAACGCGATCGGGTTCGTGCCGAACACCGGCTCCTTGCCGCCTTCCGGCGCGACCCAGCTGTGGCTCGGATTCATCGCGATGCCGACCAGCCCTTCGGCCGCGATCGCTTCGACTTCCGGCCACAGCGCGGAGAAGTGGTAGCAATGGTTGATCGTCATCGCAGCGATACCGTGCTGCTTTGCCATCTCGACGAGCACCGGCAGGCCCGTTTCGAAGCTCAGCAGCGAGAAGCCGCGATGCGCGTCGACCGAGACGATCGACGACGACAGCCGGCGCAATGTCGGCACGGCTTGCGGATCGACCTTGCCCTTCTTCAGCGAACGCACGCAGACGAGCAGCCGGTACACGCCGTGCGAATGGCATTCGTCGCGCTGGCCCTGCGTGATCACGTTGGCGATGGCCCGCGCATGCGCGTCGGACATCCCGTGGTGCGTCAGCACGCGCAGCGCGAGCGCGTGGACTTCATCGAGCGACAGAACGATTTCGTCGGTGGATGCGGACATGTCACGCCTCCCGCGGCGCGGGCACGCCGTCAATGCGTTGCGGCACGTTCAGCGGGTTGTCGTTGCGGATCGCGTCCGGCAGCAGCGCATCCGGCAGGTCCTGATACGACACGGGGCGCAGGAAGCGCTCGATCGCGCGCGCGCCGACCGACGTCGTGCGCGTGTCGGACGTGGCCGGGAACGGGCCGCCGTGCACCATTGCGTGGCCGACCTCGACGCCCGTGCCGAAGCCGTTGACGAGAATGCGGCCGGCCTTGCGCTCGAGCATCGGGCGCTGCGCGGCGAACAGTGCGGCGTCGCCGTCGGCGAGATGCGCGGCGATCGTCAGCTGGCCCTCGAGCGACTTCAGCACGCGATGCAGCGTGTCGGCGTCCGGGCAACGCACGATCAGCGACGCGGGGCCGAACACTTCGTCGCGCAACTCGGGATGCGTGATGAAAGCGTCGGCCGAGGTCGCGAGGAGTGCGGCGCGGGCCTGCAGACCGTTGCCTTCGGCGCCTTGCGCGAGCAACTCGACGGCTGCGTGATCGCGCAGCGCCGCGACGCCTTGCTCGTAGCTGGCGTGGATGTGCGGCGTCAGCATGGTTTGCGCGGGCGCTGCACGCACCGCAGCGGCGGCCGTTTCCTCGAACGCGCGCAGCGCGGGCCCGTCGACGGCGAGCACCAGGCCCGGGTTCGTGCAGAACTGGCCGGCGCCGAGCGTGAGCGATGCAACGAACTGCGGCGCGATCGCATCGTGGCGCGCGTCGAGCGCGGCGGGAAACAGCAGCACGGGATTGATCGAGCTCATTTCCGCATAGACGGGAATCGGCTCGGGGCGCGCGGCCGCGATGTGCATCAGCGCGACGCCACCGCGGCGCGAGCCGGTGAAGCCGACGGCCTTGATACGCGGATCGGCGACGAGCGCCTGGCCGATCTCGCGCGACGCGTCGAACAGCAGCGAGAACACGCCGGCCGGCATCCCGCATTCGCGCGCGGCCTGCTGGATCGCTCGGCCGACGAGTTCCGACGTGCCCGGGTGTGCCGAATGCGCCTTG
>NZ_CAJNKE010000505.1 GCF_905232215.1 Burkholderia sp. LMG 13014
TGCCGGCAGCCGACGCGGAGCGCCGCCCGTCGGACGAAAGCTGACGCGCAGGCAACGGGATCCCGGTCGGCGCGCCGTGCGCGTGCTGTTACAGCCGGTGTGTCAAGTTGCAACACCGGTGTTCAACGATTCAACACCTGTCACCCCCCCTGCGCACCATGCGGCCGGGGCGGCGGACCGCACCCGCTTGATTTGTGTCGGCTATTCGTAAGAATTCCATCCTGATGCCCGAACGACAGCCGCATGCCGCTGCCGGGCGGCCTACGCGAGGTTTCGGCACGCTCCTTGCTGAAGAGGAACAGACCGCCCGATTTCCGCGGTTGTTCGACTCACCACGCAACTCATCAACTCAATCAGGAGACACATCATGCAGTGGACGACCCCGTCTTACACCGACCTGCGCTTCGGCTTCGAAATCACGATGTACATCGCCAACCGCTGATCGCCGTGCGTGCCGCCCGTTTCGCCGTGATCGGCGCGGGCGGCCTCGGGAGCTGACGCCCATGAAGATCAAGATACTCGGCTCGGGAGCCGGCGGCGGCCTGCCGCAATGGAACTGCAATTGCGCGAACTGCCGCCGTGCGCGCAGCGGAAGCGGACACGTGCTGCCGCGCACGCAGTCGTCGATCGCGGTCAGCGACGACGGCATCGACTGGGTCCTCGTCAACGCATCGCCCGACATTCTTTCCCAGTTGCGCGCGGATCCGGACCTGCAACCGGCGCGCGCGATCCGCGACAGCGGCATCGCCGCCGTCGTGCTGTGCGACGCACAGATCGATCACGTGACGGGCCTGCTGATGCTGCGCGAGCGATCGACGCCGCTGCCGCTCTACGCGAGCGCACCCGTGCTCGACGATTTGTCGACCGGCTTGCCGCTCGTGCCGCTGCTGGGCCATTACTGCGGCGTCGCCGCTCACACGATCGCGCTTGGCGAGCCGTTCGCGGTGCCGGCGGCGAGCGGGATCCGTTTCACCGCGATTTCCGTCGACAGCAAGGCGCCGCCTTATTCGCCACGGCGCGCGTCGGCCGCGCCCGGGGACAACATCGCGCTGTCGATCGAAGACGTGGCGAGCGGCCGCCGTGCGTTCTACGCGCCGGGGCTCGCGACAGTCACCGACGACGTGCGTGCGGCCATGGAAGGCGCCGATCTCGTGCTGGTGGACGGCACGTTCTGGACCGGGACCGAGATGATCGATCTCGGCCTGTCGGGCAAGCACGCAGCCGACATGGGACATCTCGCGCAGTGCGCGGAACACGGGCGGCCCGGCATGATCGACTGGCTCGACACGCTGCCCGCGCGTACGCGCAAGGTGCTCACGCACATCAACAACACGAACCCGATTCTCGATCCGCATTCCGTCGAACACGCGCACCTGCGCGCGCATGGCATCGACGTTGCACACGACGGCATGCAATTCCAGGTCTGACGATGAACGCACCTATTCCCGCTACGGCGTTGCACGCGACGCCCTGGACCGCGACCGAATTCGAGGCGCGCCTGCGCGCGCTCGAATCGCGCTACCACATCCATCATCCGTTCAACCGGCGGCTCAACGGCGGCGCCTGTTCGCCCACGCAGATCCGCGGCTGGGTGGCAAACCGCTTCTACTACCAGATCAACATCCCGCTCAAGGATGCGGCGATCCTGTCGAACTGCCCCGACCGCGACACGCGGCGCCGCTGGATCCAGCGGCTGGTCGATCACGACGGGCAGGGCGACAACGAAGGCGGCATCGAGGCGTGGGTGCGGCTCGGCGAGGCATGCGGTCTCACGCGTGCCGAACTGTGGTCGCTCGAATACGTGTTGCCCGGCGTGCGTTTCGCGGTGGACGCATACGTGAACTTCGCGCGGCGTGCGCCGTGGCAGGAAGCCGTGTGCTCGTCGCTGACCGAGATGTTCGCGCCGCAGATCCATCTCGACCGCCTCGCGGGCTGGCCGTCGCATTACCCGTGGATCGAGCCGGCCGGGCTGCATTACTTCCGCAGCCGTGTGCCGCTCGCGCAACGCGACGTCGAGCATGGCCTCGCGGTCACGCTGCAGCACTTCACGACACCGGATGCGCAGCAGCGCGCGCTCGGCATTCTGCAATTCAAGCTCGATATTCTGTGGTCGATGCTCGACGCCGTCGAAAAGGCCTACCCCCTATGAACGCGATCGAAGCCGCCAGCGGCGTACCGCTGCGCCCCTGTCTCAGTGGCATGTACCGCCTGCAATGGGAGGCGGCCCAGGATGCATACGTGCTCCTCTATCCGGAGGGCATGGTCAAGCTCAACCCGAGTGCGGGCGAGATTCTCGCGCGCTGCGACGGCACGCGCGAACTGGACGACATCATCGGCGAACTCGAGCGCCTGTTCAGCCAATCGGACCTCGCGACCGACGTCTATCGTTTCCTCGATCATGCGCGGCTGCGCGGCTGGCTCGACTGACATGGCACCCGACACTTCCCGTCCATCCGCGCCGCTGTGGCTGCTCGCGGAACTCACGTACCGTTGCCCGCTGCACTGCGCGTTCTGCTACAACCCCGTCGACTTCGCGGCGCACGACGCGGAACTCGATACCGATGCGTGGCGCACGGTCATCAGCGACGCGCGCGCGCTTGGCGCCGCACAGATCGGCTTCTCGGGCGGCGAACCGCTGCAGCGCGGCGACCTCGAGACGCTCGTCGCGCATGCACGCGGGCTCGGTTTCTATACGAACCTGATCACGTCGGGCGTCGGGCTGAACGTTGCGCGCATCGAGCGGCTCAAGGCGGCCGGGCTCGATCACATCCAGTTGTCGCTGCAGGATTCGACGCGCGAGCTGAACGATTTCCTGAGCAGCACCCGCACGTTCGAACTGAAGCGCGGCGTTGCGCGGCTGATCAAGGCACACGGCTACCCGATGGTGCTCAACTGTGTGCTGCATCGCTACAACCTGCCGCACGTGGGACAGATCATCGAGATGGCGCTGGACCTCGGCGCCGATTACCTGGAGCTCGCGAACACGCAGTACTACGGCTGGGCGATGCTGAACCGCGACCAGCTGATGCCGACCGTCGAGCAGGTGCGCGAGGCCGAGGAAACGGTCAACCGCTATCGCAAGCTGGTCGGCGAGCGATGCAAGATCCTGTTTGTCGTGCCCGACTATTTCGAGCGGCGCCCGAAGGCCTGCATGAATGGCTGGGGCTCGGTGTTCCTGGGCGTCGCGCCGGACGGCACCGCATTGCCGTGCCATGCCGCGCGATCACTGCCCGGACTCGTGCTGCCGAACGTGCGCGACCGGTCGCTGCAGGAGATCTGGTATGACAGCGACGCGTTCAACGCGTTTCGCGGCGACGGCTGGATGCGCGAGCCGTGTCGCACGTGCGACGAACGACATGTGGATCACGGCGGGTGTCGGTGCCAGGCCTACCTGCTGGCCGGCGACCCGAAGGAGGCCGATCCGGTGTGCGAGAAGTCTGCGCACCACGGCCAGGTCGAGCAGGCCGTGCAGTTTGCGCGACGTTGCGCGCCGCGCGACGAACAGCCGATGGTGTTTCGCAGCCGGGAGAATTCGCTTGCGCAATGCGGGACGGCGTGCGACTGCTGAAGGCGCACGGCGAAGACGACGGGAGTGGATGAGGCAGGGCGAAGCGATGGAGATCATGTCAATCGATACGCAGTCCTCTTCAAGTCGGCGGTGTGGTACGTGCGGGCGAGGATCGTTGAACGCCGGACGGAGGGCGTGATGAGCACGGCTGCCTTCGCTGCGCGAGAAACGGGCGGCACATGCAGTTTTATCCGCGATCGTTCCAGTCGTCGCGGAATACGCGTCGCGTCGGCCGTGGCCGCCGTGAGCGTGCTGCATGCGGGCGTATTCGTCCTGCTCGCGCGTGAGTCGGTCGTGCGAAACGTGCCCGTGCAACGGCAGGTGATGGTGGCGATGCTGATTGCACCCGAGCCGGCACCGGAGGTATCGACGATGACGACTGCCGCGCCTCGACCGAAGGAGGCGTCACGCATGACGCATCGAGTGAACGCCGCGGCCCGGTCGTCCGCGGGCCGCGAGCCGCTAACGGCCAGGCCGGTCGCACCTGTTCCAGTACGGCAGCAGGCGCATGATGCGCTTGCGCCGCCGCGGCCGGCGCCGTTCGCGACGGCGGTCGAGCGGCGCGAGGCGCGACACGACGATGCGACGTCCGGCGCCACGCCGACGCAAGCCGCATCGCAGGCATCTCCGGCATCTCCGGCGCCTGCGGCGCCGCGCTTCGTCGCGCATCCCGAATGTGCGCTGGTTACCCCCGACTACCCGCCGCAGTCGCTGCGCATGGGCGAGCATGGCACCGCGCTCGTCGA
>NZ_CAJNKE010000506.1 GCF_905232215.1 Burkholderia sp. LMG 13014
GTCGGGCGCCGCCCGGCTTACGAGCGCTTCCCCGCCTCGGCTTGCGCGCTCATCCGCGCCTTTTGTTCCTGCAATGCGGCCGTGAAGGCCGGGCTGAAGTCTTCCGCTTCGAGCAGCGGGCGGATCTCGATGTCGGAGTCGCCGGGCATCGGGTTCGGGCAGCGCTTCACCCATTCGACCGCTTCTTCCATCGATTTCACCTGCCACAGCCAGAAGCCGGCGACGAGCTCCTTCGTTTCGGCGAACGGGCCGTCGATGACGGTGCGGTCCTTGCCGGCGAAGTGCACGCGCTTGCCGCGCATGCTCGGGTGCAGCCCGTCGGCGGCGAGCAGGATGCCGGCCTGCGCCAGTTCTTCGTTGAACCGGCCCATCGCGCCGATCATTCCAGGGTCGGGCATCCGGCCGGATTCGGAATCGGCGGTGGCCTTGACGATTACCAGGACGCGCATGGTCGTTTCTCCTTCGGTGAATGGATGAGGGGCATGCCGGCCGTGCGACGCGGCCTTCCCAGGCTTGCAACGATACGACGGGCGGGCGGCGACGAAATCGACATCACGAAAAAAATGTCCGTGCCGTTGACTCGCGGCGGATCGCCCGACGGCAGCGGCGACACCGCGACGTCGCGAACCATCAAGTGCGGGCCGGCGGGGCCCCATAAAGTTCGCTTCAAGGCGGACGGCCAGCAGACCGGGCCGCCGCTCCTTCGACGAACGACAGAAACAGGAACCCCGCCCATGCAACCGATCTCCGTTGTGAAGAAGCAAGACATCGTCGCCGCCGACCGCTGGATGCAGCAACGGCCGGAACGCGCGCTTACGCTGCCGTCGCGCTATTTCTATGACGACGCGGTATTCGCGGCCGAGCGCGATCGCATTTTCATGTCGGCCTGGCATGTGATCGGACACACCTCGGAGCTGAGCACCCCGGGGCAATTCGTGATGACCGACGTGTTCGACCAGAGCGTGATCGCCACGTGCGGCCGCGACGGCCAGGTCCATGCGTTCCACAACGTGTGCCAGCATCGCGGCAATCGCCTCGTGGAAGCGCGGCGCGGCGAGCAGAAGGGCCTGTTCCGCTGCGCGTACCACTCGTGGTGCTACGGCGCGGACGGCAGCCTGCGCGGCGCGCCGCGCACCGATCGCGTCGAAGATTTCGACCTCGCGGCTCACAACATCCCGAAGGTGCGCATCGAGGAACTCGGCGGCTTCTACTACTTCAATCTCGATCCCGATGCGCCGTCGATGCGCGACCTGTTCCCCGGCGCCGACGCGGAGATGAAGCGCGTGTTCCCGAAGCTGGACGCATACCGGCTGATCGAGGAGAAGGACGTGATCGTGCCGGCGAACTGGAAGGTCATCATGGACAACTCGATCGAGGGCTATCACTTCTCGCTGTCGGGCCCGCATCACGTCGAACTGGCCGGCCTGATCGATTTCGCCGGCTACCGGCTCACGCAGCACGACAAGTGGTGGACCTACATCGCGCCGGCCAACCGCGACGCGACCGCCGCCTACGGCGTACCGCTCGGCGACAAGAATCCCGACGAGTGCTTCTTCAACATCGGCATCTGGCCGCACAACACGTTCTACACGTTCCCGTACTCGGAGTTCCTCGCCACGTTCCTGATCATCCCGCTGGAACCGGAGAAGACGCTGCTGCGCTTCGGCTACTACTCGACGCACGACGCGGTGCCCGCGGTGACCAAGGCGTGCATGGACTGGATGAACACCGATCTCGGCCCGGAAGACATCCGCCTGAACATCTCGGTGCAGAAGGGGCTGCATTCGGTGGGCTACAACCAGGGCCGCTACGTGATCGATGCGCAGCGCAGCAACGAAAGCGAGCACCTGGTGCACCACTTCCATACGCTCGTGCACGACGGCATCCACGGCGCGTAGCCGGCGGGGGAGCGCCGCTCCCCGTTCCGCTTCCCGCGCTCGGGCGGCGATGCCGCTCCGCGCACTCGTCTTCCATGATCTCGATCAACTGTATGCATGCGATGAAGAAACCACAGGGAATCGACGCCGTGCGTCGCGACTACGACTACGTGATCGTCGGCGCGGGATCGGCCGGCTGCGTGCTGGCCAACCGGCTCGGGCAGGACCCGGGCGTGCGGGTATTGCTGCTCGAGGCCGGGCCGACGAATCGGCACTGGTCGATCGACATGCCTTCCGCGATGGGCATCGTGGTGGGCGGCAACCGCTTCAACTGGCAGTATCAATCGGAGCCCGAACCGTTCCTGAACCGGCGGCGCATCGCGACGCCGCGCGGGCGCGTGCTGGGCGGATCGTCGTCGATCAACGGGATGGTCTATATCCGCGGTCACGCCCGCGACTACGACGGCTGGTCCGAGCAGGGCTGCACCGGCTGGAGCTATCGCGAAGTGTTGCCGTACTTCATCCGTGCCGAGCGGCACGAGCTCGGCGCGGATCCCTATCACGGCGACAGCGGCCATCTGCACGTCACGGCGGGCCAGACCGACACGCCGCTCGCCAGTGCGTTCATCGCGTCCGGTGTCGATGCGGGCTATGCGCACACCGACGACGTGAACGGCTATCGCCAGGAAGGCTTCGGCCGCGTCGATCGCACGACGTGGGGCGGGTCGCGCTGGAGTACCGCGCGCGGCTATCTCGCGGAGGCGCTCGGGCGCGGCAACGTCACGGTCGTGACCGGCGCGCTCGTGCTGCGCGTGCTGTTCGACGGCCGGCGCGCGACCGGCATCGAGTACGCGTGCGACGGCGAGACGCGGCAGGTTCGCGCGAGCGCCGAAGTGCTGCTGTGCGGTGGCGCGATCAATACCCCGCAGTTGCTGCTGCTGTCCGGCATCGGGCCGGCGAACGAGCTGGAAGGCCTCGGCGTGCGTGCGCGACACGACCTGCCGGGCGTCGGGCGCCGGCTGTCCGATCATCCGGATACGGTGGTGCAGTATCTGTGCCGCAAACCCGTCTCGATCTACCCGTGGACGGTCGCCCCGCGCAAATGGTGGACCGGCGCGAAATGGTTCGCGAACCGCGCCGGAATTGCCGCGAGCAACCATTTCGAGGCGGGGGCGTTCATCCGCTCGCGCGCGGGCGTCGAGCATCCGGACCTGCAACTGACCTTCATGCCGCTCGCCGTGCAGCCGGGCAGCGTCGAGAGCGTGCGCGCGCACGCGTTCCAGGTGCACATCGACCTGATGCGTCCGACGAGCCTCGGCGCGGTGACGCTGGCGTCCGGCGACGCGCGCATCCCGCCGCGGATCCTGTTCAACTACCTGAAGACGGAGCGCGATCGGGCCGACATGCGCGCGGGCGTGCGGCTCGTCAGGGAGATCCTCGCGCAGCCGTCGTTCCGCGAGCTGTGCGGCGACGAACTGTCGCCCGGCGCGGGCAAGACCGACGATGCCGCGCTCGATGCGTGGGCGCGCGACATCACCGAAACGGGCTATCACGCGGCGGGCACCTGCAAGATGGGCCCGGCGGACGATCCGGAGGCGGTGGTCGGCCCCGACCTGCGCGTGCATGGCATCGAACGGCTGCGCGTGATCGACGCATCGGTGATGCCGACGATCGTCAGCGGCAATACCAACGCGCCGACCGTGATGATCGGCGAGAAAGGCAGCGATCTCGTGCTGGGGCGCACGCCGCTGCCGCCGTCGGCGGCGCCGGTCTGGGCGCAGCCCGACTGGCGCACCTGCCAGCGGTGAGCGCGATGGCACCGATCATCCCGTTCCCGCCCGGCGATCGCATCGCCGCAGTCGTGGTCGAGGCGGCCATGCTGACGCCCGAGATCCGCGGCATCGTGCTGGCGGCAGCCGACGGTGCGGCGCTGCCCCCCGCCGACCCCGGCGCACATGTCGAAGTCCGCCTGCCGGACGGCATCGTGCGTCATTACTCGATCGTCGAACGCGCGGCCGACGGTTCGACCTACCGGATCGCGGTGCTGCGCGAGCCACGCTCGCGCGGCGGCTCCGCGTATCTCGTCGAACGGCTCGCGCCGGGCGATGCGCTCGACGTGAGCCCGCCCAGGAATCACTTCGCGCTCGACGAGCACGCGAGCGAGTACGTGCTGATCGCGGGCGGGATCGGCATCACGCCGATTCTGCCGATGGCGCGGCGGCTCGATGCGCTCGGCAAGTCGTTCACGCTGCTGTACCTGGCGCGCTCGCGCGAGCGCATGGCGCTGCGCGACGCGATCGAACGCGGCCCGCTGCGGGAGAACACCCGCCTGCATTGCAGCGAACAGCACGGCGAAGCGGACCTGCGCACGCTGCTGGGCGTGCCGCGCGCCGGCGCACAGGTGTATGTGTGCGGGCCGGGCCGCCTGATCGACGG
>NZ_CAJNKE010000507.1 GCF_905232215.1 Burkholderia sp. LMG 13014
CACACGCCCACACGCCCACACGCCCACACGTCACGCATGCAGCAGGCGCGCCGCTTCGCGCTGTTCGATCGCCGCCGCGCGGCGGAACCCGTCGCGGTCCTCGGCACGCGCGACGTAATCGCCGAGCACGCCTTCATGTGGCAGCAGATGCGCGTCGAACGCGATCTTCAGCGTGCTGGCGAGCAGCAGGTCGGCCGCGGTGAAGCGCTCGCCGACGAGCCACGGGCTATGGGCGAGCGCCTGCGCAAGCGCGCGCTGCACGCGCGTGATGTTGCCCCAGCCGAACGCGACCGGATTGCCCGACGCGCCCGTGAATTTCTCGGCCATCGCCGGTTCGAGGCAGGTCGGCGTGAAGAACATCCACTGCAGGAAGCGGCCGCGCAGCGGATCGTCGGGCGCGATGCCGAGCCCGGCGCCCGGGCAGCAGTCGGCGAGATAGAGCAGTACGGCACCCGATTCGGCGAACGGCGCGTTGCCGTCGTCGAGCGCGGGCAGCTTGGCCATCGGATTGACCTGGATGAACGCTTCGCTGCCCTGTTCGTGCGAGCGCAGGTCGATCGGCACGAGCTCGTAGACGACACCGATTTCCTCGAGCATCCACAACGCCCGGAACGCCCGGGTCTTCGGCCAGTAGTAGAGCTTCATTGCGCCTCCGCGTAGGGGGTAGGTGCCGTGTCGATGGAGGTTCAAGCGTACCCGAGCGGGAACGGTTCGGACAGGGGCGGCCGGCGGTGAATATTTATAACTAGTCATAGAAAAACTAGTTATAAATTCTGTGGCGTGAGGTTGATGCGGTGGATGCCCGTCAATGACATGCCGGGCGGGCGATATACCACGCCGGCCGGTATCCCGGCGCGAGCGCACGTGCTTCACCATATCTATCTGCCGGGCGGAATTTCACACGTGTGCCGGACGTCGGGAAGGCGGCCGGTTGTGGAAAACCGTCGCGCAAAGCAACCCGAAATGCTGTGGATTGGAACGGTGAGGACAGGGCGAGCGGTTCGGAAGCGCGGGCGAGCGCGGCAGGGCGAACGCTTGCGTACCGATCCCGATTGCCGCGAGAATTCGATGCCTCGCAAACCGAACGCCGAACATGGGCGCATGCGCAGGATGAAGCAGCGGCCGATGCGCAGCGATGGTGCGGCCGCCGCCGAACGATGTCAGGCGCTCGCCGTCCGAAAGGAAGTCGGTGAGCCGCTGAATGATCCCGGGATGATCGGAGTTCCAACGTCATGTCGAAGCGCACGCTTCTTGCCCGCTGCCTGTCGGTAGCGACTGCCATCGCGATGGCGGGCTGTGCGGCCGTCGCCGCGAACGAGCCCGTCGCTCGCGACGCGAATGCCTCGCAGCCGAAAACGCCTGTCGTCGTATTCCCGCGTGGCAACGGCTTCACCGCCTTCAACGGAAACCGGTACGCGAACGCCGCCTATCTCGACGGGATGGGGCTGGTGCCCTTCACGTCGATCTATGACGTCTGGGGGCTGTCGTGCGATGCAACCCGCTGCTATCACGTACCGACCGAGAGCCAGTTCAGGAAGGTGCTGGCCGGCTATGTGTCGCAATTCAGATCGAACGAATTCATCGCGTTCGATTTCGAGAAGATCGTGATCGATGCGGCGCGATCGGAAGCGCAGGCCGAGAACGAAGTGGCACTGTTCGCGAAGTTCATCGCCTGGACGCGGGCGGCTTATCCGAATGCCCGGCTCGGCATGTACGACTACGATTTCAATCCGAAATTTCGCAGTATCCGCGCGCAGCTTTATCAGGACGGCGGATTCGATTTCTTTGCACCGACGATGTATCAGCGCTGGCCGAACCATGCGCTGTGGCGAACGAATCTGCGGGCGGTCGTCGAAAACGACCGGGCCATCAACCGATCGCTGCCGATTTATGCGTATGTGTCGCCTTACAAGGCAGGGCAGACGGCGAATGGATTTCTGGGCGATGCGGAATGGCTCGGCGAACTGTCCGAGGCAGGGCGAGCCATCAACGGCGTGATCGTATGGACGGAAAGCGCGCCCGGCGACCAGCTGGATACGAGTCAAAGCTGGCTGGCGGACTTGCAACGGATGACTGGCGCCGGACATTGAGCGGCGTCGGCGCAACGGGGTGCGGCGCGCGGTCGGCTGCGAGGTTTCGCGCGCGCGCAGCGTACCTGTCGTGCCCCGAACGACGCGAAACCCTGTGTATTGCATCGGTGAGGATCGTCGAAAGCGGTCGGATGCGCCGCCTTTGTTGCGGGCATCCGACGCCCGGCAAGACACGAAAAACCGTGCTGCTCAAAGGTGATTGTCGAGCATCGATGTGAATGGGGAGCCCGTTTCGATGTAGTATCCGATCCCCGCACGCGACTCGGCGGGCTGTGGATGGCGATGATCGGTACGCGCGCCGAATTGAACGAGGCGTTCGCAGGGGTGTGGATATCCTGCCCCCGAATGGACTCGAAGCGCTGTGTATTTCGAGGGTGAGTGTGATCGACGAGGCGGCCGAGGCGCTCGCAGCGGTGTGGATATTCTGCGTTCGAACAGGCGCGAAGCGCCGTGTATTTCGAGGTGAGTGCGATCGCGAAATCGGCTGGGGGACTCGCCGAGGTGTGAATATCCTGCCTTGGTCGGGGCCGGAGGTGCTGCGTGTTTCGAAAGCGCGTGCGATCGCGGGATCGAACGAGGCGTTCGCCGGGGTGTGGATATCCTGCCCTGGAAGGGACTCGAAGCGCTGTGCGTTTCGAAGGTGAGTATCATCGCGGGATTATCCGAAGGGCTCGCCGAGGTGTGGATATCTCACCCCGGAAAGGACTCGAAGCACTGTGTATTTCCAAGGTGAGGGTGAATGCCCGATCGAACGAGGCGTTCGCCAGGGTGTGGATATCCCGCCCTGGAAAGGACTCGAACCGCTGTGCATTTCAACGGTGAGCGTGGGTGCCCGTCCGGGCCGGCGGCCTTGTGCGGCCTTGTACGGCCGCTGGCGGTGCGGATACCCGGAGCGACAACGCTCGGCGACTACGAACGTCTTTTCCTCGGGAGCGCCGGACTTGATCACGTCGTCGAACCTCGCGATCCGAGACGCGCAGCCGTCTGATCACGCAGCCATTGCCGCACTGTTGAGCCAGCTCGGCTACGACACGACGCCGTCGCTGATCCTCGAAAAGATCGAAGCGTTGCTTCCGAGTCCGACGGACAAGATCGTCGTGGCTGTCGTGCAATGCGAGGTCGTCGGCAGCATCAGTCTCCACGCGTTGCCGCTCTTTCACGCGGCAGGCTACCTCGGACGCATCACCAGCCTGGTCGTCGATGAGCGCCATCGCGGATACGGCGTCGGCAGTGCGCTGATGGCCGCCGCAGAGCGTTGGTTCGACGCGGCCGGATGCGTGAAGCTGGAAGTGACGAGTGGCGACCACCGGCCGGATGCCCACCGCTTTTACGCGCGGCACGGCTTTTTGCGCGACGGACAGCGACTCGCCAGAAAGCTATCCCCATCACGCGGCTTCAAGCCCTGATCGCATGCGACTCGAAACGCCGCCCATCAACGGTGAGCGCAAGCGCCTTGGTGAGCGGGCAACGGGAGCAGGGGGTGTGGACATCTCACCTCCGAAGAGACTTGAAACGCTGTGAATCTCGACGGTGAGGGCGAACGCGGGATCGAATACGGCACGCGTTTCCGTGTGGATATCCCGCTCCCGAAACGACTCGAAGTCCTGTGCATTTCGAAGGTGAGTGCCGGCGGTCGATCGGCCGAAGCGCGTATACCCGCGTGAATATCAGGGTGCCGGTTCAACCGCCAAAACCATTCGAAGCCGGTGAATGGCGAGGAGGAGCGCGAGTCCGTACGCCGGAAACCGCGCCGGTCATGTTGTGAATATCCGGCCTCGGCGACCACTCGAGCGCCCGTGTATTGCAACCGTGATGGTCGGCTCGGAGTCGAAACGCGTGCCGGTTGCAATGTGGATATCCGGGCCTCGCAACCACTCGCGCGCCCGTGTATTTCAACGGTGAGTGTCAGCCCGAAATCGAAACGCGTGCCGGTTTCGATGTGGATATCCCACCCCCTCGACCACTCGGTCCCCTGTGCATCCCGGAGACGGGTACAAGCACGGGCTGAAGCAGAATCCACTCGAAAGTCGGCACGACGCCCTGCGCATCCGAACGGGGAGCCGGACGTCCCGACCCGCGACGTGCCAGCCCGATCCCGTTGTGGACATCCGCTCCCCACGCCACTCGAAACGCTGTGCAATCGAACGGTGAGGATACCGCCTCGATCCGCTCAAACCCACGCCAGCAGCGGCTCGGGCGCCCATCGCCACCC
>NZ_CAJNKE010000508.1 GCF_905232215.1 Burkholderia sp. LMG 13014
CCGGCGAATTGCGTGACCGACTCACCCACTGTGTGGTCAAGATACCCACCGAGTGGGCGCGTGACGATTTCGACAAGCGCTGGGGCTGGCTGAAAGGCACCGAAGGAGAGAGTGAGGTCGGCAACATCGTGTTTCCGATGTGCCTCGGGGAGCCTGCGTACGAGAGGCTCAAGCGACACCACCAGGCGTTGGCGTTTTGGGAGGAGGCGGTAGAGAAAGGACTAACCCTGAAGGCAGAACATTATCATTTTCACCCGCTACGATTTATCCGGGAATTCAAACGATGTGGTTGGATATCGATCGGTGATCTTGCGCGCATCTATCCGGACAGCAGATATCGAAAAGAAGAGACTCCTGATCCCGCGGCCGTACGAGATCGCTACCGTAGTCACATAAACTGGACCTTGCGGAAATACTACATAATAACCGGGGCCAGGTTGGCTCATTTTTTTGGACAGGGGGCAGTGGAGTCACACAGTCTTGCTCGCATGGTGGAGGCGTCTTCAAGCCACTTTTCGGCCAGCTTACAGCCAGAGATCGGAGGTTATTATAAGAACTCAAAAGATAGTTACTTCGATTATCTCGAAAACAAGAATGGAAATATCGATCCGGGTGATGGAAAGAAATTCAGAGGCAGAGGGATGAAGCAACTGACAGGGCGTGAGAATTACTCCAAATATTGGGTATATCGAGGTTGGTTGTCGGCATCAAGTTTTGATAAGTACTGGTGGGGAGATCCAAGGAGGAGGCGACCGCAAATCTCAAATCCGGAGCTGCTCAGCATGGTGCCATATAACTGTGTTGATGCAGGTGGCTGGTACTGGACAGCGGGTTCGGCTCAAAACAAGTTCGCGACGATAAACAACAAAATTTCAGAAGCAGACATCTCTGAGGCAGCTGTTCGAACGGTGTCAATCGCAATTAATGGGGTTAATAAAAATGGTGAGCCAAATGCGCTCTCAGAGCGAATAGCCGAAACACAGAGAATCTCAAAAATAACCATGGATTTTCCGTGATGACTGGATTTTCGAGGTGCGCGACGGGAAGTGTGATGTTTATTTCTTCGCTCTTAATGTGCAGCGATGCATTTCCTGATGTTATAGATATTGGCGACGGGATATTGCTGAAAATTCCACCCCATTTTAATTTACCAAAAAGAGAAGATGGATCAATCTGCGTTTCATCCAAAGAAAGAAAGCTTGACTTAACTATTTGCATAGATAAATCTGGCTTTACGCGTGCGGGTGAACGGCATGGGTTCTTTCGATACGACGAGCTCACTGAGGAAGGGAAAGGTCAAGTAGGGGAGCTTGATGAAAACCCCATGGTCTACGCTAGCGGCTCGTGGACGTATAAAACCTACCACTACAAATCAAGAGATTTCGATATTTTTGAAGCTGATGACGTTCTTTGCAACATTGGGGAGCCTACTCTGCCGCACTCCTGCTACGCTGCGGTGCTCCGCCCTTCTGGCGTAAATTCGATCGACTTTGCTGTATTTGCTTTTTCGGAAATGGCGAAGAATCGAGAAAGGAAGAATCGGCTTGCGAGGATTCGTAAATTCATAAGCAGCATCAAGATTTACTGAGTGAAGACTCAGGTAAAGGCATCACGGAAGGATAGAGTTGAATTTGCTTCGGGCAAGGCGTTGTGTTCAGGTCTCGATCATTGTTTTTAGGACTTCGCTCTCTGAGGCATCTTTCTGCCGAAAACAAACACTGATGGGACATATCGTCCTGGCCAACGACCGAGTTACGCCATCACTCTGGGCGATTACGTCGACAGTCAGCGGCAACGGCGATGTCGGTGCGGATCCGAACCGTCTGGTTGCAGTGCGGGACGTGCTGAAGAACACCAGCGCGATGATGGCTGCGCACGAGCAGTTCGCCGTGTTGCGGACAGCGAAGTTTGCGGAAGTGCTGCGGGGTATCGAGTTCGCGCCGGGGACGGATACGGGGCGGTCGCACTAAGGCAGGTGACGTTTGTTTGAAGTGAGGCGAGGAGCGCGGCCGCCTGCTGTAAGCGGCTAGCGTACCAGCACAAAAAGCCCTGAATGCCGCGTGGCCTTCGGGGCTTTTTTCGTATCTGAGTGATGTGCGAATTCGCGTTCGTGTTGGCGACCGGGCCATTTTTGGCCCGGTCGAGCCAAAAATGGCCCGATAAATTCTCTTTCTTTTCAATGGGTTGATTTTGATCGGGTCAAAAATGGCCCGATTTCCCCTCAAAAAAGACGATTCCTTTTGAGATTCGCTTTGCCAGATATCTGGCGAATGCCCCTCAAATACCCCTAATGCATTGATCCTGAAGGAAAAGCACGACAACGCATGTGGATTGGCACGGCTATTGCTCACAGGGCCCATGCCATTCCGGCGCCAAGGTACAACCGGCTTTTTCGACAACAACTTCAGGGAAGCAGCCAATGCCGACTCCCGCCTATATCAGCATCCAGGGCAACATCACGCAAGGCGCCTTCACCGCCGACTCGGTGGGCAACGTGTACCAGGACGGCCATGAAGACCAGATCCTGATCCAGGAAATCGAACACCTGATCGCGACGCCGACCGACCCGCAGAGCGGCCAGCCGTCCGGCCAGCGCGTACACAAGCCTCACCTACACCGCACCGCTGAACAAGGCCACGCCGCTGCTGTACCAGGCGCTGGCGGCGGGCGAGACGCTCCCTGAAGTGGAAGTGAAGTGGTACCGCACCTCCACCGAAGGCAAGCAGGAGCACTTCTTCACGACCAAGCTGGAAGACGCCACGATCGTCAACATCAACACCGCGCTAGCGCACGCGCAGGACCCCAGCAAGGCCGAGTACACCTTCTTGACGGAAAAATTAACATCAACACAAGAATCGACAAAGCCAGGACAAACTACCCAACCGATGCTCAAGGAATCGATGCGGATGTCTTGAATGTGACGCTACAGGTTAATCGAGCAGCACTCCATCAAGACAGGAGAGTGATGTATTTTACGTGCGCGCATAAACACCTCAGTGACGATGCCTCTGAAACCCTCTCACACGACGGCCTGAGACCATGAGTAAAAAAATATTTCCACCAATTATTCTTGCGATTTCATTATTTTTTTCGAAAGAGAGCGAAAGTCGTGAAGTATCCGAGTCGGGTCAATCGGAGTATCGATACGATCTCATCAAGTCATGCGGATTTTCTCTGAGATCAACACGAGAACTGAGAGAAAGCCAAGATGCTTGTCGTCTGCTATACGATGATCGTTCCGGAAGCCCTTTTTTCTATGGCAGCATTGCGGCAAACCCAGCGCTCCTCCACGAGAAGGTGAAGATAGGCTTCATCGATCTGAATCACGGCCAACCTAAGACATCGAGAGCCAACTACTACGACACTCAGCGTGACGTAACTCAGGAAGTCACCACATCGAAGAAAATTCCCAGCCCAAGAGGAAACAGGGCCGATATCGTCATCGTTTCAAGGCTAGTCCTGTCGTACGACAAAGCTTTAGAGAACGATCGAGCACTGGTGCCTGTACGCGAACTTTACGAGTGCTGGGACGGATTCTTCCCAGGTACGACGACGGCCGTTTCGCTTTCCCTCTGCAGCATTTTACCGCCGAGGGCGCGCAGCTTTGCGTCAAAAAGTAGTTGGCCAGCGCACGTCATCAACAGCCTGGTGGTTGAGTGAAATAAGTGGTTTTTGCAGATCAATCTGGCTCCCTCAATCACATGCCAACTGGAGCAAGATATCCGCAATTTTCCAGACCTATTTGAATCGCGCCCACCGACAAGTGAATTTGCGACCGATCCCAGCAATATCGTGCCTGGCGCGGCCGAGGCTCGGATCTCGATATTGAAACGCCCGGGCAAGACGGCTTGAACTGTGTTGCGGTGCTGTTCCAAGCGTACCTGCTCGACTCCGCCCCGTCCGGCAGGATTCACGTCGCTCCGGTATGATCGGCAGCCTTGACCGGCGCCCTGCCCGCCTGCGCACCCGACGCGTGCGCCGCGCGCCGCGCCGTCCCACTCCGTCCGCGCAGCCATGTCCACCGCCTCCACCGACCGTCCGACCGACGCCGCCTCGCCCCACTATTCGCGCAGCCTGCTGTTGCTGCTCGCGACGATCGCGGGCGTGTCCGTTGCAAACATCTATTACAACCAACCGCTGCTCGACAGCTTCCGCTCGGCGTTTCCCGACGGCGCGTCCTGGATCGGCGTGATACCCACCGCGACGCAGCTCGGCTATGCGGCCGGCATGTTCCTGCTCGCGCCGCTCGGCGACCGCTTCGACCGCCGCAGGCTGATCCTGATGCAGATCGCCGGCC
>NZ_CAJNKE010000509.1 GCF_905232215.1 Burkholderia sp. LMG 13014
ATCCGGCCGATGCCGGCCGAGGCTGGTCGCTATGTGTCGGGCGCTCGAACCGGCGCAAATATCAAACTCGTATTACGTCCCGGACGGCCGATCCCGATGCTGTCCGATATCCCGTCCGCGCGCGGCTTCATAGAATCGACGTTCAGGCTGAAAATAGCCTGAACGTCCTTTCAACGCCAAACCGGCCGTGCGCGTTCCGCGTCGTGTGGCCGGCGAACCCCCTGGAACTGCGCATGAGGAAATTCAATGTTCGCATCGTCTTCGCGTACGACTGGCCGTTGACGCTGGCCGGCATCGAGCAGGTCGCCGGCAGCGGCTGTGCGATCGAGATCGTTGCGGTCTACCGGAGTGTGGCCGAACTGGTCGCGTCGTTCGGCAGTGTCGACTGCGATGTCGTGCTGGTCGACTATGCGGTTCGCGGAGACGCGCAGATGGACGGCCTCGCGCTGTTCGACTGGCTGCGGCGCACACGTCCGAACGTCGGGATCGTCGCGCTGGTCGCGAACGAGAATCCGCTGATTTTCGGGTCGATCCTCGCGACCGGCAGCGTGAGCATCGTCAGCAAGTTCGACGAGGTCGGCCATATCGTCACGGCCATTCATTCGAGCTACAGCGGCGGGCGCTACCTGTCGCCACTCGTCAGGCGCGCGGTTGACGCATGCGGCGACCGTGGCGAGGCGCCCGCGAAGCTGACGGCGCGCGAGATCGAGGTCATTCGCCTGTATCTGTCGGGGGTGCCGATCAAGACGATCGCGCACCGTCTGAGCAAGGGCAAGCAGACGGTCAGTGCGCAGAAGATCAGTGCGATGAAGAAGCTCGGCGTGAGCAATGACGTCGAGCTGATTCAGCGGGCGGCGGGGTTGGGGCTTGGCGCCGGCGCCGCGTGAGCGTGTATGCGTCGGGCGGCAGCCGTCAGGCCGGCAACGCAAACCGCGTCACCGCATCCCGCAGCGCCTCGGCCTGATCGCGCAGCGAATGCGCGGCGGCCGCGGCTTCTTCGACGAGCGCCGCGTTCTGCTGCGTGACCTGATCCATCTCGCCCACCGCACGGTTGACCTGCTCGATCCCGGCGCTCTGTTCGCGGGACGCATGGCTGATCTCGTCGAGGATCTCGTTCACGCGCCGCACCGACTGCACGATCTCGGCCATCGTCTCGCCCGCATTCGTGACGAGCGCCGCGCCTTGCTCGACGGTCTCGTTCGACGACACGATCAGCGTCTTGATCTCCTTCGCGGCCGTCGCCGAGCGCTGCGCGAGCGAGCGCACCTCGGCCGCGACCACCGCAAAGCCGCGGCCCTGTTCGCCGGCCCGCGCCGCTTCAACCGCCGCGTTCAGCGCGAGGATGTTGGTCTGGAACGCGATCCCGTCGATCACGCCGATGATGTCGCCGATCTTGTGCGAGCGGTCGGTGATCTCGTTCATCGTGCGCACGACGTCGTCGACCACCGCGCTGCCGCGCGTCGCCACTTGCGCGGCCTGGTCGGCGAGCGAGGCGGCCTGCGCGGCGCTGTCCGCGTTCTGCTTCACGTTCGCGGTCATCTGGTCCATGCTCGACGCGGTCTGCACGAGCGCGGCCGCCTGTTCCTCGGTGCGCTGCGACAGGTCGGTGTTGCCCGACGCGATCTCGCTCGCGCCGACGTTGATGTTCTCGGTGCCCATCCGAACGCGCGACACCATGTCGATCAGCCCGCCCTGCATCGTGTGCAGGGCATGCAGCAGGCTGCCGCGATCGTCTTGCTTCACGGTGACGCGCGCGGTCAGGTCACCCTGCGCGATGCGCTGCGCAGCGTCGAGCGCAACTTCCAGCTCGCCGCCGAGGTTCGCACGCACGCTTTTCAGCACCAGCACCATCACGGCGGTCGCGATCCCGCCGAGCACGGTCGTCATCGCGAGCCAGCGGCCGACGCTTTCGAGTACCGCCGAGCGCACGTCGTTCATGTACATGCCGGTCACGAGATACCAGTCCCACGGCGCGAAGCGCTGCACGGCGCTGGTTTTCTCCTGCGGCTTGTCGGCGCCCGGCTTCGGCCACAGATAGTCGACGAAGCCCTTGCCGCCTTCCAGGTTGCCGGCCTTCACGATCTCGACGAACAGGTGCTTGCCGTTCGGATCGGTGAAATTCGACACGTCCTTGCCGTTGAGATCGGACTTGATCGGATGCATCACGATCACCGGCTTCGAGTCGTTGATCGAGATGTAGCCGTCGGCGCCGTAGCGCATCGCGGCGATCGCCTCGAGCGCTTTCTGCTTGGCGTCCGCTTCCGGCAGCGCATTCTGCTGCGACAGCTTGTAGTAGTGGTCGGCCACGCTCGTGGCCTGCGCGACCAGCGACGCGAGCTCGTCGCGGCGGTCCGTGATCATCGATGCGCGCGTCTGCCAGGCGCCGAGCCCCGCGATTACGAGCAGGCCGAGCCAGAGGATGACGATCATCGAGGCGAGTTTCTGATTCAGGGAAAGGTTGCGCATGGTGTGTGGTCGGTCGGTCTTGGAAACTCGCCGAAACGGCGTGACGGGATAAGTGTCTTGACGGCGCCAAGTGCGTGTCGCCGTAGACGGGTTATCCCTAGGAACCGGTACCGTAGTCGATGCCTTCGACGCCGATACGGGTATCTATGCATATGCATAACGGGCGTCGCTATACTGTCGGGGCGATTGCGCGCGCACCGCGGGCCCGGCTCGGCGGTGCGGCGGCGAATGAAACCGAAAGGAGGCAACGATGCGAATTCTGGTGGTAGGGGCCGGCGCGGTCGGCGGATACTTTGGCGGCCGGCTGGCCGCAGCGGGGCGCGACGTGACGTTCCTGGTGCGCGACGGCCGCGCGGCCGCGCTGGCGCGTGACGGGTTGCTGATCCGTAGCCCGCGCGGTGACCTGACGCTCGCGAACGTGCAGACCGTGCGCGCGGGCGATGCGGAAGCCGGAGTCGCGCCGTTCGACCTCGTGCTGCTGAGCTGCAAGGCATACAGCCTCGATGACGCGATTCTCTCGTTCGCGCCGTTCGTCGGCCCGCAGACGCTGATCCTGCCGATGCTCAACGGGATGCGTCATCTCGACGTGCTGCGCGAGCGATTCGGTGCCGCGCAGGTGCTCGGCGGGCTGTGCGTGATCGCGGCGACGCTCGATCGCGAGCAGCGCATCGTGCACCTCAACGACACGCACGGGGTCACCTTCGGCGAACTCGCGGGCGGCGAATCGCCGCGCGTGCGCGCGGTGGCCGATGTGCTCGGCGGCGCGGGTTTCGATGCGACGCTCAGCGACAACGTGGCCGCGCGGATGTGGGAAAAGTGGGTGTTCCTCGCGACGCTTGCCGCGAGCACGTCGCTGTTCCGCGGCTCGGTCGGCGACATTCTCGCCGCGCCGGACGGCCGCCACCTGCTCGAGACGATGCTCGCCGAATGCAGCGCGATTGCCGAGCACAACGGCCACCGGCCCGACCCGGCCGCCATCGAGCGGATGCAGCGGATGGTGCTCGCGCCGTCGCCGTTGACCGCGTCGATGCTGCGCGACGTCGAGAACCATGCGCGCGTCGAAGCCGATCACGTGATCGGCGACCTGCTCGCGCGCCGCGACCCGCAGGCGGCCGATGCGCTGTCGCTGCTGCGGATCGCGTACAACCACCTGAAGGCATACGAAGTGCGTACCGCGCGCGAGCACGCGGCCGCGTAGGCACCGGAGCGGGCGGTCGTGCGGCCGCCCGGCGGCTAGACCGGATCCTTGCTCGGCGGTCCGTCCGGTTGCTGCGGGTTGTCGTGATGGCCGGGCGGCGACGACAGCGGGTCGTCTTCCGGGTCGCGGTTCGGATCTGCCGGAGGTTCGGGCGTCGGGGTCGTGTGATCGGTCATGGAGAACTCGCGCAGTGCGTGACGGCGGTGGCGCGGCGGGGGGCGCCTCGTCTCCGTTATAGCCAATCGGGCATGCGTTTGCAGCGGGATTGTTGCGGCGATCTTTCGTCTGCGCAATCCGTGCATGGGCGGTTTTCGTGCAGGAATCTGCTGCGCCGGAGCGGGGCATGCGGTGCAGTGCGAACGCTGCGCGATCGCGGTCAGCGCAAATCCGCCGGTGTGTCGACGTCGCGCACGATGCCGGGATCGTCGACGTCGAGCAGCTTGACTGGCGCGCTCGCAAACAGCGCGCGGGCGCCGGTGTCACCGTCGAGGGCGGCGAGCGCATCGAAGTGGTGCGCGGAGAACCCGACCGGATGGCCGCGCACGCCACGATGTGCGGGCGCGACGATCGACGCGCCGTCGGCGTCGAGCGCGCGTGTGACGGTTTCGTAGGTGGAAGCCGCGATCCACGGC
>NZ_CAJNKE010000510.1 GCF_905232215.1 Burkholderia sp. LMG 13014
GCGCGCGTGTTCGAGCGTTTCTATTCGCTGCCGCGCCCCGACGGGCAGGATCGCAGCACGGGCCTCGGGCTGTGTTTCGTCCGCGAAGTCGCGATGCTGCACCGCGGCCAGGTCGCGCTCGCGAACCGCGACGAAGGCGGCGCGTGCGCGACGCTCACGCTGCCGTCGGCGGGCTGAGCGCGCTTCACGTTCGCCACACATTCGCTTCACACCGGCTTCAATCGCCCTTCACCGGGGCTGCTCATGCTGACCGTACCCTTTTACTCCGGTACCCGTCGGCCATGAATCGAGTCCTGTTGTTCAAATTCGCGATCACCGCGTTTCTCGCGCTGCTGATCCTGATCCCGCTGCACATGGTGCAAAGCATCGTGCAGGAACGCTCCGCGTATCGGATGGATGCGCTGCAGAGCATCTGGTCGAGCTATGCGGGGCCGCAGACGGTGGCGGGCCCGGTGCTCGTCGTGCATTACACGGAAGTCACGCGCGTGCGCGACGACAGTCCGGCCGGCGGCGCGACGAAGACGAGCCTCAGAAGCGAGACGAAGCGCCTGCTCGTGTTTCCGAAGACGCTGAACGTCGACGGCACGCTGACGACCAGCGTCCGCTATCGCGGCATCCACAAGGCGCTGGTGTACGAACTGGCGAGCCGGCTGACCGGCACGCTGCCGTTGCCGGATCTGAAGAAGCTGCCGCAGGCGGACGGCCACGTGAGCTTCAAGGTCGACGACGCGTATGTCGCGATCGGCATCGGCGACATTCGCGGGCTGACCGCGCAGCCCGATCTGCGCATCGGCGGCGCGCGCTTCGACGTTGAGCAGGGCACGCGGCTGGACAGCCTGCGCCAGGGCGTTCACGCGAACGTCGATCTCGCGGCGCTGGCGGACGCGAGCGCGGGGGCGGCCGTGCCGTTCAGCATCGACCTGCCGCTGCGCGGTGCGGATTCCGTCGCGTTCGCGCCGGTGGGCGACCAGAACGATTTCTCGCTGAAATCGACGTGGCCGCATCCGAGCTTCGACGGCGCGTTCCTGCCGAACACCCGCACGGTCGATGCGCGCGGCTTCACCGGCAACTGGCGCGTGACGTCGTTCAACACGAAGGCGCGCGAGCAGATCGCATCCGGCAACGGGGAAGGCGCGATCGAAATGGCGTCGGTGTCGGTGATCGAACCGGTGAACGTCTACCTGCAGGCCGAACGCGCGACGAAGTACGGCGCGCTGTTCGTGATGCTCACGTTCGCGAGCTTCTTCATGTACGAGCTCGTGAAGCGGCTGCGGATTCACCCGATCCAGTACGCACTGGTCGGCCTGTCGCTGGCGCTGTTCTTCCTGCTGCTGCTGAGCCTGTCCGAACACATTGCATTCGCGTATGCGTATCTGGCGGCGAGCGGCGCCTGCATCGGGCTGCTCGGCTTCTACCTGTCGTTCGTGCTGCAAAGCGTGAAGCGCGGTGCGGTGTTTGCCGTGCTGCTCACGGTGCTGTACGCGGCGCTCTACGGGTTGCTGCTGTCGGAAGACAATGCGCTGATGCTCGGTTCGCTGCTGCTGTTCGCGATCCTCGCCGGCATCATGACGCTCACGCGCCGCGTCGACTGGTATTCGCTCGGTGCCGCGTGGCAGCCGCTGGCCGACAAGGCGGGCGCGGGCGCCGCGAAGCCGGGCGCGCAGGCGAAGTAAGCGCGCGGGTTGCGAGGAAGCGTGCCGGTCGGGAATGTCCCGGCTGGTGCGTCATACGGCGCGGCGTCGCGTCGCGCTGCACCGCCGATTCACGCACGCGATGCAGGTCGGCGAAACCGCGCGAGCGGAATCTCGGCCACGGCGGTGATCTCGATCAGCAGGTCGGGATGGTAGAGACGCTCGACCTGGACGGTCGTCGTCACGGGGTAGGGCTCGGCGAAGTACGTCTTGCGGATTTCGCCTGCCTGCATGAACGCATCGATGTCGGTCGCGTAGTGCACGAGCGAGATCACGTCCTGCATCTGTCCGCCCATCGTGGCGAGCACCGCGCGGATGTTGTCGAGCGTCTGCCGCACCTGCGTGCGCATGTCGCCGTGGCCGACCACCTGGCCGTCGCGGTCGAGCGCGACTTGCCCCTTCAGATGCACGATCCGGCCGTCGCCCTGGATCACGGCCATCGAGAACGCGCCGAACGGCGCCCAGACTTCCGGCGGATTCACTGCTTCAGCCATGACGCAGCTCCTGTGTGGCGTGAACGGGTCGGGCACAGCGGATCGATGTCGTCGATCGTCGCGCCATTATGGATGAGTTCGCCTTTGCGCTGCCCGCGGCTGGTACGAGCCGCCTGTCCTGATCGGGCGGCTACAGGACGGCCACATTTTTTCATTCGCGGCGTGAATCGATTCGACTGTTGACGTGGCGGTAATTCTGCGGGGATTCGCGCCTGGAGCACGTATGCACCGATATGATTCATACGCGCATTCCGCGGCAGCGGGTGCGCATGTTCCGAGGGGCGGGCCGATCACGCGCCCGCTGTCGCTTCTCGTCAAAACAAGGAAAACAACATGTGTACGAGTTTTGTGATCCGCACGGTGGATGAGCACGTCGTCTATGGCAGAACCATGGAGTTCGCGCAGGATCTGGGTTCGATCCCGATCGTCATCGAGGCCGGCAAGACGCTGTACGCGTCGCCGCCGCTCGGCAAGCAGGGCAAGAGCTGGACGACGAAGTACAAGGCGATCGGCATGAACGGGCTGAAGATGCCGATCCTGGTGGACGGCATCAACGAGGCGGGGCTGGCCGGCGGGACGCTCTACTTTCCGGAGTTCGCCGAGTATCCGGCGCTGACGCCGGAGAACACCGCTCGCGCGTTGGCGCCGTGGGATTTCCTCACGTGGGCGCTGACCAGCTACGACAGCGTGAGCGGCGTCAAGCAGGCGCTCGGCGACATCGTCGTCGCCGACATCCCGCACCCCGCATTCGACGGCGCGCCCCCCGTGCATTACACGCTGCATGACGCGAGCGGCGCATCGCTTGTCGTCGAGCCGGTCGGCGGCGAACTGCGCGTCCACGACAATCCGCTCGGCGTGATGACCAACTCGCCGCCGTTCGACTGGCATCGCACCAACCTGCACAACTACCTGAACCTGTCGCGCGTCACGCCGGCGAGCAGGACACTGTCGCTGTCGCGCGACGCGAAACACGTGACGCTCAAGGCGTATGGCCAGGGCTACGGGATGCTGGGCCTGCCCGGCGACATCACGCCGGCGTCGCGTTTCGTGCGCGCGGTCGGGTATGCGGCGTACGCGGAAAATCCGCATAGCGGCGCCGACGCGATCCGGCTGGCCGAGCACATCATCAATACGTTCGACATTCCGAAAGGGTGGATCAAGGAGGAAGTCGATCACGACACGCCGGTCTACGAATACACGCAGTGGGCCACGATCGCCGACCTGGAGGCGCGCAAGTATTACTTCCGGACGTATGACGATACGGTGATGCGTGTGATCGACCTGGCGACGTCGAAGGTGTCGACGGTCGCTTCGCCGAAGCACATCGAACTGACACCCGTCTAGCCGTTCGGCCTGCTGGAAGCGGCGGTGGCCCGGATCGACCTATACTGATCGTCTTACTTCACCGGACCACGCCGTGCCGAACCAACCTTCCGGGGATCCGTCCGTCGACGATCCCCGTCCGACCCCGCCTATCCAACCGGAACTGGAAGACTGCTGCAACAGCGGCTGCTCGCCGTGCGTCTTCGATCTCTACGACGAAGCACTCGCGCGCTATCGCGTCGAGCTGGCCGAATGGGAAGCGCGCCAGGCGCAACGCAAGCATCACGCGTGAGCCGGATGCCGGCGAGGCTACCTCTGCACCGTTTCCGCGTCAGACCCTGCCGTCGCGGCGATTCCCGCCGCGCTTACGTGCCTGCATGCAGCCGCCGGTGCAGCGGCCCAAGCATCGCCGACAGCGCGATGCACGCGAGCAATACGGCTGTCAGCGCGAACATCGACGTCCTGAAGCCCTGCACGTAATCGAGCGCGGCCGGATGCGCGCCGAGCCGGGCGAAGAACATGCCGCCGAGCGTGGCCGCGCCGACGGCCGCACCGATCTGCAGCATCGCGGTGACCATGCCGGATGCGACACCTGCGCGTGCCATGTCGACTTCCGCGAGCACGATCCGCACGACCGACGGCAGCACGAGACCCTGGCCGATCCCGATCGCCGCGATCCCTGCGTAGAAGCCGGGGCCCGGCGCGGCTGCGCCGGCCAGCGCGGCGGCGGTCGCGACGCCGGCCG
>NZ_CAJNKE010000511.1 GCF_905232215.1 Burkholderia sp. LMG 13014
GCATGGGTGCCGATGCTGCTGATGTTCCCGGAAGCCGACGTGCCGGTGGCGCAGTTGTCGATCCAGCCGCGCGCGGATGCCGCCCACCATTTCGCGCTCGGCCGCGCGCTGCGACCGCTGCGCGACGAAGGCGTGATGGTGATCGGCTCGGGCCAGATCACGCACAACCTGCGCGCCGCCGATTTCGGTGCGGCACCGGAGGATGCGGATCCGCGCGTCGCGGAATTCACCAGCTGGTTCGAGGCGAAGCTGGCCGCGCGCGACATCGACGCCCTGCTCGACTACCGCCGGCAGGCGCCGCACGCGGCGCTGATGCATCCGACCGACGAGCATCTGTTGCCGGTGTTCACGGCGCTCGGCGCGGCGGACGACGACTACCAGCTCGGCATCCAGTCGCTCGGCACGTATCAGCGCGTGCTCGCGATGACGAACTACGTGTTCGCGAGCACGGCCGCCTGAGCGGCGCGGCGCCAACCGGCGCGCGGCACCCGCATCAACGAAAAAGCCCGCCCGAGCGATGCTCGGGCGGGCTTTTTCTTGCCCTGTCTGCCGCCGCCGATTCCGGCGGCAGGTCAGGCGTCGTCAGGCACCGATGCCTTCGAGGATCTCGTCGTGCGATTCGCGCTCGTCGAGATACTTGGTGCGGTAGCCGGTGCTCACGCCCCAGAAGTAGAACACCAGCGCGATGCCCGCGACGACCAGCATGTCCCAGCCGTACGGCAGCACGCCGTGACCGCCGAACTCCTTGCTGCCGATCAGCGACAGCACGGCCATCGTCGGCAGGTACGCGACCAGCCACCAGGCGGCCTTCAAGTCGTCACCCCAGCCGGTCCAGCCCGACTTCGCCTGGAAGTAGAAGTACACCGGCAGCGCAACGATCATCAGCAGGATGATCTCGCCCGTCAGCGGCCACTTCGCCCAGTACAGGATCAGCGACGCGCAGACGAATGCGAACGGGGCGATCAGCTTCATCAGCGGAATCGACAGCGGACGCTCGATGTCGGTCGCCGCACGGCGCAGCGCCATCAGGCTGATCGGGCCGGTCAGGTACGAGATCACGGTCGCAACCGAGATCACTGCCGCGAGCGAGCTCCAGCCGCGGAAGAAGAACAGGAAGATGAACGAGACCAGCAGGTTGAACCACATCGCCTGACGCGGCACGCCGTAGAGCGGGTGCACGTTGCCGAACATCTTCGGCATCGTGTTGTTGCGCTCCATCGCGTAGATCATGCGGGTGGTGGTCGCCATGTAGGTCGTACCGGTGCCGCTCGGGCTGATGAACGCGTCGACGTACAGCAGGATCGCGAGCCAGTTCAGGTTCAGCGCGATCGCCAGTTCGGCGAACGGCGACTTGAAGTTGAAGTGCGACCAGCCCTGCGCGACGTCGGCCGGATTCACCGAACCGATATACGCCATCTGCAGCAGCACGTAGATCACGAGCGCAATCAGGATCGACGTGATCACCGCGAACGGCACGCTGCGCGACGGGTTGCGCGCTTCGCCCGCGAGGTTCACCGGGCTCTGGAAGCCGTTGAACGCGAACACGATGCCGCTCGTCGCAACCGCGGTCAGCACCGCCGACCAGCCGTACGGCGCAAAGCTTGCATTGGATGCGGTGCCGAGGTTTTCCGGATGGTAGCTCGTCAGCATCAGGCCGAGGATCGTGAGGCCGGGGATCAGGAACTTGAAGATCGTGATCGTGGTGTTTGCACGGGCAAACGCCTTCACGCCCCAGTAGTTCAACATGAAGTAGATGACGACCAGCACCGCGGACAGCAGCAGGCCGGGTACCGTCAACTCGCCGTTCACGAATAGCGCGTGCGCCCAGGGATACGGCCACGTGCTCATGTACTGGATCGACGCTTCAGCCTCGATCGGAATCACCGATACGATCGCGATCCAGTTCGCCCATGCGCTGATGAAACCGACCAGCGAACCGTGCGAGTAGCGCGCGTAGCGCACCATGCCGCCCGACTCGGGGAACATCGCACCCAGTTCCGCGTAAGTCAGTGCAATCGCAAGAATCACGACAGCGCCGATGATCCATGCGCAGATCGCCGCCGGACCGGCAATCTTCGCGGCCTTCCAGGCGCCGAACAGCCAGCCCGAGCCGATAATCGAACCCAGCCCCGTCAGCATCAATGCAAACGGGCCGATGTTCCGTTGAATAGAACTCTTCACATCCTCTCCTGTGTCTCAAAAAGCATGGTCGGCCCGCGGTCCGGGATCGGCTCGGACAGCACCGCGCACGCAATTTTGGGGGGGCGAGTCACCCGATCAGGGCAACCCGTCCACGCGGCGCGTAGTTTAACGGTTGCACCTGAAACGTGGCGCCAAAATCGTTCGGCCCCTACAAAAAATTCGCGTCGTTTGCAAGCTTTGTAAACCTGATCTACGCAATAACCCTGAGTCAATGGAAATACGGTTGACCACACGGTTGATAAGCCGTATAAAGGACTTCGCAGGATTTCAAGTGGCGAGTGAATTGGTTCTTTCGTAGTTCGCCCATCAACGGTACTCCGGTTGGTCCTATTACCCCTTCCTTGATTTTCCGCACCCCATGGGCCTCGGCCCCGTTTTATCTTTTTAGGAACAAGTAACATGGCAACCGGTACCGTCAAGTGGTTCAATGACGCAAAGGGCTTCGGCTTCATCACCCCGGAAGGCGGCGGCGACGATCTGTTCGCGCACTTCTCGGAAATCCGCGTCGAAGGCTTCAAGACGCTGCAAGAAAACCAGAAGGTTGAATTCGAAGTGAAGACGGGCCCGAAGGGTCTGCAAGCTGCGAACATCCGTCCGGTCTAAGCTTGGCGCGATTATTCGTGTAAAAAAGCCCCGCTTCGGCGGGGCTTTTTGTTTTTCAGCGCCGGTCACCCGGCATAGCGGCCTTTTAACCGCCCGCATTCAACCGAACAATCGCTGCGCGTGAATGCCGAGGCCCGTCGCGACACTCGCGAGGCGGTCGCCAAACACCGGTTGCGCATCCGGGAACGCACCCGCGAGCGCACCCGACAGGAACGCGAGCCCCGTCGAGCCGCCGGTGAAATACAGGGCGCCGACATCGCGCGGCGCAACGCCCGCGAGCCGCACCGTCTCACGCGCAGCGTCGACGATGCGCGTGGTGTCGTCATGGCTCGCGTCGACGAGGCGGCCGGCATCGAACGCGATCTGCAGATCCTCTTCCACGTCGTTCAGGTCGATCATCGTCTCCCCGCCCGCCGCGACGCCGATTTTCGCTTCTTCCGCACGCGCCATCAGCGCATGGCCGAGCCGCTGCTCGACCACGCTCGTGAGCCGGTCGTACTGCTGCGCCTCCCGGTACAGGTGCTTCATCAGCTTCAGCTCGCCGAGCCGCTTCGGCGTGTAGACCGTGTTGATCAGGTGCCAGGTGGCGAGATCGAAGTAGATCTTGTTCGGCAACTCGCGCCCTTCGGGGTCGAGCGAACGGTAGCCGAATGCGGGCAGGATCGCCGCCAGCTCGACACGCCGGTCGTAGTCGGTGCCCGCGACGTGCACGCCGTGGTGGGCCAGCACGTCGTCCTTGCGCTCGAGCCGCGCCATCCGTTCGGGCCCGACGCGTACCAGCGAGAAGTCGGACGTGCCGCCGCCGATGTCGGCGACAAGCACGAGCCGCTCCGCCTGCTGGCGCGATTCGTAGTCGAACGCGGCCGCGATCGGTTCGTACTGGAATTGCACGTCCGCGAAGCCGACCGACCGCGCGGCCGCCTCGAGTTGATCCTGTGCGAGGCGGTCGGCGCGCGGATCGTCGTCGACGAAGAACACGGGCCGGCCGAGCACCGCACGGCCGATCGGCGCACCCGCGCGGGTTTCGGCCTTGCGCTTCAGGTGCGTCAGGAAGCGCGCGATGATGTCGGTGTACGCGATCGCGCTGCCGTCGCCGAGATCGGTCGTCGTTTCCGCGAGCGGCGAGCCGAGGATGCTCTTCATCGAGCGCATCAGCCGGCCGTCGAAACCGTCGATGTAGGAAGCCAGCGCCGCACGGCCGTATTCGACCGTCTCTTCGTCGTTGTTGAAGAAGATCGCGGTGGGCAGCGTCAGGTGGTCGCCCTCGACGGGCGCGAGGCGCATGCCGTCGCCGTCGGGCAGCGCCACGGCGGAATTGGACGTGCCGAAATCGATCGCGCAGTAAGTCATGGGAAATTGCCGCAGCAGGGCCGGCGCGAAAACGGAAAGGACGGGCTTTTTAACATGAAGCCCGCGGGATCA
>NZ_CAJNKE010000512.1 GCF_905232215.1 Burkholderia sp. LMG 13014
CGATGCGATCAGCGCGGCCTGGGTTTGGCCGTTCTGTTCGTTGCTGCTGCTGGCCTTCGGGAACACGCCCGTGATCGCTGCCGTGGCCGCGAGGCTGGCGACGATGACGGCGCCGGCGGCGGTGGCGATGAGCGGGTGGAGGCGTTGCTTTTGCGGCGTGGTCTGATTCTGGTTGTCCATTTTTTTCTCCGATGTCGATCCGGATCGGCACATCGGTGCCGGGCCGGACCCCACGCCCGGGAGCGAGCAGACTTGGCGTTCCTGCGCCTCGTTCTGGTCCCGTGGTCATGCGTGGTGACGCAACAGGAGTGTCATCCACCGGCGCGCGGCGCACCGTATCAAGGTGTAACGAATTGCAGCGGGGCGCAGGCGTTCGTTACCGGGAAAACCCGGAGAAGGCCGTTGCGACGAGGGGATAAAACGGGGGAGGATCGAAAGCCGGCGGACGCCGGCTGGCGGGATTTACGCGTCGTTACAAAGCTGACGCGTGCGCGCCGCGGGGCGCGGCGCACACGCGGGCGCAGCGATCAGTCTTCGCGGCGCAGGTGCGGGAACAGCAGCACGTCGCGGATCGTCGGGCTGTTGGTCAGCAGCATCACGAGACGGTCGATACCGATCCCGCAGCCGCCGGTCGGAGGCATCCCGTATTCGAGCGCGCGGATGTAGTCGGCGTCGAAGAACATCGCTTCCTCGTCGCCTGCATCCTTCTGCTCGACCTGCTTCTTGAAGCGTGCAGCCTGGTCTTCCGGATCGTTCAGCTCCGAGAAGCCGTTCGCGATTTCGCGGCCGGTCATGAACAGCTCGAAACGCTCGGTGATGCCCGGCACCGTATCCGATGCGCGTGCGAGCGGCGACACCTCGACCGGGTAGTCGATGATGAAGGTCGGCTCCCACAGCTGCGCTTCGGCCGTTTCCTCGAACAGCGCGAGCTGCAGCGCGCCGATACCCGCGTTCAGGAACGCCGGCTGCGACACGTCGACGCCGAAGCGCTTCAGTTCGGTGCGCAGGAACGCGTCGTCCGACAGCTGGCCGGCGGTGTAGTCCGGCGCGTACTTCTGGATCGCCTGCGTGATCGTCAGGCGGTGGAACGGCTTCGCGAGGTCGAGCTCGCGGCCCTGGTACTGGATCGTCGCGGTGCCGAGCGCATCGATCGCCGCCTGGCGGATCAGTTGCTCGGTGAAGTCCATCAGCCAGCGGTAGTCGGTGTACGCGGCGTAGAACTCCATCATCGTGAATTCCGGGTTGTGACGCGGCGACACGCCTTCATTCCGGAAGTTGCGGTTGATCTCGAACACGCGTTCGAAGCCGCCGACGATCAGGCGCTTCAGGTACAGTTCCGGCGCGATGCGCAGGAACATCTGCATGTCGAGCGCATTGTGATGCGTGACGAACGGCTTCGCGGCCGCGCCGCCCGGGATCGGGTGCAGCATCGGCGTCTCGACTTCCATGAAGTCGGCGTTGTCCATGAAATTGCGGATCGACGCGATCGTCTTGGTGCGGGCGCGGAACGTGTCGCGCGTTTCCGGCGTGACGATCAGGTCGACGTAGCGCTGGCGGTAGCGCATTTCCTGGTCCGACAGGCCGTGGAACTTGTCCGGCAGCGGGCGCAGCGCCTTCGACAGCAGGCGCAGCTCCTTGCACTGGACCGACAACTCGCCCTTGTTGGTGCGGAACAGCACGCCGCGCGCGGCGACGATGTCGCCGAGGTCCCACTTCTTGAATGCGTCGTAGGTTTCCGCGCCGACGTCGTTCGGCGTCACGAAGAACTGGATCTGGCCCGAACCGTCCTGCACCGTCGCGAAGCTCGCTTTGCCCATCACGCGCTTGAGCATCATGCGGCCGGCCACGGCCACCTCGACCTGCTTCTCTTCGAGGGCGGCCTTGTCCGAGTCGGCGAAATCCGATTGCAGATCGGCTGCGTGATGCGTCGGGCGGAAATCGTTCGGGTAGGCGACGCCTTGCTCGCGCAGGGCGTGCAGCTTCTCGCGGCGCTCGGCGATGATCTGGTTTTCGTCCGCGGTGACGGCGGGCTGCGTTTGGGTCGGTTCGGTCATGATGGTCGGAATTCGGAGTGGTGCGGCAACGCAAACGGGAAGGGCAAGGGGGCGCGACCCGGCAGGGCCGCGCCGCGGCGCTTACACGCCCTGTTTGAGGCTCGCGCTGATGAAGTCGTCGAGGTCGCCGTCGAGGACGGCCCGCGTGTTGCTCATTTCGACGTTCGTGCGCAGATCCTTCACGCGGCTCTGGTCGAGCACGTACGAACGGATCTGGTGGCCCCAGCCCACATCGGTCTTGCTCGATTCGAGCTTGTCCTGTTCGGCCTGGCGCTTGCGCATTTCAACTTCGTACAGGCGCGACTTCAGCATCGCCATCGCTTCGGCGCGGTTGCGGTGCTGCGAGCGGTCGTTTTGGCACTGCACGACGATACCGGTCGGCATGTGCGTGATCCGCACCGCGGAGTCGGTCTTGTTGATGTGCTGACCACCCGCGCCCGATGCGCGGTACGTGTCGATGCGCAGGTCGGCCGGGTTGATCTCGACTTCGATCGAGTCGTCGATTTCCGGATAGACGAACACCGACGAGAACGACGTGTGGCGGCCGCCCGACGAGTCGAACGGTGACTTGCGCACGAGGCGGTGGATGCCCGTTTCGGTGCGCAGGAAGCCGTATGCGTATTCGCCCGTGACCTTGACCGTCGCGTTCTTGATGCCGGCGACGTCGCCGTCGGAATCTTCGAGCACCTCGGCCTTGAAGCCCTTGCGTTCGCAGTAGCGCAGGTACTGGCGCAGCAGCATCGACGCCCAGTCGCACGCCTCGGTGCCGCCGGCGCCGGCCTGGATGTCGATGAAGCAGTTGTTCGGGTCGGCCGGGTTCGAGAACATCCGGCGGAACTCGATGTCGCCGACGCGTGCCTCGAGCTTCGCAGCGTCTTCTTCCGACGCGACGAGCGTGTCCTCGTCGCCTTCCTCGCGGGCCAGCTCGAACAGGTCGAGCGCGTCGCGCAGGTCGCTATCGAGCACGGTGAGCGTCGTGACGACGCCTTCGAGCAGCTTTTTCTCGCGACCGAGCGCCTGGGCGTTCTTCGAATCGTTCCAGACGTTCGGGTCTTCGAGTTCCTTGTTGACTTCGGTCAGACGCGCAGCTTTGGCGTCGTAGTCAAAGATACCCCCGGAGCTCGCCCGCGCGGTTGCGCAGGTCGAGCAGGGAGCTTTCGATCGCGTTGAGACGTTCCGCTTCCATGATCGTTCGCTTTTCTTGCTTCGTAAAAAAGCGGAATTATAGCCGATCGGCGGGGTTGCCCGGTGACGCAAACGGTGCTCGCACCCGCGCCGCGGCCCCGTCCGGCGCGGCGTGCATGCAGCGGCGGGCAGTGCGGGCCGGGCGGCCCGCGCTCAGCCGGCCGCGTGTTCGACGATCAACTGGACGCGCGTGACGCCGTTCCACGTGTCGGCGACGAGGCGGTATGCGACCAGCGCGCTCTCCGGCAGCGGCTCCGTGTGGTTGAACCAGATCGCGCTGAAGCGCTGGCGGCCGCGTGCAAGCTGCAGCTTCAGGTGTTTTTCCTTCACGAGCGACTGCGACACGACGTCGAATTCGCCCGAGAAAAGCGGGGCCGGAAACCCCTGCCCCCAGACGGCCTCGTCGAGCAGCCCGACGAACTGCGGCGTGAAGTACGCGTCCTCGAGTTCGCCGTCGGTCTCGATCACGCGGGCGAGCGCGTCGTCGGACAGCCATTCGCGCGCGACGGCCTCGAACGCGGCCGCGAAGCGCGGCACGTTCTCGGTGTCGAGCGTGAGGCCGGCCGCCATCGCGTGGCCACCGAACGCGACGATCAGGTCCGGTTCGCGTTTCGACACGAGATCGAGCGCGTCGCGCAGGTGGAAGCCGGCGATCGACCGGCCCGATCCCTTGACCCGCTTGCCCTCCTCGTCCGCGTGCGCGAACGTGAACGACGGGCGGTGGAATTTTTCCTTGAGCCGGCCGGCGACGATGCCGATCACGCCCTGGTGCCACTCGGGGTTGAAGAGGGTGATCGTGCACGCGTCGGCCGGATCGACGTCGGCGAGATCGGCGAGCGCCTGCTGCTGCATGCCGGCCTCGATCTCGCGGCGCTCGCGGTTCATCACGTCGAGCTGCTGCGCGAGATCCCACGCGCGGCCGATGTCGTCGGTGATCAGGCACTCGATACCGAGCGACATGTCGGAGAGCCGCC
>NZ_CAJNKE010000513.1 GCF_905232215.1 Burkholderia sp. LMG 13014
ACCGATGCCGTGACGCTCGCCGGCCGCGATTTCTATACCTACTTCTCGCAGACCTGGTCGGAAATCCCGCTGAGCGAGCGCTACATGGTCGCCATTCACGAACGCCCGTCCGGACGTTACGGCAGCCTGATCTGGGTCGAATTCCAGCAGAAGCGCGTATTCCAGACCTTCCTGCCGATTGCACGGGCAAACGTCCGGGCCGTGGCCGAAAACGCCGCCAGCATTTCCTTTCAAACCGTCATTCAGGACGATCTTTCGAATTTACTGTTTCCCGATTCGGATCTGGCGAAAGACGAGATTTAATCGATTAATCAAAATCAGGGGTTAGCGAAAATGAATCGAATCAGATTGAGCATGATCGCCCTGGTCGCCATGACCGCGGTTTCGCCCTATTCGTGGTCGTCGACGCTGGTTTATCAGCCGAACAACCCGAACTTCGGCGGCAACCCGGCAAACGGCCCCAATCTGCTCAACGAGGCCAATGCGCAGAACAAGCACACGGATCCGTCGCTGTCCGGCTTTTCGTCGCCGACGTCCACGTCATCGCTCGACCAGTTCAATGCGCAGCTGCAGCAGGCGATCCTGTCGCGCGTCGCGAGCTCGGTGACGAATTCGATCGTCGGCACCAACGGCGACCTCAAGCCGGGAACGATCAGCACGGGCAATTTCACGATCGTCGTGAGTGCGGCCGGCAACGGCAACCTGCAGGTGACGACCACCGACAAGACGACGGGCGCGACCTCGACCTTCATCGTCAGCAACGGCCAGTAAATCGAACACACGACTGAGCGAATCATGAAAAAAAATGCTGAACGCGCACGCTTCCACACGGGGATGACACGGATCGCAATGGGCGCGGTGCTGCTGCTGTCGCTGGTCGGCTGCGTCACGCGCCCGATGCCGGCCTTGAGCAACGCGACGCTGACGCCGCCGACGCGCACCACGCGCGACCTCACGCACCTGCCGCCGCCGAAGGGCAAGATCGCCGCCGCCGTCTACGGCTTTCGCGATCTGACCGGGCAGTACAAGGCATCGCCGGACAGCTCCTTTTCGTCGCAGGTCACGCAGGGCGGCGCGTCGTTCCTCGTCAAGGCGATGCGCGACTCCGGCTGGTTCACGCCGGTGGAGCGCGAGAACCTGCAGGATCTCCTGACCGAACGCAAGATCATGCGCGCCACCGACGGCGCGGATGCGAAGAAGGCACAGAACGATGCGATGGCGCCGCTCATGCCGGCGAACATCGTGCTCGAAGGCGGCATCGTCGGCTACGACACGAACGTCCGGACCGGCGGGGCTGGCGTCGCCTATCTCGGGATCAGCGGGTCAACGCAATACCGGATCGACCAGGTCACCGTCAACCTGCGCGCGATCGACATCCGCACGGGCCAGGTGCTCAACAGCGTCTCGACGACCAAGACCGTCTACTCCTATCAGGTCGACACGGGCGTCTATCGCTTCGTCGGCTTCAAGGACCTGCTGCAGGCGGAAGTCGGGCTGACGCGCAACGAGCCCGCGCAGATCTGCGTCAACGAAGCGATCGAATCGGCGCTCACGCACCTGATCGTCCAGGGCGTCGCGAACCAGACCTGGGGGCTGAAGAACGACCAGGACTGGTACGACCCGACGATGCAGCGGTATCTGCAGGAAGACCGGCAGTACGCGCAGGACATGGAGGACGCGAACACCGCGTATGACCCGCAGAAGATCGACCGCCCGGTTGCGTCCACTCATTAACCGGCATCAGGCCGGCCAGCGGAGAAAACATGATGAATCGACAGCGTGTTCGGAACGGGCGCGCCCGTGTGGTGCGGCGGGTACTCGCGACCGTGTGGGCCGTGGCGGCCATGCAGGCGGCGTCGGGGGCACCCGTGCCGCTCAGCGATCTCGGCCCGCCCGAACCGGCCTTCGACTACAGCGGCAACATCGTCGCGCTCCGGCAGAGCGGTGTCGGCAATGCCGCGTCGCTGGACCAGGCTGGCCACAACGGTGCGCTGGTCTGGCAGGCCGGCGACGGCAACTCGATCGTTGCGCGGCAGACCGGTGCGCAGAACTGGATCGCGGCTGCGCAGGCCGGCGTCGGCAACACGTTGAAGGCGACGCAACGCGGCACCGGCAACACGTTGCAGGTGCAACAGAACGGCGCCGGCAATTCGGTCGATTCGACGCAGGTCGGCACGTCGCTGTCGGCGCGCGTCACGCAGAACGGCAGCAACAACGCGGTGAACATCGTGCAGGGCGGATCGAATACCGGCATCCAGGTGATTCAGACCGGCTACGGTGCGCGCGCCACGGTGCTGACGCGGTGACGGTTACGCGGGATGCAGGGGCAATGCTGGAAGTGGTGTGAGGTCGGGGACGCGAGCGCGTCCTCGATTGGCGGGGGTGCCGGTAAAAGACCGACTTTTCCGGCGAATTTTCTTTCGAATCAGGAGCAATCCATGAAGGTGACCAAGTCTGCAATCGCAATCGCCGTGCTGATGCTCGCATCGGCTGCCGCACAGGCCGATTCGTCGGGGAACAACGTAACCGTCGGGCAATCCGGCAGCTTCAACTCGGCGACCGTCCAACAGACGGCGACGAACGGGGACACGGTGTCGATTACCCAGTCGGCGCTCGGCGACAGCACCCAATACGGGTTCGTCGCCAACGTGACGACCCAGGGCGGTAGCGGCGATACGACCGCGATCCAGCAATTCTCCGGTTGGGCGGAGCCGTATTCGAGCGTGAACGTGTCGCAGACGGGCACGTCGCACGAGAAGAACTACGTGAACCAGTTCGGCGGCGGCGACTTCTCGGCGAACATCACCCAGACGACGTCGGCGTACACGGGCGGTGCGCGGTACGACGTCAACACGATCAACCAGTACAGCTACATCGACAGCGCGTCGATTACGCAGCAGGGCGGCGGCTGGAACACCGTGACGATCAACCAGGGCTCGCCGAGCCAGTCGGCGATCGGCAACCGCGCGACGGTCACGCAGACCGACACCGTCGGCAACACCGTCGGCATCACGCAGACCGGCAACGGCGGCACGGCGAATGTGCAGACGACCTGGGGCGGCGGCAACACGACGTCGATCACGCAAACGGGCGGCACGACCAACGCAAACGTGTCGCAGTTCGTCGAGAGCGGCGACAAGGTCACGACGACCCAGAGCGGCACCGCGACCGCCAGCGTGACGTCGCAGTTCGGCGCCAACAACCAGACGACGATCGCGCAATCGGGCGGCGTGAACAGCAACAGCGCAACGGTGAACCAGTTCGTGGCCGTCTCCGACACGACCTCGATCACGCAATCGGCGGATGGCAACAAGGCGACGGTCAACCAGACGTTCGAGGTTGGCGACACCGCGACGATCAAGCAGACGGCCGCATCGAACGACGCGACGATCACGCAGCAGTTCGGCTCGGGCAACAGCGCGGCCATCACGCAGACCGCCGCGAGCAACAAGGCGACGATCCTGCAGGACGGTTCGGTCGGCTCGACGGCATCCGTCACGCAGAGTTCCGCGGACAACCAGGCGAACGTGACGCAATCCGCGTCGAATTCGCTGGTGAAGGTGAACCAGACGCTGAGTATCGGCAACTACGCGAATGCGTCGCAGACCGGCGCGGACGACGTGCTGAATCTCGCGCAGTCCGGCGCCGACAACATCATCGACGCGACGCAAGTGTCCGGCAAGGGCAACCAGGGCTTCGTGACGCAGCTCGGCTTCAACAACAACGCCACGCTGCTGCAGCAGGGCAACGGCAACTACGCGAGCATCAACCAGAGCGGCTTCAACAACACCGCTTCGATCAAGCAGCACTAAGCACCGCCGGTGTTACGGAAAGGCCGGACGGGTACCCGTTCGGCCTTTTTTTCATTCGACAGGAGACGATCATGGTTGGCATTCACGATCTCAACGCCTATTTCGACATCGCCGCCAGTGCCGGCGGCGTGAATATCGTGCCGCATGTGCAGGCGGCCGCGCCGGTCGACGTGTCGTACAGCCTGCGCATCACGAAAACCGGCGGCGCGGGCTCGGCGGCGCTGACGCGCTCCGGCGAATCGCGGCTTGCCGGCGGCGAGGATCGGCCGCTCGCGACGCTGCGGCTGAGCATCGATTCGAGCGATATCTGCAACGCGACGCTGGTGCTGCACGTCAATGGCGAGCACGCGGAGTATTCGGTGGACTGCAATCCGCACCGGGCGTCGCATT
>NZ_CAJNKE010000514.1 GCF_905232215.1 Burkholderia sp. LMG 13014
ATGGCGGTACGCATCTCGTCGGCAATGATGTCGGCCTCGGGCCCGATGATCACCTGCACGCTGTTGCCGCCGCGCTTGAGCACGCCACGCGCGCCGATCGACTTCAGCTCCGGCTCCGAGATCCGCTCCGGATCGACGACGGTCAGGCGCAGGCGCGTCGTGCACGCGTCGACGACCGACAGGTTGCCGGCCCCGCCGAGCGCGGCGATGTAGCGCTGCGCACGCGGCGCAACGGCAACCGCCGCGGCGCCCGCAGCCGGTGCGACGAAGCCGCCCGATGCGTACGATTCCGCGGCCGCATCGGCCGATGCCGGTTCACGGCCCGGCGTGGCCATGTTGAACTTGCGGATGAAGAAGCGGAACAGCCCGTAGTACGCGGCACCGTACGCGATGCCGAGCGGGATCGCGATCCAGCCCTTCGTCGACAGCCCGTAGTTCAGCACGTAGTCGATCGCGCCGGCCGAGAACGTGAAGCCGAGCTTCACGTCGAGGATCTGGCAGATCGCGAGCGACAACCCCGTCAGCACCGCGTGGATCACGTACAGCACCGGTGCGAGGAACATGAAGCTGAATTCGATCGGCTCGGTCACGCCGGTCAGGAACGACGTCAGCGCCATCGACAGCAGCAGCCCGCCGACCATCGCGCGGCGCTCCTTCGGCGCTTCGTGCAGCATCGCGAGACACGCTGCCGGCAGGCCGAACATCATGATCGGGAAGAAGCCGGCCATGAAGGTGCCCGCGGACGGATCGCGCGCGAAGAAGCGGTGCAGGTCGCCGTGCACGATCTCGCCGCCGGCCGGCGGCGTGAAGTTGCCGAACACGAACCACGCGAGTGAGTTGAGGATGTGATGCAGGCCCGTGACGAGCAGCAGGCGGTTCAGGAAGCCGAACACGAACGCACCGATCGCGCCCGCCGTCGTCAGCCACTGGCCGGCCGCGTCGATCGCATGCTGGACCGGCTGCCACACGTACCCGAACGCGATGCCGAGTATCACGCAGACCAGGCCCGTGACAATCGGCACGAACCGTTTGCCGCCGAAGAACGCGAGGTAGTCCGGCAGCTTGATGTCTTTATAGCGGTTGTACAGCAGGCCCGCGACCACACCCGCGATGATCCCGGACAGCACGCCCATGTTCAGCTTGGGATCGATGTCCTTCATGATCGCGGTTTCGATCAGGTAGCCGATCGCGCCCGCGAGCGCCGCCACGCCGTTGTTGTCCTTCGCGAACCCGACCGCCACGCCGATCGCGAACAGCAGCGGCAGGTTGTCGAAGATCGCACCGCCGGCGTCGGCGATCATCTTGATGTTGAACACGTCCGGCTGGCCGAGTCGCAGCAGGATGCCGGCAACCGGCAATACCGCGATCGGCAGCATCAGCGCCCGGCCCAGGCCCTGTATTTTCAGAAACGGATTCCCGTTCATTCAGTCCTCCAATCCTTGTCTCGTCATTAATCGTCGTTGACCTAATTGCTTTCGTCGTGAAACCGGTCGCGAACCTGCCGTCGACGCTCAGTCGAGCGGCCAGACCTCGCGGCTTGCTGCCCTTACCGCCTGTGCCGAATCGAGCGCGAGCAGATCCTGCGCGCGCTGACGGCACAACTGGTAATCGAGACGGCGCACACGCGCCTTGATGCCCGGCACCGATACGGGGTCGACCGACAGTTCGGTCACGCCGAGGCCCACCAGGATCGGCACCGCGAGCGGATCGCCGCCGAGCGCACCGCACACGCCGACCCACTTGCCGTGCTTTTCCGCACCACGTACCGCGATGTCGATCAGGCGCAGCACGGCCGGATGCAGGCCGTCGGATTGCGCGGCCAGATCGGCCTGGCAGCGGTCCATCGCGAGCGTGTACTGCGTCAGGTCGTTGGTGCCGATCGACAGGAAATCTGCGTGCTGCGCGAGCTGGTCGGCCAGCAGCGCGGCCGACGGCACCTCGATCATCACGCCGACCTCGATCGGCTCGGTGCGGCCCTGTGCGCGCGCGAATTCGTCGACACGCTTTTTCAGGCGCACGAGCTCGCCCGCGTCGGTCACCATCGGCAGCAGGATGCGCACCGCGCCGAACGGCTTCACCGCGAGCAGGCCCTGCAACTGGTCGTCGAGCAGATCGGGGCGCACCTGCGCGAGACGGATGCCGCGCAGGCCAAGTGCCGGGTTCGGTTCGGGCGGCAGCGTCAGGTAGTCGACTTCCTTGTCGGCGCCGACGTCGAGCGTGCGGATGATCGCGGTGCGGCCCTGCAGCGCGTCGACGATCGACTGGTAACTCTGCTGGTGCTCGACGACCGTCGGCGCAGCCTGGCGATGGATGAACATCAATTCGGTGCGCAGCAGGCCGACCGCGTCGGCGCCGTTGTCGACCGCGGTATTCGCATCGTCGAGCGTCGCGATGTTCGCGGCGACCTCGATCGCGCGACCGTCGACCGTCGCGGCCGCTTCTCCCGCCAGTTGCCGGTTCGCCTCGCGCACGCCGTCCAGGCGCTGGCGTTCGTGCCGCGCGCGCTCGACATCGAGCGCGGTCGGTGCGTGTTCGAGCCGGCCCGCGCTCGCATCGACGACGACCTGTGTGCCGTCCGGAATCGCGTACAGCGCATCGCCAACCGCGACCAGCGCCGGAATGCCGAGCTGCCGCGCGATGATCGCCGCGTGCGACGTCGCGCCGCCGCGCGCCATCACGAGCGCGGTCACGCGCTGGCGATCGAGCGACGACAGATCGGACGGCGTGAATTCCTCGGCCGCGAGCACCGCTTCGTCGGGCAGCGCACGCGTGGCGCCGTTCGTATGACCGAGCGCGCGCAGTACGCGCTTCTCGATGTCGCGCAGGTCGGCCGCGCGTTCGGCGAGCAGCGCATCGTCGAGCTTCGACAGCGTGTCGATCTGCGTGCGGATCGTTGCGCGCCAGGCGAAGCCCGCGCTCTTGCCGAGGCTGATCAGGTCGCGCGCCGCGTCGATCAGCGTCGGGTCTTCCAGCAGCACGCGGTGCACCGCGAAGATGCCCGCTTCGCCGACCGCGCCGCGTGCCGATGCGTTGCGTACCGTTTCGTCGAGTTCGGCGTCGACGGCCTTCAGCGCCTGGTCGAGCTGGCGGCTTTCCGCAGCCGGCGTGCCGGCGGCCTGCTCGGGCGGCACGATTTCCGCATCGTCGAGACGCACCAGTGTGCCGACCGCAATGCCGGGCGCCGCGCACACGCCTGCGAGCGTGTTCGGGTCGATGGAGGCACCGACGTTGCGCGCGACCGTCTGCGGCGCGGGCGACCTCAGCCGCGCCGGTTTTTCCTCGACTTCGCCATGCGCTTCGCGCAGCAGCTCGTGCTCGACCGCATCGACGGCCTGCTGCGCATGCGCGCCACGGCCGACCAGTTCGACCGTCGCGCCTTCGCCGGCCCCGAGGCCGAGCAAGCCGACGACGCTCGCGATCGACGCCTTGCGGCCATCGAACAGCACGTCGACGGTCGCGTCGAACCCGCGCACGGCTTCGCGTGCACGCGCCGCCCGCCGCGCATGCAGGCCGCCCGGCTGCGCCAGCACGATTTCACGGCGCACTTCGTTCTGCGCCGCAGCGCCGGCTTGTGTCGCCTGCACGGCCGCTTCGCCCTTGCCGCGCAGCGCGAGCAGCGGCGTCTTGCCGGCCGTCGCGAAACCGCTGGCACGATCGACGACCTCGAACGCATCCGAGTTCGCGATCGCGATCACCGATACGAGCGAATGCGCGCTGCGCGCCACCGCGTCCTGGTCGAACTCGATCAGCAGCGTGCCCGCCTCGACACGCGCGCCGGACTCGACGTGCGCAGTGAAGCCCTGCCCGTTCAGCTCGACGGTGTCGATGCCGATGTGCAGCAGCACTTCCGCGCCTTGCGGCGTCGTGATCGTCACCGCGTGGCCCGTGCGCGCGAGGTGCGACACGACGCCCGCGCACGGCGCGACGAGCTGGCCCGCGAGCGGGTCGATGCCGATGCCGTCGCCGAACATCCCGCCGGAGAACACCGGATCGGGCACGTCGGCCAGCGGAACGATCGGCCCCGTCAGCGGGGCAAGCAGGACGATCTGATCGTGGGTGGGGCTCTTCAACTGGGACTCCTCGGCGCGTCTCATCGGCTGTCTCGGCTATCAGTGCGTTTCGGTGACTTTGTTCAGGTGGCGCGGCGTATCGGGATTGCGGCCGCGCGCGACGGCGAGATCCGCCGCCATC
>NZ_CAJNKE010000515.1 GCF_905232215.1 Burkholderia sp. LMG 13014
GCAGATCGCGCTCGGCGGCTGGGTGAGCACCAATTACGCGGTGCTCGCGTGCACCGACTTCCCGACCTGCAACGGCCAGTGGATCCCGCCGATGGACTTCCAGCACGGCTTCCACCTGTGGCGCGCGCTCGGGATGACGAAGGACGGCGAGGCGATCACGCAGGACGCGCTGGTCGCGATCCACTGGACGCACCGCACGTTCGCGTTCGTGGTGGTCGCGTATCTGGTCGCGTTCGCGCTGAAGATGCGCCGCTTCGAATCGCTGCGGCGGCCCGCGAACGGCGTGCTGCTGGTCGTCCTGCTGCAGTTCGTGACGGGCCTGACCAACATCGTGCTGCAGTGGCCGCTGCCGGTCGCCGTCGCGCACAACGGCGGGGCCGCGATCCTGCTGCTGCTCGTCGTCATGTTAAACTTTCGCATCCTTTCAGGCCGCCCCGGCCGTGTCGCGCAGCCTGCGCGCGACGCTGCCCCGGCGTGACCGTCCCCATGCAAAGCACCCTCTCCCAATCGCCCGGTAGCCGGTTTTCGCAATACATGGCACTGACGAAGCCGCGTGTCACGCAGCTCGCGGTGTTCTGCGCGGTGATCGGCATGTTCCTCGCGACGCCGGGCATGGTGCCGTGGCATGTGCTGATCGGCGGCACGGTCGGCATCTGGCTGCTGGCCGGCGCCGCGTTCGCGATCAATTGCCTCGTCGAACAGAAGATCGACGCGATGATGCGCCGCACCGCGTGGCGCCCGTCCGCGCGCGGCGAGATCACGACCCCGCAGATCCTGATCTTCTCCGCCGTGCTCGGCAGCGTCGGCGCATGGACGCTCTATACGTTCACGAACCCGCTGACGATGTGGCTGACGATCGCCACCTTCGTCGGCTACGCGGTGATCTACACGCTGCTGCTCAAGCCGATGACGCCGCAGAACATCGTGATCGGCGGCGCATCGGGCGCGATGCCGCCGGCGCTCGGCTGGGCCGCGGTCACCGGCGCGGTGCCGGGCGACGCGTGGATCCTCGTGCTGATCATCTTCGTGTGGACGCCGCCGCATTTCTGGGTGCTCGCGCTCTATCGCCGCAAGGATTACGAGAACGCCGGGCTGCCGATGCTGCCCGTCACGCACGGCGAGAAGTTCACGCGGCTGCACATCCTGCTGTACACGGTGATCCTGTTCGCGGTCACGCTGATGCCGTTCATCTCCGGGATGAGCGGGGCCGTCTACCTGACGAGCGCGGTACTGCTCGGCGCGGTGTTCCTCGCGTATGCGTGGAAGATCCATCGCGATTATTCGGACGAACTCGCCCGCAAGGCCTTCCGCTACTCGATCGTCTACCTGTCGCTGCTGTTTGCCGCGCTGCTCGTCGATCACTATGCACGCCCGCTGCTCGGCGTGTAACCGCACGGTTTGAACGCAATGCTCCAATCACGGTTCGGGCGCCGCGCGCGCCAAGGCTGGATGCTCGCGTGCGCATTCACGGCAGCGCTGCTGCTCGCCGGATGCGACAACGCGCCGAAATTCCAGAATCTCGACATCACCGGCAACACGCAGTTCGGCAGCGACTTCTCGCTGCCCGATACGGCCGGCAAGGTGCGCACGCTCGCCGATTTCAAGGGCAAGGCCGTCGTGATGTTCTTCGGTTATACGCACTGCCCGGACGTGTGCCCGACGACGATGGTCGAGCTGTCTGAGGCGCTGAAGCAGCTTGGGCCGGATGCCGCGAAGCGCGTGCAGGTGCTGTTCGTGACCGTCGACCCGGAGCGTGACACGCCGGCGCTGCTCGGCCAGTACGTGCCCGCGTTCGATCCGTCGTTCATCGGCCTGCGGCCGGCCGACGAAGCGGCACTGAAGAAGGTCACGAAGGATTTCCGCGTGTACTACGCGAAGGTGCCCGGCAAGACGCCCGGCAGCTACACGATGGATCACACCGCCGCGAGCTATGTGTTCGACCGCGACGGCAAGCTGCGCCTGTTCGTGCGCGACGGCCAGGGCCCCGGCCCGTGGGTTCACGACCTGAAGCTGCTGGTCGACTGACCGGCCGCCGCCGGGCGCCCGGCCCGGCGATCACGTGACGGCCGCCACGCGCCGTCACGCTTTCCCTCTCTCTTCGTTGTTTGCCTGAACCGCCCGTCGGGCGGCGTGCCGGCCTGCGCACGTATCGCGTAGATGTCGCGCAGGCGTCGCGTTACGGCAGCGCGGGCACGTTGAAGCCGGATGCGGCACGCGTGATCCGGAATTCCGTCACGCGATACGTGGCGAGCCCCTCGGTGACGAACGGATCGGTCTTCAGGATCGCGTCCAGCTCGTCGCGATCGATGCGGGCCGCGAGGATCACGCCGCCTTCGCGCGGCACCTTCGGCCCGGCCGCGATGAAGATGCCCTTGTCGAACAGCGGCTGCAGAAAGGCGCGATGGCGTTCGAGCGCGTCGTCGATGCGCTCGAGCGATACGGCGTAGTGGATGTCGATGACGTACATGGATGGCCCCCGGAATGATGCCGGCTCTTCGTGTGCCGGCTAGCCGGTCTTTTTAGCACAGCGGATGCGGGCTGTCGTGCCGGCGGTCGCGGGGCGGGGCGGCGTGCCGATCGCCGGTTCGCGGCGCCCGCGCGTATTCAAGTTGTAAGCCTTGGTGCCGTAAATAAATGGGCAAGCGTTTGCGCGCGGCAGGCCGTTCGCGCGCAGCGTGCGCATCGACATCGACAAAGGCACGCAGATGAGCAGAATGAGTTTGAACCGCAAGCTGTGGCTCGCGCTTGCGCTGGTATGGATCGGTCTCCTGGGCGTCGGCGCATGGAGCGCGTACGAGACGCGCGCGACGATGCTCGCCGAACGCAAGGCAGGCATCGCGAATCTCGTCGACTCGGCGGCCGGCATCGTGAAGGCGTATCACGCACTCGCGCAGAGCGGCACGCTGCCCGAAGCCGACGCGAAGCGCGACGCGCTCGCGAGCCTCGCCGCGATGCGCTACGGCGATTCGGGCTACGTGTTCGTGATGGACTCGAAGCCGGTCGTGCTGATGCATCCGACGCTGCCGAAGCTGGTCGGCACGCAGGTCGGCGACTATCTCGACCCGGACGGCAAGCCGCTGTTCGTCACGATCCTGAACGCCGCGAAGGAAACCGGCAGCGGCTTTGCCGAGTACCGCGGACGCCTGCCGCACAGCGAGACTGCCGTGCCGAAGATCAGCTACGTCACGCGCTTTACGCCGTGGGACTGGAACATCTCGAGCGGCGTCTTCCTGAAGGACATCGACACCATCTACTACCGGACGCTGCTCGGCCACCTCGCAGTCGTGCTCGTGATCGGCTTCGTGATCAGCGCGGCGATGCTGGTGATCATCCGCAACGTGCGCAGCAGCCTCGGCGGCGAGCCCGACGAAGCGGCCGCGCTCGCGACGCGCATCGCGCAGGGCGACCTGACGCAGCCGGTGCCGGTGCGCGCGGGCGACCGCACGAGCATGATGGCCGCGATGCACGACATGCAGGCACGGCTGCAGGCGACGATCGGCGGGATTCGCCAGTCGGCCGGATCGATCGCGTCGGCGAGCCGCCAGATCTCGGCCGGCAACGACGACCTGTCGCAGCGCACCGAGGAGCAGGCCGCGTCGCTGGAAGAAACCGCCGCGAGCATGGAGCAGCTGACCGCGACGGTGAAGCAGAACGCCGACAACGCGCGGCAGGCGAGCGGGCTCGCGAACAGCGCATCGGAGATCGCACGCACGGGGAGCGACGTCGTGAACCGCGTGATCGGCACGATGGGGCAGATCGACGACAGCTCGCGCAAGATCGCCGACATCATCGGCGTGATCGAGGGCATCGCGTTCCAGACCAACATCCTCGCGCTGAACGCGGCGGTCGAAGCGGCGCGCGCCGGCGAGCAGGGCCGCGGCTTCGCCGTGGTGGCGGGCGAAGTGCGCTCGCTCGCGCAGCGCAGCGCGACGGCGTCGAAGGAGATCCGCGAGCTGATCGTCGACTCGGTCGAGCGCGTGCGCAACGGGTCGACGCTGGTCGGTCAGGCCGGCACGACGATGGGCGAGATCCTGCAGGCCGTCGCACGCGTGACCGACATCATGGGCGAGATCGCGGCCGCGTCCGAGGAGCAGGCGAGCGGCATCACGCAGGTCGGGCGCGCGGTCACGCAGATGGACCAGGTGACGCAGCAGA
>NZ_CAJNKE010000516.1 GCF_905232215.1 Burkholderia sp. LMG 13014
GCGCCGCTGCGCAACACCGACGCACGCGCGATCAGCCGGCCGCGTGCGGGACGCAGGTACGACACGTTCAGCGTCGCGGTGCCGAGGTTGTCGACGTCGCCGCCGGCGCGCGTCGCGACGCCCATCGACGTGTCGAGCAGCGCGGCGATCAGCCCGCCATGCGCGTTGCCGTGCCGGTTGACGTGACGGTCGCGGGTCTCGCACGCGACTTCGGCCCAGCCGTCGCCATGGGCGACGAGCACGAAGCCGTGGTCGACGCAGAACGCCGAATCGATGCGGACCGACGACGTGTCGGCGGCACGCTCAGACATGCGCGTGCTCGGCACGCGCGGCGAGCCGCGGGTTCAGCCCGGTGCGCGCGACCCGGCTCGACAGTTCGCGACCGAGCGCGGCCTCGCATGCGCGCGATGCGTCGATCATCGCGGCCAGGTCGATGCCGGTATCGACGCCCATCGTTTCGAGTACGTTGACGAAATCCTCGGTACAAACGTTGCCGGTCACGCCGCCGCCATAGCGGACCTTCGCCGGATGGCCGCCGACCCCGCCGAACGCGACGTCGAAGCAGCGGACGCCAGCCTCGAGCGCGGCCAGGTAATTGACGAGGCCGGTACCGCGCGTGTCGTGGAAATGCGCGATCGCGTGCACGTCGGGGAATTCCCGCAGCATCTGCGCGAACAACGCGCGCGTCGACGCCTGGGTCGCGACGCCGATCGTGTCGCCGAGCGTCACGTGACGCACGCCGGCGCGTGCGAAGCGCTCGACGTCACGCAGCACCGACACCGGGTCGATGTCGCCGTCGAACGGACAGCCGAACGCGACCGAGATCGTGCCGACCAGCCGGAAGCGGCCATGCGCGACGGCGGCCATCGCGTCGATACGCGCCCACTGCGCGTCGCGCGTCTGCTTCAGGTTGCGCTGCGAATGCGCATCGCTGGCCGACACGAGCAGGCTGATCTCGTTCGCGCCGAATCCGGCGTCCAGGTCGGCAAGCGCGCGTTCGACCGCGCGCACGTTCGCGCAGGTCGCCTTGTAGTGCACGCCGTCGACGCGCGGCAGCGCGCGCAGCACGTCGCTTGCGTCCGCGAATTGCGGCACGACCGCCGGATTCGAATACGAAGTCGCCTCGACGCGGGCGAAGCCGGCACGGGCGAACCGGTCGATCAGCGCGACCTTGCGCGCGGTGTCGACGAAGTCGGATTCATGCTGAAGCCCGTCGCGGGCAAAGCATTCGCAGAGGATCAGGTCGGCCATGTCGGGAGTCGCAGTGGTCTGGAAGTCGTTGACAATGACACGCATCAAATCAAAACAATGATTCGATGTCAATCAATTCCGGGGAAGGGAATCGTCTGATTCGTCGTGCATCGGGATGACTTGGAAAGACTCAATGGTGCTCGCAATCCGACAAATATCCATTTACATCAATGATTTAATGAAATTTCCACAGCCGTGATAGCGTGCTTTCCGGGATAGAAGACGTTCCATCCAGAGCATCTTGAGCGGGTAAACACCGACATGGCCATGCAATAGCAATGATTCAGTGTCACGTATTTATTTGACTGAATCACGCATCATGAATTAACCTGCATTCACTGCGGCAACCTCCTGCCGTGCCTTCCGAAGACGACTCGCCGATGAACACCCATTCCAGCCTGCAGACAGACGATCATGGCGCCGTACGCGTACTCACGATGGATCGCCCCGACAAGCGCAATGCGCTCAACCATGCGCTGACGACGGCGCTCCTCGCCGCGCTGCATGACGCGGATCGCGATCCTGCGATCCGCGCGATCGTGCTGACGGGTGCCGGCAACGCGTTCTGCGCGGGCGCCGACATCACCGAGTTCGGCGGTTTCGTGAATCCGGCCGATACGGGGGCCGCCGCGCAAGCGGCGCTCGCGCGCGCCCATCTGACGACGAACCTGCATCGCGCGTTTTCGCAGATCGGCAAGCCGGTCGTGGCCGCTGCGCACGGCTACGCGATGGGCGGCGGCGCGGGTCTCGCGATCGCATGCGATCTGGTGGTCGCCGGCAGCAGCCTGAAGCTCGGCTACCCGGAACTGAAGCACGGCATCGTCGCTGCGATCGTGATGGCGAACCTGGTCCGCCAGGTCGGGCGCAAGGCTGCGTTCGAGCTGGTGTCGCTCGGCGATACGCTCGACGCGGAGCGCGCGCGCTGGCTCGGGCTGGTCAACCGCGTCGTGCCCGACGGCGCGATGCTCGACACCGCGATCGAGCTCGCCGACCGTCTCGCGGCCTTCGATGCGCCCGCGATGGCCGCCACGAAGCGGCTGTTCCACCGTGTCGCGGATCTGCCGCTGCTGCCCGCGCTCGATGCCGCGCTCGACACCAACATGATGATGCGCGGCTTCCGCGCGTCGCGCGGGGATGCCGCATGAGCGCGCCCGTCAAACCGCTGTCGAACGTGACGATCGTCGAACTCGCGCGCGTGCTCGCGTGCCCGTTCGCCGACATGATCCTCGCCGAACTCGGCGCGACCGTGATCAAGATCGAGCAGCCCGGTAGCGGCGACGAGACCCGCACGTTCGAGCCGCGCGTCGGCGATCAGTCCGCGTATTACTTCGCGTGCAACCGCAGCAAGCTGTCGGTCACCGCGAACCTGAAGACCGACGCGGGCCGGGCGATCGTCCGCGAACTCGCGGGCGGCGCCGACGTGCTGCTCGAGAACTTCCCGGTCGGAACCCTCGCGCGCTATGGGCTCGATCACGCGTCGCTGCGCGCCGCGCATCCGGGCCTGATCTACGTGTCGTGCACGGGCTTCGGCCAGACCGGCCCGTACGCGAAACGCAAGGGCTACGACACGGTATTCCAGGCGATGGGCGGGCTGATGAGCCTGACCGGCGAGCGCGACGGCGGCCCGGTGAAGCCGGGCCTGCCCATGGCCGACCTGTCGTCCGGCCTGTGGATCGCGATCGCGATCCTCTCGGCGCTGAACGGGCGTGCGCTGACGGGCGCCGGCACCCATGTCGATTTCTCGATGCTCGACGGCCAGGTGAGCCTGCTGACGCTGGCGGCCGCGCGCTACTTCGCGCTCGGCGAGGTGCCGCCGCGGCTCGGCACCGAGCATCCGGGGCGCGTGCCGTCGGCGACCTTCGCGTGCGTGGACGGCCGTCACGTGCACATCACCTGCAGCGACCAGCACTGGCTGCCGCTGTGTCGCCTGCTCGGGCTCGACGCGCTCGCGTCGGATCCGGCACTGTCGACCAATGCCGGTCGCGTCGCGCATCGCGAGCGCGTGATGGCCGCGCTGACGCAGGCGATCGCCGGATGGACCCAACCCGCGCTGTGCGAGGCCTGCGACGCGGCCGACGTGCCGGCGGGCCCGATCAACGACGTCGCGCAGGTGCTCGACGATCCGCAGGTGCGCGCGCGCGGGATGGTCGGCGCGTTCACGCATCCCGGGATCGGCGAATTCGGTGCGCTGCCGATGCCGTTCCGCTTCGACGGCTTCGCGAATCCGGACATCGCGCGTCCGCCGCTGCTCGGCGAACACACCGATCAGGTGCTGCGCGAGCGCCTCGGTTATGACGACGCACGGATCGACATGCTGCGCCGCGACGGCGCGATCTGAACCCCACCCGACCCAGGCCGGACGCGATCCGGCGACATCGCGTGGCGCGGAACCCGAAACGCGCCGCGGCGATACGAGGAGACTGTATGGATGAATCCGCTGTTCTGATCGTCGAGCGCCGCGACGCGGTGGCCGAGATCGTGCTGAACCGGCCCGACCAGCGCAACGCGCTGAACGGCGCCATGTGCGACGCGTTGCGCGCCGCGGCGGTCGCGCTGCGCGACGACGGCGCCGTGCGTTGTGTGATCGTTCGCGCGAACGGCCCGGTGTTCTGCGCCGGCGCCGACCTGAAAGAGCGCAAGGGCATGGACATCGATGCCGTCCGGGCCCGTCGCCAGAAGGCGTTCGCCGCGTACGACGCGCTCGAGCGCATCGGCAAGCCGTGCATCGCACTCGTCGAGGGCCCGGCCGTCGGGTCCGGCGGCGAGATCGCGATGGCGTGCGACTTCATCGTCGCAACGCCGAACGCGAGCTTTCGCACGCCGGAGGCGCTGTGGGGCACCGTCGGCGCGACGCAGCGCTTGCCGCGCGCAGTCGGCAAGCGGCTCGCGAAGGACATGGCG
>NZ_CAJNKE010000517.1 GCF_905232215.1 Burkholderia sp. LMG 13014
GAGCAGCATCGTGATTGATGGCGCGATGGCGGCGAGCAGCAGCGCGACGACCAGCGTCGCGGCCTTGGTCACGATAACGCGGCGGCGGTCGAAGCGGTCGCCGAGCGGCGCGAGCAGCAGGATGCCGAGCGCATAGCCGAGCTGCGTGAGCGTCGGCACGAAGCCGATCGCGCGTGCCGATGCGCCGAGATCGGGCCCGAGCGCGCCGAGCATCGGCTGCGCGTAGTAGAGCGGCGCGACGCCGAGGCCCGCGGCGGCCGCGAGCAGCAGCACGAGCCGGCGATCGGGCATCGAATGGGCGGCCGGGTGGGCCGGGGCGTGTGCTTCGCGGGGCGCGGCATCGAGACGGGACGGGGTGGACATGGCGTGCATCCTGGGTGCGATGAAGGGATGGACGCGAGTGTGGCGGCACGCGGCCGGCCACGGTAGTGCCGCCCCGCGCAGATTTGTTATACGCTTCACGCATGACCGAAAAATCTCCCTTCTCCCGTGCTGCTGGCGGGTCTCCGCGCGTTCAGGCGGTGCCGGTGGACGGCGCCGGCTATCGTTTCGAGCTGATGGAAACCTTCGTGCGCATAGTCGAGGCCGGCAGCCTGTCGGCCGCTGCCGCGCAACTGCATACGACGCAGCCGACGATCAGCCGGCGGCTGCAGGCGCTCGAACGCTCGCTCGGCATGCGGCTGCTGCAGCGCACGACGCACACGATGCGGCTGACCGTCGACGGCGAGCGCTGCTTCAAGCGCGCGAAGGAACTGCTGGCGAACTGGGCGGCGTTCGAGGCCGATCTGCGCGGCGCACAGGAGGAGCCCGACGGGCTGCTGCGGGTCGCGGTGCCGCACGCGTTCGGCCAGGAGCGTTTCGTCGCGCCGCTCGCGCGGTTCCTGCGCGACTATCCGCGCGTGTCGGTCGAGTGGCTGCTGCAGGACGAGGTGCGGGATTTCGTCGGTAGCGGTATCGATTGCGCGATCCAGGTGGGCGAGCCGACCGATCCGGCGGTCGTCGCGATCCGGCTCTCGAAGGTGCCGCGCTTCGTGGTCGCCGCACCGTCCGTGCTGAACGGCGCGGACGTGCCGGCCGACCCCGACGCGCTGGCCGCGTTGCCGTGGCTGTCGCTGCGCACGTACTACCGCAGCGAGCTGGCGCTCACGCATTCGGTCACGGGCGAGACGCGGCGCATTGCGATCCGCCCGCGCTTCACGACCGCGAACCTGTACGCGCTGCGCAGCGCGGCGCTGCTGGGCGTGGGCGCGTGCGTCGGGTCGTCATGGATGCTGGCCGACCACCTCGCGCGTGGCGAACTCGTCCATCTCGCGCCCGAGTGGCAGGCCGCGCCGCTGCCCGTCTACCTGACCTACCCGCATGCGCAGTTCTATCCGTCGCGGCTCGTGCGGTTTGCCGCGATGATGCGGGAGGCCGTGCCGGGGCTCGTCGAAGGGCGCGACGCCTGACGCGGGATGCGGGATGCGCGGCAAGCGCCGGGAGGTGGCTGTGCCGTCAGCCGCGCCGGATCCCCTCGGGCAGCGCGCTGATGCGGCGCACCTCGGGCGAATCGAGCCACGCGCGTGACGTAGCGCAGTCGGCGAACATGTCGGTCGCATCCTCGCCCCAGAACAGGTCGCCGTCGAGTTCGAAGGTCGGCACGCCGAATACGCCGTGCGCGATCGCATCATCGGTGTTCGCGCGCAGCGCGTCCTTCACCGGCTGGGCGTCGACGGCCGTCACGCCTTCCGGAAAGCCGACGGCGTCGCACAGCGCGGCGAAGCCTTCCGGTGTCGACACGTCCTGGCCGTCGCGCCAGATATGCCGGAAGATCCGCCGGATCGCGTCGGGTGAGTTGCCCATCGCGATCGCGAGGCGCAGCGGCTTGATCGGATTGAACGGATGCGCGGGCGGCATCCGGAACGGAATGCCGAGCTTGTCCGCGCGATATTGCGCGTGGCGATAGGTGAAGACGCGTTTCGCCGCGATCTCGGCCGGTGCTTTCTGGCCCCAGTGTGCAAGCAGTGCGCCGAGCACGATGGGCCGCGGCTCGAACGCGGCGGCAGGCGGGAGCTGGTCGAACCGTTCCTGCTGCAGATAGGCGAACGGCGAAACGAAATCGAAATACCAGGTGGCGGTGCGTGCGGCGTTCATCGCGAGCGTCTCCTCGTGCGGGTCCGGATGGATCGGGTGCGGGCCAGTGTCGCACGCGGCGGCGTTTTGCGCCGCCGCATCGCATCCCGCCGCCGGCACGAACGCTGCTACGCGGCCTCCACCAGCGCCGCGAGCCTTGCCAGCGCCATTTGCCAGCCGGTCTCGTTGTCGGCGGCCGGCACGCCGGGCGGCACCCCGTCGTGTACGGCGTCGACGCGCGTGCCGCCCGCTTCGTCGGACAGCGTGATCGTGATCGTCATCGCGCCGCGCAGCATCGGATCGTCGGTTTCGAACACGTCGATCTCGACGATCTGCTCGTCCGGCACGAGCGTGACGAAGCGGCCGTGATAGGTATCGGTGTGCGCGGTGGTCTTGCCGGTGTCGGCCGATGGCGCGTCGTAGCTCAGCGACACGCGCAGCGCGCCGCCTTCGCGCGCGTCGTACGCATGCACGCGGCACGTCATGCCGTCGGGCACCTTCCATTGCTCGACCGCGTGCGGATCGAGCAGGGCGCGGTAGACGCGCCCGCGCGGGGCGTTCAGGTGCCGGCTGACCCGGGTCGAATGCGTGTGCGTGTGCAACATGTTGCCTCCCGCGGAGCGCGCGCGACGGTGCACGCCGGCGGCCGGCGTGTCGTCATGCTTCCTTCAGGAATCCTAGGCGCGCGTGAGGCGGCATGCAATGACCGCACACGCGGCCGCGCTCAGCGCAGCGCGGCCGCGAAGGCGTCGAGCTGCGTGATGCAGGTGTTCCAGCCCTCGAAGAAGCCGAGCGCTTCATGGCGCTCGCGCGTCGCGGCGTCCGGATGCATCACGCGCGCTTCGTAGCGGCTGCCCGCATCGTCGTCGGCCATCGTGATGATCGCCGTGAAGCCCATCCACGGTGCCTGCGGCCGCCAGCCGCCCGCGAGCATCGACGTGAACGCGATGCGCGATTCGGGCACGATCTCGAGGAAGCAGCCGGGATTGTCGCTCGAGCCGCCATCGGGGCCGCGCATGAGCGTATGAAAGGCGCCGCCTGGCCGCAGGTCGAACGCGCGCACTTCGGTGGTCCACGGTTTCGGGCACCACCATTCCTTCAGCAGTTCGGGGTCGGTCCACGCACGCCACAGCGCGTGGCGCGGCGCGCGCAGCGTGCGCGTGATGACGAGATCGAGGGTTTCAACGGGGTCGACGGGGCTTGCTGACATCTTGTTCCTCCTGGTGACGGCGTTCGACGAATTCGACGAGACGATCGGATCGGGCTTCCCACAGCGCGCGCTGCTCGGCGAGCCATGTCTCGGCCTCGTTCAGCCGGCTGCCGACCAGCATGCAGGTGCGCGAGCGGCCGGCTTTCCGGGTCTGCACGAGGCCGCTGCGCTCGAGCACCGCGACGTGCTTCATGAACGACGGCAGCGCCATGTCGAACGGCGCCGCCAGCGCGGAGACGGTCCGTTCGCCGTGGCCGAGCGCGCTGACGATCGCGCAGCGCGTCGGATCGGCGAGGGCGTGGAAGACGTCGCTGATGCCGGGTTGAAAGTTAGCCATGTGGCTAAGTATAGGGGAGCCGAACGGCGATGCAACGAAAATTTTCGTCGCGTAGGATGATGGGGCGGTAACACGCGCCGACCAGGCGCGGCGTTGCCGCCGCCTGCCGCCGTTGCGCGAGCCGCGACGGCCGGCCGGTGTTCCTTCCGATCCGGCCGCACGGCGAACCCGCGCGTGCGGCCCACCTGACTACCGGAGATGGCATGACCGAATCCGTTACTGTCCGTCGCGTCGACGCGGGCGAAGCGAGGACCTGCGTCGATGCGCTGGCCGATGTGCTGATCGATTGCGTCGAGGGCGGTGCGTCCGTCAGCTTCATGTTGCCGATCGCGCGGCCGACCGCCGTCGCGTTCTGGACCCGCGTCGCCGACGGCGTCGCGAACGGCGAGCGCATCCTGCTCGTTGCCGAGGATGCCGCCGGCCGGATCGTCGGCACCGTGCAGGTCGTGACCGCGCAGCCCGAGAACCAGCCGCATCGCGCGGAT
>NZ_CAJNKE010000518.1 GCF_905232215.1 Burkholderia sp. LMG 13014
GCAGTCGTTGGTCGGGAATTCGATCCAGTGCTTGCCCGCTGCGCGCGGCACGTGGCCGAACGCGCGCAGGCGCATGTCGCCGCAATGGAACAGGTATTCCCAGCGGTCGCCGAGATACATCGACGTGACGAGGTCGGCCTGCAGCCGGTTCGCGCCCGGGCCGTCGGCGACCTGCACGCGTTCGAGGCGGATCACGGCCTGCGCGTCCTGGCCCGGCGCGAGCGTGTCGCGTGCAAGCGCGCGGATTTCCCAGCCGTCGCCCGCGAGCGTCACGCATTCGCCGTCGATCGCCGCGACGCGCGCATCGATCCGGTTGTTGCTGCCCATGAACTCGGCCGTGTACAGCGAACGCGGCGCACCGTACAGCTCGGCCGGCGTGCCTTCCTGCTCGATGCGGCCATTGCGCAGCAGCAGGATGCGGTCGGACATCGCCATCGCCTCGGTCTGGTCGTGCGTCACGCACAGGGCCGACAGCCCGAGCGACACGATCAGCTCGCGCAGCCACGCACGCGCTTCTTCGCGCAGCTTCGCGTCGAGGTTCGACAGCGGCTCATCGAGCAGGATCACCGGCGGGTTGTAGACGAGCGCCCGCGCGATCGCGACGCGTTGCTGCTGGCCACCCGACAGTTGATGCGGATAGCGCTCAGCGAGATGACCGAGGCCGAGCTGGTCGAGCGCGGTTTGCACGCGGCGCTTCTGTTCGGCAGGAGCTACGCGGCGCAGCTTCAGCCCGTAGCCGACGTTGTCGGCGACGGTGCGGTGCGGCCACAGTGCGTAAGACTGGAACACGAGGCCGAGCGAGCGCTGCTCGACGGGCAGGTCGACGCGCTGCGCGCCGTCGAAGAACACGCGGTCGTCGAGCTGGATGCGGCCGTCGGATGGCTGTTCGAGGCCGGCCACCGCGCGCAGCAGCGTGGTCTTGCCGCTGCCCGATGCGCCGAGCAGGCACACGACTTCGCCGGCCTTCAGTTCGAACGACACACCCTTGAGGATCGGATTGGTGCCGTAGCTGAGGTGCAGATCGTCGACGATGAGCTTATCCATGAAGTTTCACTCCGAAACGCAGGGCCACGCCGAGACCGGCGCCGACCATCGCAATGTTGATGACAGAGAGCGCGGCGACCTGGTCGACGGCGCCGGTCGCCCACAGCGACACGAGCAGCGCGCCGATCACTTCGGTGCCGGGTGACAGCAGATAGACGGCCGTCGAGTATTCACGCTCGAAGATCATGAAGATCAGGAGCCACGCGGCGAGCAGGCCGAAGCGCACGAGCGGTAGCGTCACGTCGAGCGATACGCGGCTGCGCGTCGCGCCGACGCTGCGGCCGGCTTCCTCGAGCTCGGGGCCGACCTGCAGCAGCGCGCTCTGGATGAGCCGCATCCCGTACGCGAGCCACACGACCGTGTACGCGATCCAGATGCTCCACATCGAGTTCTTCAGCTCGCGCAGGCCGGGGACGAACAGGAAGATCCACAGGAACGCGAGACCGGCGAGCAGGCCGGGCACCGCGCGCGGCAGCAGCACGAGGTAGTCGAGCAGCTTGGTGGCCCAGTCGGGGCGGCGGTGGCCGGCGAACGCGACGAGCGAGTAGAAGCCGATCGCGAGCGCGCCGCCGATCACGCCGATGCCGAGCGTATTGACGATCGCGCGCACCAGGTTGTCCTGCTCGAACAGTTCGATGAAGTTCGACAGCGTGAGCACCTCGGCGAGCGCGACGCCTTCGCCCCAGTTGGTCACGAACGCGCGCAGCACGATGCCCGAGATCGGCACGATCACGGTCAGCATCAGCCACAGCGCGACGATCGCGAGCGCGACCCAGCGCCATACGCCGAGCGGCAGCACGGTCGCGCGGCCGGCCTTGCCTTTCACGGTGACGAAGCGGTTGGCCGTCTTCAGCAGGCGGCGCTGCAGCAGCACGAGCGGGAACGTGATCGCGACGATGCACACCGCGACCGCGGCCATCAGGTGATACGACGGCACGCCGAGCTTGTTGGTCAGCTTGTACAGGTAGGTCGCGAGCACGAGGTGGCCTTCCGGATCGCCGAGCACGAGCGGCAGCCCGAACACCTCGAAGCCGAGGAAGAACACGAGCACGCCGGCGAACAGCAGCGCGGGCATCGTCATCGGCAGGCTCACGTCGAGTGCGACACGGAACGGGCGGGCGCCCGTCACGCGGGCGGCTTCCTCGACGTCCGAGCCGAGGTTGCGCAGCGCGGCCGACGAGTACAGGTACACGTGCGGCACGTGCGTGAGGCCGACGATCACCGTGATCGCGAAGATCGAGTACACGTTCCAGGGCACGCTTTGCACCCCGAACAGTTCCTTGAACCACACCGAGTAGAAGCCGACCGGACCGGCCGCGACCACGTAGCCGAACGCGAGCACCATCGGCGACACGAACACGGGCGTGAGCAGCAGCGGTTCGAGCCAGCGGCGGCCGGGCAGGTCGGTGCGCACCATCAGGAACGCGAGGATGCCGCCGAGCGGGATCGAGATGAACAGCATCCCGCCGGCGATGATGAACGAGTTCTTCACGGCCGACCAGAAGTCGGGATCGCTGAAGATGAAGCGGAAGCCTTCGATGCCGAGCGTCTTGTTCGCATCGAAGAACGGCGCGGACAGCAGGCTCTGGAACAGGATGAAGCCGAGCGGCAGTGCGACCGCGACGGTCAGCACCGCGACGACGATCCAGCGCAGCATGCCGGCGAGCGGCCGCAGGCTGTTGACCGGCAGCGCGGGAATCGCGTCGCGCGGGCCGGTAGTGGGTGGAACGGCCGGTGCCGTTCCGCGGGTGCTGGTTGAAAGCATGAGTTCGCCCCTGCGGCCATCCGGATGGCCGCCTCAAGGAAGTCGGTAAGGGGAAGGGGCCGCCCGCGCCGTGTGCGGCGGGCGGCCGGCAGTCAGCGGATCAGCCGATCAGCGCTTGATCGCCTGCTGCCATTGCTTCAGGAAAGCGAGGCGCTTCGACTGGTCGAGATAGACGAGCAGGCCGGTGCCGATCTGGATCGGCTTCAGCGAATCGCCGAGTTCCTTCGTGAGGCTCGCGGCCGACGTTTCGCCGGTCACGTCCGCACGGATCGCGTACAGGTTCGCCTGGTTGGCGATCAGCGTCTGGCCGCGCTTGGACAGCAGGTAGTCGACCCACAGCTTCGCGGCGTTCGGGTTCTTCGCCTTCTTCGAGATCGTGGCGAGACGGCTCACGACCTGCGTGTAGTCCTTCGGAAACACGTAGCCGATCGACTTGTCCTTCTTCGCCTTCGCATACGCATACGAACCGATGATGTTGTAGCCGATCAGGTTCTCGCCCGACGAGATCCGCTCCATCATCGCGCCCGTGCTCGACTGCAGCTTCGGGCCGGTCGCGCCGATCGCCTTCACGAGCTCCCACGTGACCTTCTCGTTCACGTGCGCGTCCTGCGTCAGGTAGTTGAAGCCGACGCCCGATTTCTCGATGTCGTAGGTCGTGACCTTGCCCTTGAACTTGTCGGCCTGCGTGGTCAGCAGCTTGATCAGGTCGGCGCGCGTCTTCGGCACTTCGTTCTCGGGAATCAGGCGCTTGTTGTAGACGATCGCGAGAGGCTCGAACGTCGTGCCGTACGCCAGCTTCTGGTATTGCGCCCACTGCGGCACGTTCGCGCTTTCGGGCGAGTCGTACGGGGCCATCAGGCCGTCGTTGACGAGCTTCACCTGCAGATCCATCGCCGAGCTCCACAGCACGTCGGCGCTGGTGCTGCTCGCCGCGTTCTCGCTGATGTAGCGGTTGTACAGCTCGGTGCTGTTCATGTCGTTGTACTCGACCTTCACGCCGTACAGGCTTTCGAAGTCCTTGATCAGCGGGCGCACGAGGCCCGTGTCGGTCGTCGAGTAGACGATCAGCTTGCCTTCCTTCTTCGCGGCGTCGATCACGCCCTGGTAATTCCCCGGATACCCGGCCGGAACCTGCGCGGCGGCGCTGCCGGCGGCAGTGCCCAGAACGACCGCCAGCGCGGCGGCGAGGTGCTTCGGTGCAAACGGCATGTCTTCCTCCAGTTACGTCTAGGTGTTGTTCGAGTGGAGCGGATGTTAATTGCGGCGCACTTTCAGCCTGCTTTCATTTCGGTTCACAATCGCGTCGTTTGTGTCATGGATTTCCCGAGG
>NZ_CAJNKE010000519.1 GCF_905232215.1 Burkholderia sp. LMG 13014
AGCCCGAGCTGCACGACGAAGTGTTCGGCCCCGCCTCGCTCGTCGTGCGCTGCCCGGATCTTGACACGATGCATGCGCTCGTCGAGCGGCTCGACGGACAGCTCACGACGGCGCTGCATGTCGACGACGGCGATCATGCTGCGGCGCGCGCCTTCATGCCGCTGCTCGAACGGCGCGCGGGGCGCATTCTCGTGAACGGCTTCGGCACGGGCGTCGAGGTCGGGCATGCGATGGTGCACGGCGGTCCGTTTCCGGCGACGTCGGACGGACGCTCGACGTCGGTGGGCAGCCTCGCGATCGGCCGCTTCCTGCGCCCGGTCTGCTATCAGGACGTGCCCGACGCGCTGCTGCCCGATGCCCTGCGCGATGCGAATCCGCTGGGCGTGCCGCGCACCATCGACGGGCATCGCGACGCGCAGGCGTGACGGGTCCGTTCCCGAACGGGCGAAGCGGTGATGGCGTACTTTCGACTGATGATTGGCCGCTTGCCCGACGGCCTTTCATGCACGCGCAGCGATGCCGGTGAAGCGGCGCCGGCGTCGCCGTATACGGCTTCTTCCAATTGCGCGACCGTACGTTTTATGGTCTTGTTGCGGGATATCGCATCGACTCGAAAAAGGAAAGTCGAATGCAGCCGGGCGATTCACACGGGGACCTATTGATCAGGGGAATCGGCGCACGTACGCGCGTACGTGTCGCCGTGTTCGGGCTGCTCATCATTTTGATGGCGGGCTTGGTTGCCGCTGCGCTTGCGGCATTCGCCGCTCCTCCCGAAGCCGTCAACGACAACGTGCTGCGCGTGCTTGCATGGCCGGGCTATGCGGACAGCGACATCGTCAGCGCGTTCGAGGCGCAATTTCACGTACGCGTCGAAGTGACGTTCGTCGATTCCGACGAAGCACTATGGACGCGGATGCACAGCGCCGCGCCACCGCCTTACGACGTGCTGGCCGCGAACACGGCCGAGATCCAGCGCTACGCGCACGAACGTCTGCTCGCGCCGATCGACCTGTCGCGCATCCCGAACCGTCGGCGGCAGTTGCCGAACTTCCAGCAGCTCGCGACGATCGACGGGCTCGTTGAAGAGGGCGCCACGTACGCGATTCCGTTCACGTATTCGTCGATGGGCCTGATCTACGACCGCACGCAGGTGCCGGCCGCGCCGCACTCGATGCGGGAATTGTGGAATCCGCGCTACCGCGGCAAGGTGCTCGACTTCAACAGTGCGCAGCACAATTTTTCGTTCACGGCGCTGGCGCTCGGCTATCCCGATCCGTTTCGCCTGTCGCCCGCGCAGACGCTCACCGTCGCGCACAAGCTGATCGACCTGCGCCGCAACCTGCTGACGTACTACACGCTTCCTGAAGAGGCGACCGCGCTGTTCGTCCAGCATCGCGCGGCGCTGATGTTCGGCAACTACGGCACGCAGCAGGTCGAGCTGCTCAGGCGCGCCGGCGCGGACGTCGGCTACGTGATCCCGGACGAAGGCGCGCTCGCGTGGCTCGACTGCTGGGCCGTCACGCGCGGCGCGCTGCATCCCGAGCTCGCGTTCGCATGGATCAACTACATGCTCGAACCGGCGATCGGCGCGCTGCTGACCGAACGCCAGGGCCTCGCGAACACGCTTGCGCCGCCACCGGGCCTCGACACCGGGCACCAGCATCTCGTCTGGCTCCAGCCCGTCGAGGACATCGCGCGGCGCGAATCGCTGTGGAGCCGCATCGTGTCGGGCGACCGTCCGGAGCGATTCGAAAAATGATCCGGCTCGGGCTCACGTCGAAACTGTCGGTGCTGTTCGCGTGCATCGGCGTGATCGCGTCCGGCGCGACCGGCTATTACGCCTATCGCGCGAACCGCGCGATGCTCGTGCAGGAGGCGCAGCACAGCCTGCTGATGTCGACGCAACTGCTCGGGCAGCGCTTCACCAGTGCGCTGTCCGATGTCGCGGACGATGCGCTCGTGCTCGCGCAGTTGCCGTCATGCGCGCTGGTTTCGGGCGGCGATCGCCGGGATGGCGCGCCACGCACCCGGCTCGAGCAGGTGTTCTACAGCTTCATGAGAAACCACCCGGAGTACCTGCAGATCCGGCTGATCGCGCGTGGGGATTTCGGGCTCGAGCGCATCCGTGTCGATCGCGACGCACACGGCATCGTCGTGCTGCCGGACAGCGTGTTCCAGGAGAAAGGACAGTTTTCCTACGTATTCGATACGCTCGCGACGGCGCCCGGCCATATCTACCTGTCGCCGATCGTGATCAACCACGAGACGGGGTCGCACGCAGCCGAAGGGCTGCCGATCCTGCGCGTGGGCACGCCGGTCGTCGACACGTCGGGCCAGACGGTGGGCGCGCTGGTTGTCGACGTCGAGCTGTCGCGCGTGTTCGACCGGCTCGAGCGCGATCTGCCGGAAGACTACGCGGTGTATCTCGCGAACGAGTGGGGCGATTTCCTCGTGCATCCCGATCCGTCGCAGACGTTCGGCTTCGACCGCGGCCGGCGTGTGCTGATGCAGGACCGCTTCGCCGCCACGCGCGCGCTGTTCGACAGTACGCGTGTCAACGTTACCCTCAATGGCCTTGCCGATCCGGCCGAGGCGCCGGGGCAGATGTTCGCGTTCGCGCGCACGCCGTTCGGGCATGACGAGGGCAACCGCTTCGTCGTGCTCGGGATGGGGCGCCCGCTGGCGGACGTGCTGGCGCCGGCCGGCATGCTCGGCGAACGGATCGTGCGGATGGTGCTCGTGTCGAGCCTGATGGCGGTGATTCTCGCGATCCTGTTCGCGCGTGCGATCACGCGGCCGCTGCAGACGCTCGCGCGCGCCGCGACGCACGTGTTCGACGATCCGGTCGCCGAGCAGTTGCCGGTCGGGCGTGCCGACGAGATCGGCGTGCTCGCGCGCTGTTTCGACAGCATGCGTGTCGAGATCCGCACGCAGGTCGCGATGCTGCGCGCGAAGCAGCTGGAGCTCACGCACCTCGCCGGCCACGATGCGTTGACCGCGCTGCCGAACCGCCTGCTGTTCATGGAGCATCTCGACGCCGCGATCCGGCGCGCGGCCGCGATGCACGAAGGGCTGGCCGTGATGTTCGTCGATCTCGACCGCTTCAAGCAGATCAACGACCAGCACGGGCACTCGGCGGGCGACCGCGCGCTCGTCGCGGTCGCCAAGCGGCTGAGTCTCGTGCTGCGCGGCGGCGACATGGTCGCGCGGCTCGGCGGCGACGAATTCATCGTGCTGATTTCGGACGTGCGTTCACCGGCGGTGATCGGCGACGTCGCGTCGCGCATCCAGCTCGTGATGGCCGAGGAACTGGAGTTCGGCGACCGGCGTGTGGCCGTCGGCGCGAGCATCGGCGTCAGCGAGTTTCCGGCCGACGGCGCGTCGGCCGAGGAACTGCTCGTCAAGGCCGACGCGGCGATGTATGCGGCGAAGGCGGCCGCGCAAAGCGCGTTCGTGCGCTATCAGGATCTCGTCGGCAGCGGGAGTGACGCCGGCAGCGGAACGGACGAAGCGGCCGGCCGGGTCGCGTCGGGCGGCAGCCGGTGACGGCCGGCCGCAGATACGTGCGATGCAAACGCCACGAGCCCGTCGCGGGACGGGCTCGTGGCCGGTGCGGACTGCGCGCGAAGGCGCGCAGCGGCAGGCTTAGTGGCCGAAGTAGATCGAGTCGTGCGGGTTTTGCACCTTGACGGCCGGTGCGCCGCCCTGGACGGCCGCGGCCGGTTGCGCACCGTAGCCGCTGTTGTCGGCGCCGTGCACGCGGGCTTGTGCGGCCTGGATGTCGGCCGGGTAGTACGGGCTCGACTGGCTCGGCTTGTAGCCGGCGCTTTCGAGCTGGACCAGTTCGTTGCGCACTTGAGCGCGGGTCACGGTGCTTTGGGCGAATGCGCCGAACGAAGCGGACAGGGCGACAGCGGCAACGACTGCGGAAACGAGCGATTTCATGATGACCTCCGATGTTTATTGGCTTTCCGCGTTCGACACCATGTCGTAAGCGGTTGATTACATCGTAGGCGCCGGGTGGCCTAGGGTAAACGTGAGTTTCGGTGAAAGATCGTTGCAACCGGGGCAATAATTTCGAGACAAACGCTTTCTGTCCCTATTCGATGTTGCCGGATTTGCAAGGGCGAGGGAGGCG
>NZ_CAJNKE010000520.1 GCF_905232215.1 Burkholderia sp. LMG 13014
GCGAGCGCGCCGGCCATCAGCGTGCGGCGCGGGCGCCGCGCGGCGGGGGACGCGGGGTCTTTCGAAGGAGGCGTGGGCTTTTGTTCGTTATCCATCGTGATCTGTCAGGAAGACGGCGCGGCGTGCCGGAAATCGGACTGCTGGGCTGCGCGTGGGCGAGCGGTACCGGGAGGGGGCGCCCGGCTCGGTCCGGGGCCCCGCCGGCCTGCGCGGGAAAAGAGCGGTGCGCACCGCGAATGCGGCGCGACGATGGGCATGATCCTACGTCCCGTCCCCGTTACAGTCCAGTGGTCTATCTTTCAACGGGTTACGGTCGTTACAGAACGCGACAGGACGATGACGAAACGATTACACGCTGACGCGCCGGGCCGGTGCGCCGCCAATTTCGCGGGTGATTTTCGCGATGCATTCGTGCAGTGCCGGCACCACGTGTTCGTGCAGCCATTCGGGCGGGCACTGGTGCGACGCGCCACCGCAATTCACCGAATAGCGCTGGCCCGACGGGCCGACGAAACCGGCCGCGACGGCATTGAGGCCCTCGCGCCATTCGCCATTCGCCGATCGCGATCGCGTGGCCGTCGCGCATCGCGTCGTCCAGCGCGGGGGTCAGGCGGGCGGACACATGCGGCCAGTCGTCGCCCGCGGTGGTGCGCAGCGACTCGAGCAGCAGGCGGCGCTCGTCGTCCTCGAGTGCAGCGAGATAGGCTCGGCCTACCGCGGTGCGCGCGATGTCCATCCGCGAGCCGATCTCGAGGCGCGTGACGAGCACGGCCGAGCGCGGCCGGATCACGTCGATCGCGACCATGTCGAGGCGGTCGCGCACCGCGAGGTGCACGGACAGCGACGTGCGTTCGGCCAGCTCGATCATGAACGGCCGCGAACGCGCGCGAATGTCGAAGTTGCGCAGAAAACCGTGGCTCAGTTCGAGCACCGACGCGGTGAGCACGAAGCGCTCGCTGTCGGGCAACTGGAACAGGAAGCCGGCGCTGACGAGCGTCGCCGTGATGCGCGACACGGTCGGCTTCGGGATGCCGGTCAGTTCGGTCAGCTCGCGGTTGCTGACGGGCGCGTCGGCCGCCGCGATGCGACGCAGCACGGCGAGGCCGCGGGCGAGCGCGGTGATCTCGTCGGGCGAGGATTCACGGTCCCGCAACGCGGGAGAGGTTACAGTTGTCGACACGAGGGATTCTCTCTATTTCCGAAACTCGATTTCAATTTTGTTGGTATTGTAGGACTATTGTCAAAGGATGCATGTTCTGCGGCTGAACCGGTCATTGGATGAGATTTTACGGGTTCACCCTTGGTTTATTAGGAAAACGCTCAAATGAGCATTGCCAGAAAGTGCATGAACCGGTGCAAATACCGCTTGACTTGTCGGGCGGAAACGGAAAGAATGTCTCACGTTTTCGAAACATCGTTTCAAGAGTTTAACCGGCAACGATGTTTCGCGCAGTCTCTCAGGTTCTAGCACGGCCCTCGGAATGGCTAGAACTTTTTTAGCGCCACGGTCTCCGTGGCGCTTTTTTTTGCCCGTCTTTCCGCTCGTCCGCCCGGACGTGTCAGGCCCGTATTATCCCCGATCGTCGAAAACCCCCGTTCGAACCCGTGCGGCGTCTGCTTGCGCCTGTTTGCGCGTGCGCTTCGCGCGATTCGCGTGCGCAAAAAAAAAGCGCGATGCCCGCATGGGGTATCGCGCATCAAACGGCGTGGAGCGCCGACGAATGAACGGTGATGAAGAAAGGGACGCCCGGTCAGGGACGCCCGGTTAGGGATGCCCGGCCAGGGACGCCCGGCTAGAGGCGCCCGGTCACGAGCGCTCCCGGCCAGCGGGCAGGCCCGCCTCGCGCGGCCCGGTCAGGCCTTCGCGAGCTTGATGCTGGTCGGCTCGGCCGTCAGGTAGCCGACGCTGGCGCCGAAGCGGTCCTTGAAGTTTGCGCGCACGAGCGGATCGAGCGTCGGCTTGACCTTGTCGTGCAGCGGCGACTCCCAGTCGCCTGCGTGCTGGAAGTTGCTCATGATGTAGGTCCAGCCGTTGATCTCGTCGACCGCGTGCAGGCCGGTCGATTCGGCGCCGGCCGGGCACGACAGCACGCGCACCAGCGACTTCGTGTCGACGTTGTACGCCCACAGGAAGTTGTTCACGTGCATGCCCGAGTCTTCGCCGATGAAGAGCGTGCGCAGCTTTTCGGAGAACTTCAGGTTGTCCGGGTTCGCGATCTTGTCCGGGTTCGCGAGGTTGCCGAGCTGGTCGGCCGCGGCGAGATCCTCGCCGACGAGCGCGGCCGGCGCGCCCATGTCGACCGGCACCCATTCGCTGTCGATCGCGCTGCCCGTCGTGTCGCGCTGGCTGCCCTTCAGATTCAGCGCATAGACGGCACCCGCGGCGATCTTCTTGTCGACCGCGACGTCGCGCGACACCGCATTGCCCTTGACCATCGACGTCTCGATCCGCGACATCGCCGTGTAGACGATCTTGTCCTTCGCGTTCACGGTCGTGCCTTCGAGCTTCGTGAAGGCCATGCTGCCGCCGAGCAGCGCCGCGTAACGGTGCGTCTCGAGGAACGCGGCCGCCTTTTCCATCCCCGGCTTCACGCGCATCCAGTTGAACTTGCCGCCGAAGTGGATCTTCGCGTAGCTCGGATCGTTCGGGTCGGTGGTCGTCAGGTCCATGATGTCCGACGCCTTCAGCGTGTTCGCGAGCGCTTCGATCTCGCTGCTGGTCGCGTGGCCGATCTTGATCCACGTGAGCGTCGCGGTGCCCGCGCCGGTGGACGACGTCTGCGTCCACTTCGCGACGTACAGCGTGCCGGCCGACAGGTCGGCCGTCTTGTCGGCGACGAACATGAACAGGCCGCCGTTGGTCGCGTCGTCACCCATCATCACGGTGCGCTGGTCCGGCATCACCTGGATCAGCTCGTGCGAAATGCGGCCGAGGCAGTAGTGCTTCTTCACGGTGCCCGTGCCGTCCGCGTTCACGGTGATCTCGGGCAGGTGGCCGTAGTGGTAGGGGTTCGCCTTCGTCTCGTCGCCGAACGTGTTCTTGCTGAATGCCTTGAACTGCGCGTCGGTCGCGATCTTCGTCGCGTCCGGCTCGTACTCTTCGCTCGACAGGTGCGTGCCCCACGGCGACAGGCTCGCGCCGCACGTGATCCACAGGCCGTGCGCCTTCGACGTGTCGACGTTGTGGTACTTGACGACCTTCAGCGCGCCATTGGCCGGATCCTGGTCGAGCGTCACCACCGCGATCGGCGACGGCAGCTGGCCGTACTGCGATGCGCTGGCCTGGTCGCGCGTCGTGTATTCGAACTGCACGACGGCGAACACCGTGTTGCCCTTCACGCCGGGCACGTTCGCGTTCTTCAGCGTCAGCAGCGAGCTGCCGTCCGGGCAGTCGGAATAGAACTGGCGCTCCTTGCCGGCCACCGAGCGGTCGATGATCGGCTGGTTGTTGATGTCGTAATAGCCGCCCGCGAGCGTCGTGCCACCCTTGCCGTCCGGCACCATGTCGCCCGTCACGAAGAACGGCTGGTACGCCAGCTTGAAGTTGCGCGCCGAGCCGTCCGAGAACGACACCGACAGCGTCGAGCCGACCGTCGTCGTGGCCATCGCGGCCGCGTTGTCGAGCGAGGGCGCGGCCATTGCCGAGAACGTCGCCGACGTGTACGCGGCCGCGACCGGGGCCGGCGTCGACGCCGGATTGTCGTCGCCGCCGCAACCCGTCAGCAGGGCCGGCAGCGCGAGGCCGGAGAGGGGAAGCATCGGCGCGCCGGCGAGGATCTTCAGGGCCTGACGACGGGAAGCATTGGGCAACGCGGGCATGTGGAGTCCAGTTTCAGTTGTTGGAAGCATGGCCTTCGCGAAGCAGGCGTTCGGCAAGCTTGACGAAGGCAAATTGAAAACTGGATCGAAGTGTAAGGACGCTCGATGAAAGTTTTTTGAATTGAAAACGTAATGTTGTGTAGGGCGTTCGTCAGACGCTCAATCGCGTTCGGGCGTCGCCGAGATGCGGTGGATCGACAGGTCCGCGCCGTCGAACTCGGCTTCGCGGTCGAGGCGCAGCCCGACGGTCGCTTTCAGTGCGCCGTAGACGAGCGTGCCGCCCGCGGTCGCGATCGCGATGCCGCCGAGCGTGCC
>NZ_CAJNKE010000521.1 GCF_905232215.1 Burkholderia sp. LMG 13014
CGAGATAGCGCTGGGCGAGCGTTTCGTAGAGCGGCGGCGCGAAAAAGCGCGAAACGCGGCTCGACACCAGGGCGGTGGCCATCAGCGAAATCACGAGCGCGTGGCCGTTGATCATCTCCATCACGATCACGAACGACGTGATCGGCGACTGCGTGACGGCCGCCATGTAGCCGACCATCGCGAGCGCGATCAGCATCGGCAGGCTCATGTTGCTGAACACGATGTGCAGCAGGTTGCCGAACCCGGCGCCGATCGACAGCGACGGCGCGAAGATCCCGCCCGGGATGCCTGGCAGGTACGACGCGACCATCGAGATCATCTTCAGGAACGGGTAGAACACCGACAGATGCTGGCTGCCGTCGAGCAGGCCGCGCGCTTCGGCATAGCCGCTGCCGAAGGTCGTGCCGCCCGATACGAGGCCGACGACGGCGATCGCGAAGCCGCACAGCGCCGCAAACGCGATCGGCCGCTCGCGATACAGGCCCAGCAGCTGCGCGGGCAGCCAGCGTCCCGTGTTGAGCAGCAGCCAGCAGAACAGGCCGCCTGCGATCCCCGTCACGATCGCGGTGACCAGCACGGCGAGCGCCAGCAGTTTCGGGAAATGGGGGCCGGCATCGATCGTGCCGAAATACGTGTAGTTGCCGTTCAGGCCGAGCGCGACGACGCCGGCGAGGATGATCGCGGTGATCAGCACGCCGCTGGCACGCGCGGAGAAGCTGCGGGTCAGCTCCTCGATCGCGAACACGATCCCGGCGAGCGGCGTATTGAACGCGGCCGACAGCCCGGCCGCCGCGCCGGCCAGCACCAGCTGGCGTTCGATCTGCGCGTTCGAGCGCGGATAGAAGCGCCGCAGGTTGAACATCAGCGCCGCGCCGACCTGCACGGTCGGCCCTTCGCGGCCGATCGTGAAGCCGCCCAGGATGCCGAGGAACGAGACCAGCACCTTGCCGAACAGGATGCGCAGCGTCAGCAGCCGGGAGCCGAACGCGCTCGGGCGCGCGTGCAGCGTCGCGATCACCTGCGGGATGCCGCTGCCCTCGGCGCCGCGGAAGAAGCGGCGCGTGATCCATACCGACACCGCGGCGATGGCCGGCGTCAGCAGCAGCGGCAGCCACACGGCGTGATCGCGCATCGTGCGGAAGGTCTCGTAGCCCCAGTCGATCAGTCGCGCGTAGAGTACGGCGGCGAGACCGACGACGATCGCGCCGAGCCAGAAAACGCCGTACTGGCGCCAGATTCTCACCGAGCGTCGGGTGAGTGCGGGAAACAGGGTGGGAAGGGCAGGGCGTGGCATTGGCACGGGCCGGAAGGCAAAGACACGATTATAAAAAAAGAACCCGGGCGACAATAAGCTCTACAATTCTCGACATATCCAAACGCTTTGTTACAAATGTAATTTAGCCGTAATTCTCAAGCGTCCCCGATCTTATTAGCATGCCGAAATGCACCGCTCCATGTACTTCCCCGCAAACGTGAAACGCATTCTGATCGTGAAAGTGACGTCGCTCGGCGACGTCATCCAGACGCTACCCGTCGTTGCGGATCTCCACCGTGCCTTTCCGGGCGTCGAGGTCGACTGGGCAGTGGACGAGTCGTGTGCCGAGATCGTGCGCTGGCACCCGGGCGTCAGCGCCGTGCTGTGCGCGCCGCTGCGCCGCTTCAAGAAGATGAGAAATACCGGCGACCTGAAGGCGATATCGGCGTCGATCGGCGCGTTGCGCCGGCATCGCTACGATGCGGTGATCGACCTGCACGGCGTCTACAAGAGCGCGATCATTGCGGCGCTGGCACGTGCCCGGCGTCGTGTCGGATACCGCACGCCGGATCTCGGCGAAACTGGGGCACGCTTTGCATATTCGCATCGCTTCGGCCCGAAGCCGCCCTGCGACGCGTGGCACGGCATGCGTGTCAGCGCGGGTGAGGCGCTGGGCTACGCGCCCGAAGGCATTGCGTCGTACGGGATCGTTGCGCCAGACGTATCGTTGCCGCCGATCGTTACCGAAGGCGCACCGTTCATGCTGTTGTTCCACGCCACGTCGAATGCCGACAAGAAATGGCCGGCCGATCATTGGGCCGAACTCGCGACCCGAATGATGGCGCGCGGCTTGCGCGTGCTGTTGCCGTGGGGCTCGCCTGCCGAGCATGGCGACGCGCAGGACATCGCCGCGCGCGCGCCTGGCGCGGTCGTGCTGCCGGCCATGTCACTGGGCGAACTCGCCGCGACGATCAGCCGGGCGGCGCTGGTCGTCGGCGTCGACACGGGGCTGGTGCACCTGGCGCATGCGCTGCGGCGCCCGACGGTGATGATGTTCGTGGCCACTTCGCGTGCCCACTTCGGTATCGGCGGCGCGCCGCATTCGCTGTCGATCGGCGCCGCAGGCGCGCCGCCGAGCATGGCCGACGCACTCGATGCAATCGATGCCGTGGCGCCGGTCTGCGACGTGTTGCCGGTGCAGGCCGTCGCCTGACGGTTGCCGGCGGGCTTACGCCAGTATCGCTTCGATGGTGACCACGGCGGCGATGGCCGCCAGATTCGCGAGCAGCGCCTCGAACACGAGGCCGCGCCACGTCTTCGGCCGGAAGCGCAGCGCGAGCAGCAGCGCGCCACCCAGCGCGAGCGCGAGGATCAGGACCAGATCGGCATTGCCGAGGCGGATGTTCATGGCGGCGGCTCCTTCGGGGCGGGATCCCGGGGGCGCGCAGCGGCGCACCCAGGATCGAGTATAGGCAGCGCCGACCACCGCACAACCCGGGCCGCCCCGGAGTCTCAGACGAGCGATGCGTCGCGCGTTTCGCGCATCAGCAGCACGCCGATCAGGCTGATGGCCGCCGCAACCGACACATAACCGCCGACCCACGACAGCCCGCCGCGCGCCGCCAGCAGTTGCGCGATATACGGCGCGATCGACGCGCCGAGAATCCCGCCGAGGTTGTACGCGACGCCCGCGCCCGTATAGCGGACGTTGGTCGGGAACAGTTCCGGCAGCAGCGCACCCATCGGCGCGAACGTCACGCCCATCAGGAACAGCTCGATCGTCAGGAACAGCGCGACGAGCGGCATCGAGCCGCTGCCGAGCAGCGGCTCCATCGCGAAACCCGACAGCAGCGCGGCGATCGCGCCCACGACGAGCACCGGCTTGCGGCCGAAGCGGTCGGATGCCCACGCGGACAGCGGCGTCGCGAGCCCCATGAACACGACCGCGAAGCACAGCAGGCCGAGGAAGCTCTGGCGCGGAATATGCAACGCCGACACGCCGTACGACAGCGAAAACACCGTCGAGATGTAGAACAGCGTGTAGCAGACGACCATCGCGAGCGCGCCGAGCAGCGTCGGCTGCCAGTGTTGCGTGATCAGGGTCGCGACCGGCACGCGCACGCGCTCGTTGCGATCGAGCGCAGCCTGGAACGCAGGCGTTTCGGTGATCTTGAGCCGCACGTACAGGCCGAGCGCGACCAGCACAGCGCTGACCAGGAACGGGATGCGCCAGCCCCAGCTGCGGAACTGCTCGTCCGACAGCGACAGCGCGAGCGCGAAGAACAGGCCGTTCGACATCAGGAAGCCGACCGAGGGCCCGAGCTGCGGGAACATCCCGAACCAGCCGCGCTTGCCCTGCGGCGCATGCTCGGTCGCGAGCAGCGCGGCGCCGCCCCATTCGCCGCCGAGGCCGATCCCCTGGCCGAAGCGCAGTACGCACAGCAGCACCGGTGCGAGCGTGCCGATCGCGTCGTAGCCGGGCACGAAGCCGATTGCGGTGGTGGACACGCCCATCACGAGCAGCGACGCGACGAGCGTCGACTTGCGGCCGATGCGGTCGCCGAAGTGCCCGAACAGGAACGAGCCGATCGGGCGTGCGATGAACGCGATGCCGAACGTGACGAACGCGGACAGCGCCTGTGCGGTCGCGGAGCCGTGCGGGAAGAAGACGGGGCCGATGACGAGTGCGGCGGCCGTTGCGTACACGTAGAAATCGTAGAACTCGATCGCGGTGCCGATGAAGCTCGCGAACACGATGCGCCGGTGGCTGACGGCGCCGGCCGAACCGGTTGCGTGTGCAACCGTCGGGGGGGATGCGGACATGGATGTCTCCGTTTTGTCGTTGGGGCGGTC
>NZ_CAJNKE010000522.1 GCF_905232215.1 Burkholderia sp. LMG 13014
TTGCACTCGCCTTGCAGCGCCGTCACGAACGCGACACGGCTCGCGTGTCAGCCTGTGCGGCAAGGCTCGAGGTGTTGAGCCCGCAGCGCACGCTCGAGCGCGGGTATGCGGCGCTGATCGATGCACAGACGGGCCGCGCGGTGCGCACGCCGAACGCGCTGAAGCCGCAGCGCCGCCTGACCGTGCATCTCGCGGAAGGCTCGGCCGACGTGTCGCTCGCCGACGTGCAGCCGCGGCTGACCGATACGATCTGATGTAACCGGCGCGCGCGCCGCGACGGTCGCGCAACCGGCAAACCGTGCGCCGCAACGGGTGCTGCGCAGCGCCGGCTCGTCCGGCCGGACGTTGCGTCAACATCGCTTTTCCGCATACCGCGGATAAATGGCCCGTGAGTTTGCGGGGTTATTCGTCCTCGCCTACAATCGGACGCTCGGCAGCATTCAACACAAGCCTCCCTACATACTCAACGAAGGAATCGCCATGGCTCATACGCTCCCGCCGCTCCCGTACGCTGAAGACGCACTCGCGCCGACCATCTCGCTCGAGACGATCCAGTACCACTATGGCAAGCACCATCAGGCTTATGTGACGAACCTGAACAATCTGATCCCGGGCACGGAATTCGAGAACCTGTCGCTGGAAGAGATCGTGAAGAAGTCGTCGGGCGGCATCTTCAACAACGCCGCGCAAATCTGGAACCACACGTTCTTCTGGAACAGCCTGTCGCCGAACGGCGGCGGCGCACCGACCGGCGCGCTGGGCGACGCGATCAACGCGAAGTGGGGTTCGTACGACGCATTCAAGGAAGCGTTCACGAAGGCCGCAGTCGGCACGTTCGGTTCGGGCTGGGCATGGCTCGTGAAGAAGGCTGACGGTTCGCTCGACATCGTGTCGACGAGCAACGCAGCGACGCCGCTGACGACCGCCGACAAGGCACTGCTGACGATCGACGTGTGGGAACACGCGTACTACATCGACTACCGCAACGCACGTCCGAAGTTCGTCGAAGCGTTCTGGAACATCGTGAACTGGGACTTCGCAGCGAAGAACTTCGCGTAAGGTCCGGCGCCTGCGCGCCGCTACGGCGCGCGGCACCCAGCAAAAAGCCCTCGTTTCGAGGGCTTTTTTTTATCGCATTGACCCATCCTGAAATAGGTTGACACTTTTTCGCCGAGGCGAGGAGGTGCCAGATGGAGCAAGGGATCAAGCGGACGCAGCGGGACTACAGCCTGGCTTTTAAGCTGTCGGTGGTGGGGCAAGTCGAAAAAGGCGATCTGACTTACAAAGAGGCACAGCGACGCTACGGCATTCAGGGCCGCTCGACGGTGCTGGTATGGTTACGTAAGCACGGCTTGCAGGATTGGGCCGATCCATCCGGTCGTGCGCGATCAGGTTCCACCATGCCGAAGCAAGATTCGAAGCCGCTCACACCGGAGCAACGCATCAAGGAGTTGGAGACGCAGTTGCGAGAAGCGCAGGAGAAAGCCGCGCTGTTCGAAGCGGTGATCGACGTGATGCGCAAGGACTACGGGATCACCGTAAAAAAGCCTTCGGGCAGGTCGTCGCGCAAAAGCGGGTCGAAAAGCTGAGCGTCGAGCGGGCCTGCCGATACATGGGCATCAGCCGCCAAGCGTATTACAAGCGTTGCCAGAGCGAGGCTCGTCGCTGCTCGCAAGCCGAGACCGTCACCTCGCTGGTACAGAACATCCGTCTGCGACAACCGAGGCTGGGCACGCGCAAGCTGCATCATCTGCTCGGACCAGCGCTGGTCGAGCGTGGTATCAAGCTGGGGCGGGACCGACTGTTCGACGTGCTGCGCACCGCGCGCCTACTGGTCGCGCCACACCGCGCGTATCACAAGACCACCCATAGCCATCACCGCTTCCGGCGCCATCCGAACCTATTGAAGGCCGGCCCGGAGCAAATCGTGCCGAAAGCCCCTGAGCAGGTTTGGGTTGCCGACATCACCTATCTGCCGACCGCTGGTCCGTTCGTGTACTTGAGCCTTGTGACCGACGCGTTCTCGCGCAAGGTCGTCGGCTACCACGTCCATGACAGCCTGCAGACCGAGCAAGTCAGTCTGGCGCTCAAGAAGGCGTTGCGTACGCGCCGAAGCCGCCAGCCGTTGATCCACCATTCCGATCGCGGAATCCAGTATTGCTCGACGTATTACCAGGACATCCATCGACGCCATGGTCTGCGCTGCTCAATGACCGATGGCTACGACTGCTATCAGAATGCACTGGCAGAGCGGATCAACGGCATCCTCAAAGGCGAGTTCTTGCTGCATCGCCCGGCCGATCTCAAGCAGGCCGCAAAGATGGTCGAACAGTCGGTGAACATCTACAACTGCGAGCGGCCACATGCCGCCCTCAAATACAAAACGCCCGATGCGGTGCATCGGGCGTTTAGCGGGTGAACACTGTCAACCTATTCCAGGACTTGACAATGTCGACCAGTCTGCGGTCGAAGGGCGGAGCGCTTGCGCCGACGTTACTCGTCGCCTGCATCGTCCGACATGAACGCGCGCATGAACACGAGCGCGCCGAAGCCCCAGACCGCGTTCGCCGCGAAGCCGGCCGCGAGCACGGGCATCATGTTGCCCGACGGCCAGATGCCGCGCAGCGGATCGATCGCGAACACGCGGGCGGCCGTCAGCACGATGCCGCCGAACACCAGGGCGCCGATCCACGATGCCTCGCGTTCCGGCGATACGCGCAGCAGCCACGCCATCGGGACTGCACAGCATGCGCTGATCAGCGCATTCGCGACAAATTCAGGAATGCCGAGCGGCGCGAACGGCTGCGTGGAGAAGCCGGTTGCGGCGATCAGGTCGGCCGTATGAAGGAGTGCGAGCGTGGCTTCGCGGAAGAACAGGGCGGCCAGGAAGCCGGACAGGAATGGCAGGATGACTTTCTGCATCGATGAGTGCACCGCAGGCGCGCACGGCCGGGGCCGTCCGCGCGGAGTTATTCGGATAGGTGCGTCATTATAGGGCCCGCCCGCCGCGATATTCGCTCCAGCGTCGTGCTAATCACGAAAGCGGAAAACCTAAGCTCAAAAAAATCGTTCCAAAGCCCTGCACCGATCCCTAGACTGATTTCCCAGAAACAGCCGTGCAATCGCGTCCTCGCCCGCTGCACGGCCTGACCGGCGAGCCATCCCGATTCGAACGCACACCATGCATGCGCCGCTGATCCGCGACGCGAGCAGGGCGGTGTTTTTTCCAAATTCCGGCAAGGACAGTCAAGCAGGAGCAGCAAATGAATGTGTTCTGGTTTATCCCCACGCACGGCGACAGCCGCTATCTCGGTACGGCCGAAGGTGCGCGCGCCGCGGACTACGATTACTTCAAGCAGGTCGCGGTGGCGGCCGACACGCTCGGCTACGAGGGCGTGCTGCTGCCGACCGGCCGTTCCTGCGAGGATGCGTGGGTCGTTGCGTCGAGCCTCATCCCGGCGACGCAGCGCCTGAAGTTCCTGGTCGCGATTCGTCCCGGCATCGCGTCGCCGGGGCTGTCGGCGCGGATGGCCGCGACGTTCGACCGCCTGTCGGGCGGCCGTCTGCTGATCAACGTCGTGACGGGTGGCGATGCCGCCGAGCTCGAAGGCGACGGCCTGTTCGCGGATCACGACACGCGCTACGAAATCACCGACGACTTCCTGAACATCTGGCGCGGGCTGTTGTCCGCGTCGCACGACAACGGCGGGTTCGACTACATCGGCAAGCATCTGCAGTCGAAGGGCGGCAAGGCGCTGTATCCGCCCGTGCAGCGTCCGCATCCGCCGCTGTGGTTCGGCGGCTCGTCGCCGGCCGCGCACGAGATCGCGGCCGATCACATCGACACCTACCTGACCTGGGGCGAGCCGCCCGAGGCCGTCGCGAAGAAGATCGCCGATATTCGCGCTCGCGCGGAGTCACGTGGCCGCAAGATCAAGTTCGGCATCCGTCTGCACGTGATCGTGCGCGAGACCGAGGACGAAGCATGGCGCGACGCCGAGCGCCTGATCAGCCGCCTCGACGACGAAACCATCGCACGTGCGCAGAAGGCGTTCGCGAACATGGACTCGGAAGGCCAGCGCCGGATGGCCGCGC
>NZ_CAJNKE010000523.1 GCF_905232215.1 Burkholderia sp. LMG 13014
GCGCTGCCCAGCCTGCGCCAGCACGGGCGCTACACGTTCGGCTGAGCGCCGCGCGCCGGTTCGTTTTCCTGCTTTGCCGCGTAAACGTCGTATGAGCGGAGTGTGGCGCTCCCGCTCGTGTACGGCCCTTGAGACACCCCCGCCGCGCCGCGGCGAAACGGACGTTTACGCGCTTTTTATACCTTGACGTGATCCTTTGCCGCGATCTTCACGCGAACCTTCATAAGATGGTTTCGTGGAAACGGAAGCCGCACGCGAAAACGCGCGACGGCAGCCGGCTCGCCTGACCGATGCCGGCTGCCGCTGCGCGGGCGTGCCGGCAAAAGGAAACCGCCATGTCTCTCTCTCCCATGACAGGCCCGCGCGCCGCGCAACCCGGCCATCCGCGCACGGCCGTGCGCTCGATGTTCGATCCCGCGCTCGTGCGCCCGGCGATCGCCGATTCGTTCAGGAAACTCACGCCGCGCACGCAGTTCCGCAACCCGGTGATGTTCTGCGTGTACGTCGGCAGCATCCTGACGACGATCCTGTGGATCGCCGCGCTGTTCGGCCAGGCCGAAGCACCCGCCGGCTTCATCGTCGCGATCGCGCTGTGGCTGTGGTTCACCGTGCTGTTCGCGAACTTCGCCGAAGCGCTCGCCGAAGGGCGTTCGAAGGCGCAGGCCGCATCGCTGCGCAGTGCGAAACACAACGTGGTCGCTAAAAAGCTCGCGGCGCCGCGTGCGAAGGCGCCCGTCGAGGTGATGGCGTCGACCGACCTGCGCAAAGGCGACGTCGTGCTCGTCGAAACCGGCGACACGATCCCGGCCGACGGCGACGTGATCGAAGGTGTCGCGTCGGTCGACGAATCGGCGATCACCGGCGAATCCGCGCCGGTGATCCGCGAGGCGGGCGGCGACTTCTCGTCGGTGACGGGTGGCACGCGTGTGCTGTCCGACTGGATCGTCGTGCGGGTCGCCGTCAATCCGGGCGAAGCGTTCCTCGACCGGATGATCGCGATGGTCGAGGGCGCGAAGCGCAAGAAGACGCCGAACGAGATCGCGCTGACGATCCTGCTCGTTGCGTTGACGATCGTGATGCTGCTTGCGACGGCCACCTTGCTGCCGTTCTCGACGTTCGCGGTCGAGGCGATGAAGGCCGGCCATGTCGTGACGATCACCGCCTTGGTGGCGTTGCTCGTGTGCCTGATCCCGACGACGATCGGCGGCCTCTTGTCCGCGATCGGCGTGGCCGGGATGAGCCGGATGATGCAGGCGAACGTGATTGCGACGTCGGGCCGCGCGGTGGAAGCGGCCGGCGACGTCGACGTGCTGCTGCTCGACAAGACCGGCACGATCACGCTCGGCAACCGCCAGGCGTCGGCGTTCGTGCCCGCGCCGTTCGTGACCGAGGAAGCGCTGGCCGATGCCGCGCAGCTGTCGTCGCTTGCCGACGAAACGCCGGAAGGCCGCAGCATCGTCGTGCTCGCGAAGCAGCGGTTCAACCTGCGCGAGCGCGACATGCAGGCGCTGCATCCGGTGTTCCTGTCGTTCAGCGCGCAGACGCGGATGAGCGGCGTCGACTTGACCCCCACGGGGACGTCCTCCGGGGCGCCCGGTCGCGAGATCCGCAAAGGCGCGGCGGATGCGATCAAGCATTACGTCGAATCCCACGGCGGCCGCGTCACGCGCGAAGTCGAAGCGGTCGTGACCGACATCGCGCGCCGCGGCAGCACGCCGCTCGCGGTGGCGGAGCGCGTCGACGGTGTCGCCCGCGTGCTCGGCGTGATCGAGCTAAAGGACATCGTGAAGGGCGGCATCAAGGAGCGCTTCGCGGAGCTGCGCAAGATGGGCATCAAGACCGTGATGGTGACGGGCGACAACCGGCTGACGGCCGCGGCGATCGCGGCGGAAGCGGGCGTCGACGATTTCCTCGCGGAAGCGACGCCGGAAACCAAGCTCGCGACGATCCGTGAGCACCAGGCGGTCGGCCGCCTCGTCGCGATGACGGGCGACGGCACGAACGACGCGCCGGCGCTCGCGCAGGCCGATGTGGCGGTCGCGATGAACACCGGCACGCAGGCGGCGAAGGAAGCCGGCAACATGGTCGACCTCGACTCGAACCCGACGAAGCTGATCGAGATCGTCGAGATCGGCAAGCAGATGCTGATGACGCGCGGCTCGCTGACGACGTTCTCGATCGCGAACGACGTCGCGAAGTATTTCGCGATCATCCCGGCCGCATTCGCGACGACGTATCCGCAACTGCGCGTGCTCGACGTGATGCATCTCGCATCACCGGCGTCGGCGATCCTGTCGGCGGTGATCTTCAACGCACTGATCATCGTCGCGCTGATCCCGCTGGCACTGAAGGGCGTGCGCTATCGCCCGCTCGGCGCGGCGCCGCTGCTGCGCAGGAACCTGTTGCTGTACGGCCTCGGCGGCGTGCTGCTGCCGTTCCCGTTCATCAAGCTGATCGACATGGTGCTGGTGGCATGCGGATGGGCGTGAGCATGGGCGCGCATGACGCCCCGGACGAAGGCGCCGCCGCATGAGCGAACCGACCGTCGTCATCGTGATCGTCGACGAAGACAGGTTCATCCGGCATTTCGTCCGTGTCGCGCTGAAGGCCGAACACATGCACGTCTGCGAGGCCGAGACGGGTGCGGCGGGCGTGGCGGCCGTCGGCGCACGACGGCCCGACCTGATCGTCGCGGACACAAACCTGCGAGACCTTGGCGGCACCGAACTGATCCGTGCGCTGCGCGCGTGCTCGGCCGCACCGCTGATCGTGCTGTCGGCGCTGAGTGCGGAAAGCGACAAGGTCGCCGCGCTCGACGCGGGTGCGGACGACTATCTGACCAAGCCGTTCGGTGCCGCCGAGCTGATTGCGCGGATTCGTGCGCACCTGCGGCGGCAGGCCGGCGGCGGGCGCGTCGACGCGGTGCGCGTGCGCTTCGGCGACGTGACCGTCGATCTAGGCGATCGCCAGGTGTGGCGCGGCGGTGCGCGCGTGCATCTGAGCCCGATCGAATTCCGCTTGCTGGCCGCGCTCGCGCATCACGCGGGCCGGCTGCTCACGCACGACCGCCTGCTGAGCGAGGTGTGGGGCGCGACGCACGGCAAGGATGCGCACTACCTGCGCGTGTATGTCGGCCATCTGCGGCGCAAGCTGGAGTGCGACCCGAGGCGGCCCGAATACATCGTGACGGAGACGGGCGTCGGCTACCGGCTCGTCGGCGTGCAGTAGCGACGCGCTCAGGGGTTCGCGGCCGTCCGCAGCGCGTCGTCACTCGCCGTGCCGCTCGAACGGCGCAGCTGCGCATCGAATTGCTGCACGCGCAGCGCGACGCGTTGCGCATAGCGCTTCGTGCCGCCGTTGTAGCGCACGAGCGCGGTTTCGACGTCGCCGTCCGCATCGTCGAGATAGCCGCGGAAGATGGCCGCGCCGATCCGCACGTTGGTGGCCGGATCGGACAAGTCCTTCACGTGCGCGACGAGATCGCGATGGGCGGTGGGCAGCACCTGCATCAACCCGCGCGCGCCGGCGACACTGACCGCGTGGCGATCGAAGCCCGACTCGACCGCGATGATCGCGAGCAGCAGCGCCGGTGCGAGCCCGTAGCGATCCGATTCGGTCTGCACCGCGCGGGCGATCGTGCGCGCGTCGGCATACGCGACGTGAAAGCGGTTGCGCAGCGCGGTGACGATCGTATCGAGGGTGGGGGGAGACGATGCTTCGGGCGTGCTGGCGGCGGTGACCGGTGCTGCGGGCGTGTCGTCGGCATGCGCGGGCAATGCGATCGACAGCGGCAGCACGATCGGGAAGAGCAGCAGAAGCCGCTTCAGCCGCAGGGCCGGGCGCACGCGTGTGCGTGGCAGCGGCCGGTCATACGATGGATAGGTTTCCTGCATGTCGTCGCATCGTGGTTCCGATGCGAAGACTGTACGCAGTTATGCATTGCGACCGTCGAAAGAAACCGGCACGCGAGATAAACGGCGCGTAAAGACGGGCGGACGGGCGGACGGGCGGTGCGCATGACCGCGCGGCGTCATTCGTCGCGGCCGCGCGTATCGCCGCCGCCTTTCGCGAGGCGCCATGCGATCGTACCGA
>NZ_CAJNKE010000524.1 GCF_905232215.1 Burkholderia sp. LMG 13014
GCAGCGCGTCGACGATCTTCAGCCGCGCGGCGCGCATCGCCGGCAGGAACCCGCCGACGAGCCCCATCACGAGCGAGAACAGCAGTGTCTTCACGACGATCGCGGGCGTCAGCACGAAGCGGAACGACAGGTCCGCGAAGGTCTGGAAGTTGGTCGTCGAGAACGATGCGAACTGCATCAGCGACGCGCACGCGAGCCCCGCGACGCCGCCGACGAAGCCGAGCAGCAGCGCTTCGAGCAGGAACGCGGCGAGCACGTTGGTGCGCTTGAAGCCGAGCGCGCGCAGCGTGCCGATCTCGGCGACGCGGTTCGCGACCGACGCATACATCGTGATCATCGCGCCGATCATCGCGGCGATCGAGAAGATCGTCGACAGCGTGATGCCGAGGATGTTGATGAACTTCGACAGTGCCCTCGACTGGTCGCCGTAGAAGGTCTGTTCGCGTTTCGCCTCGTCGGTGAGGCGCGGGTCGACGTCGATGTCGGCCTTGAAGCGCGCGAAGCCGTCGGCGCTCGGGATGCGCAGCACCATCGACGAATAGCTGGTGCGCCGGAACGACTGCATCAGCTGGTCGACGTCGCCCCAGATCTCCGAATCGAAGCCGCTGCCGCCTGCATCGAAGATGCCGACGATGGTCCAGTCGCGCTGCGCGAAGTGCAGGCTGTCGCCGAGTTGCGTGCCGCTGAACCCTTTCGCGATCGCGCTGCCGACGACGATTTCCGACGAGCCGGGCGTGAACAGGCGGCCGGCGACGAGCTTCACGTGCGGGCGCAGCGCGAGGCCGGCCGGCGACACGCCGCGGATCACGACGTTCGACGGCTTGCCGGTCGACGTCTTCACCAGCGAGATCAGCACGACCGCCTCCTTCGAGACCAGCGGCCGGCCGTCGGGGCCGAGCGCGACGGCCGGGTGCATCTCGAGCGCGTTGGCCTGCTGGTGGTCGATCGAACTCTGGATCTCGGTTTCGGCGCCCTTGCGGATCACCACCGCGTTGTCGGGTTCGCCGGTCGACACGAGCGTCTTCGTGAGCCCCGCGTCGAGCATCTGCACCGTCGCGAACACGAAGATCACGAGCGCCATCCCGCCGGCGGTCAGCGCGGTGGTGAGCCGCCGGGTCCACAGATTGCGCGCGATGTAGTTGAGCGGGATCGCCATGCGCCTAGCCAATTGCCCGCAGGCCCTCGACGACCCGCACGCGCGCCGCCTGCCACGCCGGCGCGATCGCGGCCGCGAAGCCGACCGCGACCGAGCACGCGGCCTGCAGCGCCACCGTCTCGGTCGACACCTTGAACACCGGGAAGATGCCGCCGGCCGCCTGCTTGAACAGGCTGGCGGCGGGCGGCGTCGCGAGGATCCCGAGCCCGCCGCCGGCCACCGCGATCACGACCGATTCGCCGAACACGATCAGCGCGAGGAACCCGGGGCCGAAGCCGAGCGCCTTCAGCGTCGCGTATTCGGCCGTGCGTTCGCGCGCGCTCATCGCCATCGCGTTGGCCATCACGGCCATGATGATCAGGATCACGACGTACGACACGAGACGGATCGCCGCGATGATCTGGTTCGACATCGCGACGAAGCCGAGCTGGAACGCCTGCTCGGTCTCGGTCAGCGTTTCGGCGAGCGAGTTCTTGAACACCGCGTCGACGTTGCGCGCGATCGACGCGCCGTCGTCGGGGTTCGCGACGCCGAGCACGAACACGCCGACCTGGTCGGCCTGCTTCGGCGTGCGCTGGCGCACCGTCTCGTTCAGGTAGTCCCAGTGGAACACCAGCTGGCGTGTGATCGTCGAGTCGTCGCGGCCGTCGAGGATCCCGCGCACGACGAAATCCCACGTGCCGGGATAGATCGTGCCCTTGAGCGGGATCACGTCGCCGATCTTGAAGCCGAACTGCGTGGCGAGCTGGCGGCCGACGAGGCAGCCGCGGCGGTCGCGGGCGTAGTCGGCGCGCTGCTGCGCCGGGATGATGAATTCCGGATACAGGTCGAGATAGTTGTCCGATACCGCGAAGCTCGCGAAGAAGTTCTTCGGGTCGCGGTAGATGCCGCCGAACCAGTTCGAGCGGACCACGGCCGTCACGCCGTCGACGCCGCGAATCCGGTTCTCGTAGCTCACGGGCAGCGGAAACACGAGCGAGATCGCGTTGCGCGTGACGAGCCGCCCGCTGGATGCAGCGGCCGCGCCCGCGTACCACGCGTCGACCACGGTATGCAGCAGCCCGAACGCCAGCACCGCGATGGTCAGCCCGAGCACGGTCAGCAGCGTGCGCAGCCGGTGCCGCAGCGCATTGCGCGCGATCAGCTTCAGCACGTACATCGTGCGCGCTCCCGCAGCCGGTCAGCCGGCGTGCCCATCGATCAGCTCCCCTTTTTCCAGATGCACGAGCGAGCGCGCGGCGCCGGCCGCATGCGCGTCGTGGGTCACCATGATGATCGTCTTGCCGAGCTCGGCGTTCATCCGCTGCAGCATCGCGAGCACGTCGGTGGCCGACGCGCGGTCGAGGTCGCCGGTCGGCTCGTCGGCGACGATCAGCACCGGGTCGGTGATCAGCGCGCGCGCGATTGCGACGCGCTGCTGCTGGCCGCCCGACAGCTCGGACGGGTAGTGGCTCGTCCGGTCGCCGAGGTTCACCATGTCGAGCACGAGTTCGACGCGCTCGCGCCGTTCGCGGCGCGACAGGTGCGTGAGCATCAGCGGCAGCTCGACGTTCTCGAACGCGGTGAGCACCGGCATCAGGTTGTAGAACTGGAAGATGAAGCCGACGTTCGCCGCGCGCCATTCGGCCAGTTGCGCTTCCGCGAGCAGCGAGATGTCGAGCCCGCCCACGCGCAGCTCGCCGCTATCGGGCCGGTCGATGCCCGCCACGAGGTTCAGCAGCGTGCTCTTGCCGGAGCCGGACGGCCCCATCAGCGCGACGAAGTCGCCTTCGCCGATGTCGAGCGTGATGTCGGTCAGCACGGGCACGATCTGGTTGCCGCGCCGGTACGACTTCGCGACGTGGCTGAGCTCGACGAGGGGCGGCGGGGCGTCGTTCACGTGCGCTACTTCTTCGCGACGGTCACTTTCGCGCCGTCCTTCAGCTTCGCGCCCGGCGCGAGCACGACCGTGTCGCCGGGCTTCACGCCGCGGATCGCGACGAGTTCGCCGATCCGCAGGCCGGCCGTCACGGCTGTCGCGTGCACGACGTCGTCCTTCACGACGAACACGACCGGCCGGCCGTCGCGCTCGACGACCGCGCTCGCCTGCACGGCTGTCACGGGCTGCCGGTCCTGCGCCGACACGGGCTTCGACAGGAATGCGATCTTCGCGCTCATGTCGGGCAGCACGCGGTCGTCGCGGTCGACGAAGCGCACCTTCACGAGCACGGTGGCCTTCGAGCGATCGACGGTCGGCACGATGCGCGACACGCGGCCCGCGAAGCGCGTGTCGGGCAGCGCGTCGAGCTGGATCTCGCACGGCTGCTCGGCGCGGATCTTCGCGATATTCGATTCGGCGACGTCGGCCTCGACCTCGAGCGTGTCCATGTCGGCGATCGTCACGACCGCGCCCTTGCTGTCCGACGCGGACGAGAACGGCGTGATGTTGTCGCCGACGTTCGCGTGCTTCGCGAGCACGATGCCGTCGAACGGCGCGCGGATCACCGTCTGGTCGACCGCGACCTGCGCGGCCTGCGCGTTGGCCTCGGCGGACGCGATCGCCGCCTGGTCGCTGCTGAGCGACGCGCGCGCCTTGTTCACGCGGGCCGTGTCGGTGTCGAGCTGCGCGGCCGGCAGGGCGCCCTTTGGCGCGAGCACCGAGGTGCGGCGCAACGCGATCTCGGCGTCCTTCAGTTCGGCCTGCTCGACGCCGAGGTTGGCACGGGCGACCTTCACCTGTGCGAGCGCCTGCGCCAGCGAGGCCTCGACGTCGCGGCTTTCGAGGCGCGCGATGATCTCGTCCTTCTTCACGCGCGTGCCTTCGAGCACGCCGAGCCATTCGACGCGCCCCTGGCCCTTCGACGCGACCGCGGCCTTGCGCTGCGGCACGACGTAGCCGGTCGCATTGAGTTGCGTGTCGTTCTGGTACGGGTAGGCGGACGTGACCGT
>NZ_CAJNKE010000525.1 GCF_905232215.1 Burkholderia sp. LMG 13014
CGGCTGCTTACGCGTCGCCGCCCGGTTTGCCCGATTTCAGCAGGATGTGCTTCGCGACGCCGCGCAGGATATTGACCTCCTCGCGCTCGAGGCCCGTGCGCGCGAACAGGCGCCGCAGCCGCGGCATCAGCTTCTTCGGGTTGCGCGGATCAAGGAAATCGAGCGCGATCAGCGCGTTCTCGAGGTGCACGTACATCCGCTCGATCTCGTCGCTCTGCGCAAGCGTGCCGGCTTCTCCCGACGGTTGCGCCGACGGCTCGCTCGCCTGTTCGAGAAACGCGACGCGCAGCTCGTACGCGAGCACCTGCACGGCCTGTGCGAGATTCAGCGAACTGTAGGCCGGGTTCGCCGGGATGTGCGCCAGCGCGCTGCACTGCTCGACATGCTCGTTCGCGAGGCCCGTGCGCTCGTTGCCGAACACGAGCGCGATGTCGCCCGTGCCGACCTGCGCGCATGCCTGCGTGGCGGCCGCACGCGGCGCGAGACGCGGCGGCCCGTATTCGCGCGTGCGTGCGGTCAGCGCGATCGACCAGTGAACGCCGGACAGCGCGTCGCCGAGCGTCGGCACGACATGCGCGGACGCGAGGACGTCGTCCGCGCCGCTGGCCATCGCGATCGCCTCGGGATCGCTCTGCACGTGCGGCACGCGCGGCGCGACCAGCACGAGACGCGAAAAGCCCATCGTCTTCAGTGCGCGGGCGGCTGCCCCGACATTGCCGGGATGGCTCGGCTCGACGAGCACGAAACGGGTTGACGTGAAGCCGCCGGACGGCGGCCGGGACGAGGCCGCGCCCGGCTCGGACGGCGCGGCGGTGATCTGCGGGGTTTCCACTACGATGCGACTCGGTTCATCAGAATGGCAGTATGGTATCGCCATCACCGCGGCAAACCCACTCGTCCGGACGGATAGTGGGGGTTTCCCCGTATGCCGGTCGCCTGAAACCGCCAAAAATCGGGTAAAATCATGCCTTTACGCGTCGCACTCCGTGCGGCGCGGGTCGTACCCCGTTCTTTGTCAATTCGCGTCTCACCTCGCCTGCCACGTTTGCGCCGTGCCGGGCGGTTGTTCCACTTCGTGGCGGCCCGTGCCGCCGGCTACAGGATCCAGGCTCATGCATCCCATGCTCAACATTGCTGTCAAGGCTGCGCGCCGCGCCGGACAGATCATCAATCGCGCGTCCCTCGATCTCGACCTGATCGAGATCCGCAAGAAGCAGCAGAACGACTTCGTCACCGAAGTGGACAAGGCCGCCGAAGACGCGATCATCGAGACGCTGAAGACCGCCTACCCCGACCACGCGATCCTCGCGGAAGAATCGGGCGAATCGGAGAACGAATCCGAATTCAAGTGGATCATCGATCCGCTCGACGGCACGACCAACTTCATCCACGGCTTCCCGTACTACTGCGTATCGATCGCGCTCGAGCACAAGGGCGTCGTCACGCAGGCCGTCGTCTACGATCCGAACAAGAACGACCTGTTCACGGCCACCCGCGGCCGCGGCGCATACCTGAACGACCGCCGCATCCGCGTCGGCCGCCGCGACCGCCTGGCGGACGCGCTGGTCGGCACGGGCTTCCCGTTCCGCGAAAAGGACGGCCTCGATGCCTACGCGCGCCTCTTCACCGAAATGACGCAGGCCTGCACGGGCCTGCGCCGCCCGGGCGCCGCGGCACTCGATCTCGCGAACGTCGCGGCCGGCCGCCTCGACGCGTTCTTCGAACAAGGCATCAACGTGTGGGACATGGCAGCGGGCAGCCTGCTGATCACCGAGGCCGGCGGCCTCGTCGGCAACTACACGGGCGACGCCGATTTCCTGCATCGCCATGAAATCGTCGCCGCGAACCCGAAGATCTACGCGCAGATGATCCCGATCCTGAAGGGCTACACGCGCGTGCATCCGGCAGCGGAGTAAGCTCCCGGCCGCGCCTGCATGGCGTGGCTTGCGCGCACACCGCTCGCGGGCATCGTCATGATGGTGCGTCGCTCGCCTCCCGGTTGCCGGGAGGCGGGACGATCTTCCCGCACAAGGGTCGCTTCGTGCGCCTATCCTGAAGTTGCTTGAGTTGTTCGGGCCAGTCAGCGGACTGCCGCTTGCACTGCCCTTCCCGCAATGACAATGATTGGTTTGCGTCCGGCACGCCCGCACGGCGGACAACACCGCCGGCCTGCCGGCCCCCGATCGTATCAACACCGCCACGACGCCGTGGCAATCGCATCCGAGTCCCCATGTTACGGCTAAGCGAAATTAAACTCCCCCTCGACCACCCCGAAAGCGCGCTCGAGGTCGCGATTCGCGAGCGCCTCGCGGAGCTTGGCGTGGACGCAGACGGGCTCCTCCGTTACACCGTGTACCGCCGTGCGCACGATGCGCGCAAGCGCGCCGACATCAAGCTCACGTATATCGTCGACGTCGAAGTCACGGATGAAGCGGCCGCGATCAAGCGCCTCGCCGGCAAGCCGCATTGCGGCGTGACGCCCGACATGGCATACCACTTCGTCACGAAAGCGCCCGAGCACGGTAATTTCCTGCGCCCGGTCGTGATCGGCATGGGGCCGTGCGGCCTGTTCGCGGGGCTGATCCTCGCGCAGATGGGGTTCCGCCCGATCATCCTCGAACGCGGCAAGGCCGTGCGCGAGCGCACCAAGGACACCTTCGGCCTGTGGCGCAAGAGCGTGCTCAATCCCGAATCCAACGTGCAGTTCGGCGAAGGCGGGGCCGGCACGTTTTCCGATGGCAAGCTGTACAGCCAGATCAAGGATCCGAATCACTACGGCCGCAAGGTGCTGGACGAATTCGTCAAGGCGGGTGCGCCGGAAGACATCCTCTACCTGAGCCGGCCGCACATCGGCACGTTCCGCCTCGTCAGCATGGTGGAAAAGATGCGTGCATCCATCCACGAACTGGGTGGTGAAGTGCGTTTCGAAACGCGGGTCGACGACATCGAGATCGATCAGGGCAAGGTGCGCTCGCTGAAGCTCTCGAACGGCGAAACGCTGCGCTGCGACCACGTGGTGCTGGCCGTGGGCCACAGCGCGCGCGACACCTTCCAGATGCTGCACGATCGCGGCGTCTATATCGAAGCCAAGCCGTTCTCGCTGGGTTTTCGCATCGAACATCCGCAGGGGTTGATCGATCGCAGCCGCTTCGGCAAGTTCGCGGGCCACAAGCAGCTCGGTGCGGCCGACTACAAGGTGGTCCACCACTGCAGCAATGGCCGGGCCGTCTACAGCTTCTGCATGTGCCCGGGCGGCACGGTCGTCGCGGCGACCTCCGAGCCGGGCCGCGTGGTCACCAACGGCATGAGCCAGTATTCGCGGGCCGAGCGCAACGCGAATGCGGGCATCGTCGTCGGCATCACGCCGGATGACTATCCCGGCGGCCCGCTGGCGGGCATCGCGTTCCAGCGCAAATGGGAAGAGCGCGCGTTCGAACTCGGCGGCGGCGATTACCGCGCGCCGGGCCAGCTGGTCGGCGATTTCATCGCGGGCCGGCCGTCGACGTCGCTCGGCTCCGTGGAACCGTCATACAAGCCGGGCGTGAACCCGACCGATCTGAGCACCGCGCTGCCGGACTACGTGATCGAAGCGATCCGCGAAGCCCTGCCCCAGATCGACAAGAAGATCGCTGGCTTCGCAATGCACGATGCGGTGCTCACCGGTGTCGAGACGCGCACTTCGTCACCGATCCGGATTCGACGCAAGGACGATTACCAGAGCATGAACGTCGAAGGCCTGTATCCGGCCGGTGAAGGTGCGGGGTATGCCGGTGGCATCTATTCGGCAGCCATCGACGGCATCGAAGTCGCGCAGGCGGTGGCGCTCAGCATGGCGGCGGCGCAAACGGCCTGAGGGAACGGCCAGGCTCGGCGCGCCGCGGTTCGCGCGCCGAGCAAGGCTGGCCTCAGCAGGCCATGCCCGGACGATGCAGCCGTACCTGTACCTTGCCCGACAAGGTCTAGCGCTGAAACCTGCGCTCGCCCTTTCGGGATCGGCTGTCACTCGCCGTCATTCGAGTGACCGAAAAACTCCCGGTGCATTTTCGAGAACGCGGCAGGAACCGGCCCGCTTTGCAGC
>NZ_CAJNKE010000526.1 GCF_905232215.1 Burkholderia sp. LMG 13014
CGACATCCCGCGCCCGGCGCCCACCGCGCCGCGTGCGACGTCACGCGACGCCGCGCGACACGCGTCGTCGTAATGTTCGGCCGTGACCGCGAACGCCTGGATATCGTTCAGATAGCCGTCATTGCACTCGAACACGAGCGGGTTGACGGTCGACCAGTCGCGGCCGACCTGCGGATTCGCCGCGATTGCCGCGCGGATCTGCGCCTGCGCGACCGCGCCGACGCCGAACGTATTGGTCAGCGCGATCGGCGTATCGAGCATGCCGAGTTCGTCGACCTGCACGAGCCCGACGCTCTTGCCGAAGCCGTTGATCACGGCAGCACCGGCCGGCACCTTGCTGCGGTACACGTCGCCCGGATGCGGCTTCACGACGGTCACGCCCGTCTGCACGTTGCCGGCATCGAGCGTGCAATGGCCGACCGTCACGCCCGGCACGTCGGCGATCGTGCCGCGCGGCCCGGCCGGCAGCGTCGCCGTCCACATCGGTACCATACGCATCAGCGGCGCTCCAGCTTCGGATCGAGCGCGTCGCGCAGCCCGTCGCCGAGCAGGTTGAATGCGAGCACGGTCAGGAAGATCGCGAGGCTCGGGAAGATCGCGATGTGCGGCGCCGTCACCATGTCCGCGCGCGCCTCGTTGAGCATCGCGCCCCACTCCGGCGTCGGCGGCTGCGCACCGAGCCCGAGGAACGACAGGCTCGCGGCCGTGATGATCGACGTACCGATGCGCATCGTGAAGTAGACGACGACCGACGACACGGTGCCCGGCAGGATGTGCCGCATGATGATCGTCCAGTCCGACGCGCCGATGCTGCGCGCGGCCTCGATATAGGTCATGTGCTTGAGCATCAGCGTGTTGCCGCGCACGAGCCGCGCGAATGCCGGGATGCTGAAGATCGCGACCGCGCAGATCACGTTGACCATCCCGTTGCCGAGGATCGCGACCACGCCGATCGCGAGCAGGATGCCCGGGAACGCGAACAGCACGTCGGCCACGCGCATCGTGATGCGGTCCCACCAGCCTTCGTAGTAGCCGGCGAGCAGCCCGAAGAACGTGCCGATCACCGCGCCGAGCGCGACCGAGAAGAAACCGGCCGCGAGCGAGATGCGCGTCCCCGTGATGATCCGGCTGAAGATGTCGCGGCCCAGCGAATCGACGCCGAACCAGTGCACGGCCGACGGCCCCGCGTTCAGCGCGTCGTAGTCGAAATAGTTCTCCGGATCGAACGGCACGATGTGCGGGCCGACGAACGCCAGCACGACGAGCGCCAGCACGAAGCCGCCCGCGACGAGCGCGACGGTCTGCTTGCGGAACTTGCGCCAGAATTCGCGCCACGGTGTGCGGATCGCGGTCGGTGCGGCCGGCGCCGCGGGCTGGACAGTCGCGTTCATGCGCGCCTCACTTGAACCGGATGGTCGGGTTGATGACCGCGTACAGCACGTCGACGGTCAGGTTGATCAGGATGAACTCGAGCGAAAACAGCAACACGATCGCCTGGATCACCGGGTAGTCGCGCATCGTCACCGCGTCGACGAGCAGGCGCCCGAGCCCCGGCCAGTTGAACACGACCTCGACGACGATCGAGCCGCCGAGCAGGAAGCCGAACTGCAGCCCCATCATCGTGACGACCGGGATCATCGCGTTGCGCAGGCAGTGCTTGAGCACCACCATCGGCTCGTGCACGCCCTTCGCGCGCGCGGTGCGCACGAAATCCTCGTTCAGCACCTCGACGAACGACGCCCGCGTGAAGCGCGCCATCACGGCCGCGACCGCGGCGCCGAGCGTCAGCGACGGCAGCACGTAGCTCTTCCACGAGCCGTCCGGCACGACCGGCAGCCAGCCGAGCTTCACCGAGAAAATTTCCATCAGCAGCATGCCCAGCGCGAATGCCGGGAACGAGATGCCCGACACCGCGAGCGTCATGCCGAGGCGATCGGGCCAGCGATTGCGCCACACCGCCGACGCGATGCCGATCGCCATCCCGAAGGCCGTCGCCCACGCCATGCTGACGAGCGTCAGCAGCAGCGTCGGCATGAAGCGCTCGCCGATCTCGGTCGAGACCGGCCGCTTGCTGCGGGTCGACAGGCCGAAATCGCCGTGCGCGATCTTCACGAAGAAGTTCACGAACTGCGCGGGCAGCGGCTGGTCGAGGCCGAGGTCGGTGCGCACCAGCGCGACCGTCGCATCGTCGGCTTCGGGCCCGGCCGCGAGCCGCGCCGGATCGCCCGGCAGCAGATGGACGAACAGGAACACCAGCACCGCGACGATCGCGAGCGTGGGCAGCAGGCCGAACAGGCGTTTGACGAGAAAATTCAGCATGGGGCACCGATCGAATCAGCATGCCGGCGGCTTGCGCCGCCGGCACCGCGTGGCGGACGAACCGCCGTCATCACCACTGTCATTTCAGCGAGATTTCGTCGAAGTTGAACGAACCGTCCGGCATCACGTACGCACCCTGCAGCCGCTTGCTGCGCGCATACACGATCTTCTCCTGCACGAGGAAGATCCACGGCGCATCGGCCCAGATCTGCTTCTGCGCATCGGTGTAGAGCTCGGTCTTCTTCGCGCGGTCGACCGTCTCCAGTGCCTTCGAGAGATCGCCATCGACCGTGTCGTTCTTGTAGTACGCGGTGTTCAGGAGCTTCGGCGGCGCCGACGTGCCGGCGAGCAGCGGCGTGATCGCCCAGTTCGCCTCGCCGGTCGACGACGACCAGCCGAGGTAGTACATCCGCACCGGCGCCTTCGCCGGGTCCGGCGCGCTCTCGACCTTCGCGACACGCTCGCCGGCCTCCAGTGCCTGCACCTGCACCTTCACGCCAACCTGCGCGAGCTGCTGCTGCACGAACTGGATCGCCTTCTGCGACGTCGAGTTGTTATACGCGGACCACAGCGTCGTCTCGAAGCCGTTCGGATAACCGGCCTCCTTCAGCAGCGCGCGCGCCTTCGCCGGGTCGTAAGGCCACGGGCCCAGCTTCGTCGCATAGTCGACACCCTGCGGCACCACGCCGGTGGACGGCGTCGCGAAGCCGGCGAACGCGACCTTCGCGAGCGCTTCCTTGTTCACCGCATAGTTCAGCGCCTGGCGCACCTTCGGGTTGTCGAGCGGCTTCTGCTGCAGGTTCAGCGACACGTAGCGCTGCACGATCGACGGCCGCTCCACGACGTCGACCTTCGGGTTGCCCTTCAGATCGGCCGCCTGCTCGAACGGGATGCGGAACGCGAAATCGGCTTCGCCCGTCTTGATCAGCGCCGCACGCGTGTTGTTGTCGACCACCGGCTTCCAGTCGATCGCGTCGATCTTCGGATAGCCCTTCTTCCAGTAGCCGGCGAACTTCTTCACCTTCAGGTCGTCCGTCTGCTTCCATTCGACGAACTCGAACGGGCCGGTGCCGACCGGATGCAGCGCGATGTCGCGGCCCCACTTCTTCAGCGCGGCTGGCGAGATCATCACGGCCGACGGGTGCGCGAGCGTGTTGATCAACGCCGAGAACGGCTCGCGCAGCGTGATCTTCACCGTGTACGGATCGACCACTTCGGTCTTCTCGATCACGCGGAACATGTTGTAGCGCTTCAGGTGGTTCGCGGGATCGGTCACGCGGTCGAAGTTCGCCTTCACGGCCGCCGCGTTGAAATCGGTGCCGTCGTGGAACTTCACGCCCTGGCGCAGCTTGATCGTGTAGGTCTTCGCATCCGGGCTCGCGTCGTAGCTGGTCGCCAGCACGTTGACGAGCTTCATGTCCTTGTCGAAGCCGAACAGCCCCTGGTAGAACGACTTGACGACGGCTTGCGACACCGTGTCGTTCGCGTCGTACGGGTCCATCGTCGTGAACGTCGAATCCACCGCCATCACCGCGGTCTGCTGCGCGAACGCGGGCACCGCGGCCGACAGCGCGAACGCGCTCGCGGCGGTGGCGAACAGCGCGCGCGAGCGGAACATCGGAAATGAAAGCGACTTGCTCATGTGACCTGACTCCTGTGCATGATTCGGTAACGTGTGGTTGGATACGCGGAATGACTGCCCCCGCTCGGGAAAAAACCGTCTCTGCCTCGCGCGTGCGCAACTGCGATC
>NZ_CAJNKE010000527.1 GCF_905232215.1 Burkholderia sp. LMG 13014
CACGTAGACGGAGAAACCACATGAGCGAGAACAATTTCCTGGTGATCGACGACAACGAGGTGTTCGCGGGCACGCTCGCGCGCGGCCTCGAGCGTCGCGGTTACGCGGTCCAGCAGGCGCACGACAAGGAGGCGGCGCTCCGGCTCGCCGCGGGCAGCAAGTTCCAGTTCATTACCGTCGACCTGCATCTCGGCGAGGATTCGGGCCTGAGCCTGATCGCGCCGCTGTGCGACCTGCAGCCCGATGCGCGGATCCTGGTGCTGACCGGCTACGCGAGCATCGCGACTGCCGTGCAGGCGGTGAAGGAAGGCGCCGACAACTATCTCGCGAAACCCGCGAACGTCGAGTCGATCCTGGCCGCGCTGCAGACCAACGCGACCGAAGTGCAGGCCGACGAAGCGCTCGAGAATCCGGTCGTGCTGTCGGTCGACCGGCTCGAATGGGAGCACATCCAGCGCGTGCTGGCCGAGAACAACAACAATATTTCGGCGACGGCGCGCGCGCTGAACATGCACCGCCGCACGCTGCAGCGCAAGCTCGCGAAGAAGCCGGTTCGGCAGTAAGCGCGTCTGGCGCCCGGCGCGTCAGCCGGGCGGGTTCGGGATCCGCGACAGGCAGGCGACGATCTCGCGTTTCAGCAGGCGCGTGATGAGCGCCGAGTAGATGAGGTTCCCGAGCAGCGGCGCGGACCCACCGACGATGATGGCGCTGACCATCGGCCACGGCGTTGCCGATACGCTATTCGCGATGGATTTGAGGCCGATGCTGATCGCCACGCTGGCGAGTGCGATGCCTGCCAGCGTGCCCAGCCACGCGAGCACAAACGCGACGTTGTAGCGTCGCAGCGATTCCCGCTTGATCCGGCGCATGAGCGACAGGATGTCGGTGCGCGTGAGCGTGAGCAGGGCCGGCACGATTCGGCCGGCGATGGACGGGTAGATGGTCATTCGGAGGCGGTGACGAATGCGTCTGTTCGTAGCCAGAGGAGTCCAAATTATAGGGACACACCGAAATGCTTGCCATGAGCCGCGTTCCAGGGGCACGCACGTGCGCCGCATCGCGTGACCAAAAAAAACGGGCGACCCCGGAAGGGGCCGCCCGTCTTTCGTCCGACGCCGTGCGCGTTACAGCACGTAGCGCGACAGGTCTTCGTCCTGCGACACTTCGCCGAGCGCGCGGTCGACATACTTCGCGTCGATCGTCACGCGTTCGCCCGCATGGTTGCCGGCCGAGAACGACACTTCCTCGAGCAGTTTCTCGATCACCGTGTACAGCCGGCGCGCACCGATGTTCTCGGTCTTCTCGTTGACCGCATAGGCAATCTCCGCGAGACGGCGGATGCCGTCCTCGGCGAATTCGAGCTGCACGTCTTCGGTCGCGAGCAGCGCCTGGTACTGCTTGACGAGGCTGGCGTCGGTCGCGACGAGGATCGCTTCGAAATCGTTCACCGACAGCGAGTCGAGCTCGACGCGGATCGGGAAGCGGCCCTGCAGTTCGGGGATCAGGTCGCTCGGCTTCGCGAGATGGAACGCGCCGCTCGCGATGAACAGGATGTGATCGGTCTTCACCATCCCGTACTTCGTGTTGACCGTCGTGCCTTCGACGAGCGGCAGCAGGTCGCGCTGCACGCCCTGGCGCGACACTTCGCCGCCGCTGCCTTCGTTGTTGCGCGACGTGATCTTGTCGATCTCGTCGAGGAACACGATGCCGTTCTGCTCGACGTTCTGCACGGCCTTCGTCTTCACTTCCTCTTCGTTGAGCATCTTCGCCGCTTCCTCGTCGGTCAGCAGCTTCAGCGCTTCCTTGATCTTCACCTTGCGGCGCTGCTTCTTGCCGCTGCCGAGGTTCGAGAACATCGAGCGGATCTGCTCGGTCATCTCTTCCATCCCTGGCGGCGCCATGATGTCCATGCCGGCCGACGGCTGCTCGAGGTCGAGCTCGACTTCCTTGTCGTCGAGCTGGCCTTCGCGCAGGCGCTTGCGGAAGGTCTGGCGCGTCGCGTTGTTGTCGTCGTTCGCGTGCTCGGCGTTGCCGCCGAAGCCCACCGCGCGCGGTTGCGGCAGCAGGATGTCGAGGATGCGGTCTTCCGCCTGGTCGGTCGCCTTGCTGCGGACCTTGCGCATCTCGGTTTCGCGCGTCTGCTTGACCGAGATCTCGATCAGGTCGCGCAGGATGCTGTCGACGTCGCGGCCGACATAGCCGACTTCGGTGAACTTGGTCGCTTCGATCTTGATGAACGGCGCATCGGCGAGCTTCGCGAGGCGGCGCGCGATTTCGGTCTTGCCGACACCCGTCGGCCCGATCATCAGGATGTTCTTCGGCGTGATTTCCTGGCGCAGCGGGTCGGCGACCTGCTGGCGGCGCCAGCGGTTGCGCAGCGCGACCGCGACGGCCTTCTTGGCCTTCGCCTGGCCGATGATGTGCTTGTCGAGTTCCGAGACGATCTCGGCAGGGGTCATGGTGCTCATGGTGCGGTCCTTACTCGATCGTTTCGATGATGCGGTTGTGGTTCGTATAGATGCACATGTCGCCGGCGATCTTGAGCGACTTCTCGACGATCTCGCGCGGCGACAGCTCGGTGTTCTCCGCGAGCGCGCGGGCTGCTGCCTGCGCATACGCACCGCCCGAGCCGATCGCGCAGATGCCTTCTTCGGGGTCGAGCACGTCGCCGTTGCCGGTGATCACGAGCGTGGTGGTGGCGTCGGCCGTGATCAGCATCGCCTCGAGGCGGCGCAGCATCCGGTCGGTGCGCCAGTCCTTCGCGAGCTCGACGGCCGCGCGGGTCAGGTTGCCCTGGTGCTTCTCGAGCTTCGCCTCGAAGCGGTCGAGCAGCGAGAACGCATCGGCGGTGCCGCCCGCGAATCCGACCAGCACCTGGTTGTTGTAGATCCGCCGCACTTTCCGCGCGCCACCCTTCATGACGATGTTGCCGAGGGTTACCTGGCCGTCGCCGCCGAGCGCGACCTTGTCGCCGCGTCGGACCGAAACGATGGTCGTGCCGTGAAATTGCTCCATCTGCGTTCCTTGAGAAAAACGGGGAAGAGTCGGGCGGCGCGAGGCGCCGCTGCGTAACTCGCAGTGCGCCGGGAAGCGGCCCGGCGCGCGTCCGTTTCATTTTAGGGCGGGCGCCGGGATATCAAGAGGCGGGAGGCAAATCGGCGGCCGGTGGGGAACCGGTGCCGGAAAAACAAAAAGCGCGCGGCAGGCCGCGCGCTTTCGGGAAGCAGCGTGTCTGAGCGGAACGCCGCTCGATCAGTCGCCGAACAGCTTCTGGCGCAACTCGCGGCGCTCCTGCGCCTCGAGCGACAGCGTGGCGGTCGGACGCGCGAGCAGGCGCGGAATGCCGATCGGCTCGCCGGTTTCCTCGCACCAGCCGTAATCGCCGGAATCGATGCGGGCGAGCGACTGCTGAACCTTCTTGAGGAGCTTGCGTTCGCGATCGCGCGTACGCAGCTCGAGCGCGTGCTCTTCCTCGATCGTCGCGCGATCGGCGGGATCGGGCACGATCACCGTCTCGCGCAGGTTCTCGGTCGTCTGGCCTGCATTCTTGAGGATGTCCGCCTGCAACTGTTCGAGCCGATTTTTGAAGAAGGCGAGCTGATCCTCATTCATGTAATCCTTGTCGCTCATCTTCAGGATTTCGGCTTCGGTCAAGAGTTTCTTCGTCATCTGCTTGCTTCTTCAATGTGCGGCAAATCAAGAGATATTGCCTGCACTTTGGGATTACCCGCAACCGCGCTTGCAATCATTTGCGATTTGCCGCCGCGGGGCCGAAAGCCTCTGGAAAACCGGTTCTCAAATACCAGGATAGGCCTGGCGCGGAGTTGCGCGCGCTGCGAACCGGTGTGCTGCGCGGCACATCGCATCGACCGCGGCCGGGAGGCGGATGGGCGATCCGGCGCGGTTGCGATGCCCGGAAAACTGGTTCAGCAAGAACCGGGCCTATTTGTTGCCGTACTCCAGCGGGCACGTATTGTAACTGAATCGCAAGCGGGCGCCGTATCGGGTCGATCCCCGTCGGCTGCGCCAATATCTAGAAAATATAACGCGCAAATCGCGAAAAA
>NZ_CAJNKE010000528.1 GCF_905232215.1 Burkholderia sp. LMG 13014
CGACCTCCACGTCGACCGGCCTGTCGTCCGCTAACAGCTCGATTGGTTCGCTCTCGACTTCGACCTCGACGGGCCTGTCGTCCGCCAACAGCTCGATCGGTTCGCTCTCGACTTCCACCTCGACGGGCCTGTCGTCGGCTAACAGCTCGATCGGTTCGCTGTCGACTTCGACCTCGACGGGCCTCTCGTCGGCTAACAGCTCGATCGACTCGCTGTCGACTTCCACGTCGACGGGTCTGTCGTCGGCGAATAGCTCGATCGGCTCGCTCTCGACTTCGACGTCGACCGGTCTGTCGTCGGCTAACAGCTCGATTGGTTCGCTGTCGACCTCCACGTCGACCGGTCTGTCGTCGGCTAACAGCTCGATCGATTCGCTCTCGACTTCGACCTCGACGGGTCTGTCGTCGGCTAACAGCTCGATCGGTTCGCTGTCGACTTCGACGTCGACCGGCCTGTCGTCCGCTAACAGCTCGATTGGTTCGCTGTCGACTTCGACCTCGACCGGTCTGTCGTCGGCCAACAGCTCGATTGGTTCGCTGTCGACTTCCACGTCGACCGGCCTGTCGTCGGCCAACAGCTCGATCGGCTCGCTCTCGACTTCGACGTCGACCGGCCTGTCGTCCGCTAACAGCTCGATTGGCTCGCTGTCGACCTCGACGTCGACCGGTCTGTCGTCGGCCAACAGCTCGATTGGTTCGCTCTCGACCTCCACGTCGACCGGCCTCTCGTCGGCTAACAGCTCGATTGGTTCGCTGTCGACTTCGACCTCGACTGGCCTCTCGTCGGCCAATAGCTCGATCGGCTCGCTGTCGACTTCGACCTCGACCGGCCTCTCGTCGGCCAACAGCTCGATTGGCTCGCTCTCGACTTCGACCTCGACCGGTCTGTCGTCGGCCAACAGCTCGATCGGTTCGCTCTCGACCTCCACGTCGACCGGCCTGTCGTCCGCTAACAGCTCGATTGGTTCGCTGTCGACTTCGACCTCGACCGGTCTGTCGTCGGCCAACAGCTCGATCGGCTCGCTCTCGACCTCCACGTCGACGGGCCTGTCGTCGGCCAACAGCTCGATCGATTCGCTGTCGACTTCCACGTCGACGGGCCTGTCGTCGGCTAACAGCTCGATCGGTTCGTTGTCGACCTCCACCTCGACCGGCCTCTCGTCGGCCAACAGCTCGATTGGTTCGCTGTCGACTTCCACGTCGACCGGCCTGTCGTCGGCTAACAGCTCGATTGGTTCGCTCTCGACCTCCACGTCGACGGGTCTGTCGTCGGCCAACAGCTCGATCGGTTCGCTGTCGACTTCCACGTCGACCGGCCTCTCGTCGGCTAACAGCTCGATCGATTCGCTGTCGACTTCCACGTCGACCGGCCTCTCGTCGGCTAACAGCTCGATCGGTTCGCTGTCGACCTCCACGTCGACCGGTCTCTCGTCGGCCAATAGCTCGATCGGCTCGCTGTCGACTTCCACGTCGACGGGTCTGTCGTCCGCTAACAGCTCGATCGGCTCGCTGTCGACCTCGACCTCGACGGGCCTCTCGTCGGCGAACAGCTCGATCGGCTCGCTGTCGACTTCGACCTCGACGGGTCTGTCGTCGGCTAACAGCTCGATTGGTTCGCTGTCGACGTCGACCTCGACCGGCCTCTCGTCGGCGAACAGCTCGATCGGCTCGCTGTCGACTTCGACCTCGACGGGTCTGTCGTCGGCTAACAGCTCGATTGGTTCGCTCTCGACGTCGACCTCGACCGGCCTGTCGTCGGCCAATAGCTCGATCGGCTCGCTGTCGACCTCGACCTCGACCGGCCTGTCGTCGGCCAATAGCTCGATCGGTTCGCTGTCGACCTCCACGTCGACGGGTCTGTCGTCCGCCAACAGCTCGATCGGTTCGCTGTCGACCTCCACGTCGACGGGTCTCTCGTCCGCCAACAGCTCGATCGGCTCGCTGTCCACCTCGACCTCGACCGGCATCAACTCGTTGTCCACTGGCCTGAGCAGCACCAACAGCTCGGTGTCGTCGCTGTCGACCTCGACCTCGACGGGCCTGTCGTCGGCCAACAGCTCGATCGGTTCGCTGTCGACCTCGACCTCGACCGGCATCAACTCGCTGTCCACCGGCCTGAGCAGCACGAACAGCTCGGTGTCGTCGCTGTCGACCTCGACCTCGACGGGCCTGTCCTCGACCAACAGCTCGATCGGTTCGCTGTCGACCTCGACCTCGACCGGCCTGTCGTCGGCGAACAGCTCGATCGGTTCGCTGTCCACGTCGACCTCGACCGGCATCAACTCGTTGTCCACCGGCCTGAGCAGCACGAACAGCACGATCCTGTCGCTGTCCACGTCGACGTCGACCGGCATCGGCTCGCTGTCCACCGGCCTGAGCAGCACGAACAGCTCGGTGTCGTCGCTGTCGACCTCGACCTCGACCGCGATCAATGACGCGAAGACGCACTACTACAGCGTCAACGACAACGGCGTGCAGCAAGGCAACTACGACAACAAGGGCGCGACGGGCACCAACGCGATCGCAGCCGGCGTGAACGCCAGCGCAGCAGGCACCAGCAGCGTCGCGGTCGGCGACGGTTCGAACGCGCAGTCGGCAGGCGCGGTCGCGATCGGCCAGAACGCATCGGCAACGGGCGGCAAGGCCGTGTCGATCGGCTCCGGCAACACGGCAAGCGGCGACGGCGCGGTGGCAATCGGCGACCCGAGCATCGCAACGGGTACCGGCGCGGTGGCGATGGGCGCGAACGACACGGCGACCGGCAACGGCGCAGTGGCGCTCGGCAACGCGAACACGGCCAACGGCGCCAGCGCGCTCGCCCTCGGCAGCTCGAACCAGGCCACCGCGGACAACACGATCGCGCTGGGCAACGGCTCGGTGGCCAACGCGGCCAACGCACAGGCCTTCGGTGCGGGCGCAACGGCAAGCGGCGCAGGTGCGCTGGCCTTCGGTTCAGGCGCAACGGCCAACATCGCGAACTCCGTCGCAATCGGCATGAACTCGGTCACGAGTCCTGCGGTCGCCGTGTCGAGTGCCACGATCGGCGGTGTCACGTACTTCTTCGCGGGCAGCTCGCCAGTGGGTCCGCTCAGCGTCGGCGCACCGGGCCAGGAACGCCAGATCACGAACGTCGCCGCCGGCCAGATCTCGGCCAGCAGCACGGACGCGATCAACGGCAGCCAGCTCAACGCGACGAACAACGCGGTGAATGCGCTGTCGACGTCGACCGCGTCGAACGTCGCGTCGCTGTCGACCGGCATCAACTCGCTGTCCACCGGCCTGAGCGCGACGAACAGCAACGTGGCGTCGCTGTCCACGTCGACCTCGACCGCGATCAACTCGCTGTCGACGGGCCTGAGCGCGACGAACAGCAACGTCAACTCGCTGTCGACGTCGACTTCGACCGGCATCGGTTCGCTGTCCACCGGCCTGAGCACGACGAACAGCAACGTGGCGTCGCTGTCGACCGGCGTGACCAACATCAACAACACGTTGAACTCGCTGTCGACGACGATCAACAACAACAACACGCGCACCGCCAACAACAACGGCATCGCGGCCGACATGAACGGCAAGGGCACCGACGTCCCGACCGTCACCGCGGGTTCGAACTCGGTGGCGATCGGCGCGGGCTCCAACGACGGCGGCCGCTCGAACGTGGTGTCAGTCGGCAACGACCAGCAGCAGCGCCAGATCACGAACGTCGCGCCGGGTACGCAAGGCACCGACGCGGTGAACGTGAACCAGTTGACGCAGGTGCAGACGACGCTGTCGACGGCACTGTCGGGCCAGCAGGCGCAGATCAACTCGCTGGGTTCGCAACTGCAGCAGACCGACCAGATGGCGAAGCAGGGTATTGCGGCCGTCGGCGCGATGGCGTCGATCCCGCAGCTCGATCGCGACGCCAACTTCGGGATGGGCGTGGGTACGTCGACCTTCCTCGGCCAGAAGGCGATGGCGGTCAACATGCAGGCCCGCATCACGGAGAACCTGAAGGCGTCGATCAACGGCGGCTTCAGCGGCGGTCAGAAGGTGATCGGCGCCGGCATGCTGTACCAGTGGA
>NZ_CAJNKE010000529.1 GCF_905232215.1 Burkholderia sp. LMG 13014
CTGTTCGGTCGTCAGCCGGTCGAGTTCGCGCAGGTCGTTCTCCAGCGCAGGCGTGAGCGTCGTGCGCAGGTGATCGAGGAACGTGCGGATCTTCGCGTCGAGATAGCGGCGCGTCGCGTAGACGGCGTACACGCTTACCGTCTGCAGCCGATACTCGGGCAGCACGCGAATCAGCCGCCCTTCGCGGATGTCGTCGAGCACCGTATACAGCGCGACGCACGCGATCCCGCGCCCGGCGCGCACCGCGACGCACAGCGCGTCCGGCACGTTGACCTGGAACGGCGCGGGCTGCAGTTCGTAGACGGCCTCCTCGCCATCGCTGCGCTCGAGCCGCCATTCACTGGCCGGCGATGCGGGCGTATCGAGGCGCAGGCATACGTGGTTCGGCAATTCGTCGGGCGACTGCGGCGTGCCGTGGCGCGCCAGGTATTCGCGCGACGCGACGAGCACGCTGCAGCTCGTGCCGCAGGTCTGCGCGACATAGCCCGAATCGGGCAGTTGCGACGCCGTCACGATCGAGACGTCGTAGCCCTCCTCGACGAGATTCGGCATTCGCTGGGCGAGCGTCAGCTCGACCGACACGTCGGGGTTGTCCTCCTGGTAGCGGACGATCGACGACACGACATGACTCTGTCCGAGCCCCGTCATCGCATGGATGCGCATCTTGCCGCTCGGCCGCAGCAAGGCGTTGCGCGCCTCCGCGTTCGCGTAGTCGATTTCCGCGAGGATCGATTTCGCGCGCTCGAAATAGCGTTCGCCGCTTTCGGTGAGGCCGAGGTGGCGCGTCGTGCGATGCAGCAGCCGCGTCTGTACGTGCGCTTCGAGGTTCGATACCGCGCGCGACACCTGCGCGGTGGTCGCGTCGATTTCCTTCGCGACCGCAGTAAAACTGCCGGCTTCGACAACGCGCACGAACAGGCGCATGTTTTCGAGCATGTCCATTGAATTGGCTTGGGGAGAGTCAGTGGGGAGGGGTTGGCAGCGCTCGCGTCAGACGAAAAACGGAACGCAGCCGCGAACCACGTCGAATCGATCACCGTGCCGGGGGAAAGGCGGGAGAGCGGGCATCGCGTACGTGGTTCTGGCATGACGGGGGATTCAGTGGCCCGAATTGTACGCCGCTGCAGACAAATTTGCGCGTTTGTCCGGCCTGCAAACTTTCATCGGATGAAAGGTTTTTGCAAGACAGGCCCGTCGCGCGCATGCAACGGCTTGATGCGATGCGACAATTTGTATCACGACGCGATATAATTCGCCGCTTGTCACTGCGCGCATCCGCGCTGTCATCTTTACCGCTTACCGTCCATGTCGTCAGGCTCTCCTTCGTCGCGCCGCACGTTGCGGCAATGGCTGCACAGCTTCATTCCCCATCCGATGTCGCTGGGCTGGCGCGAGCGCCTGCGTTCGTGCACGGGAGCGCTCGTCGGCATCGCGACGGTCGGCGTGACGATGCGGCTGCTGCCCGGCGTGCCGGGCCTCGTACCGCTGCTCGTCGCGCCGATGGGTGCATCGGCCGTGCTGCTGTTCGCCGTGCCGGCCAGCCCGCTCGCGCAGCCGTGGTCGATCATCGGCGGCAATCTCGTCGCGGCCACGGTCGGTGTCGCGTGCGCACAATGGATCGCCGATCCGATCACGGCCGCCGCGGTCGCGATCGCGTGCGCGATCGGGGGCATGTTCGTGCTGCGCTGCGTGCACCCGCCGTCGGGCGCCGTCGCGCTCACGGCCGTGGTCGGCGGCCCGGCGATCCATTCGCTCGGGTTCAGCTTCGTGCTGGAGCCGATCGCACTGCAATCGGCCGTCCTGCTGTCGGCCGCGCTTGCCTATCACGCGCTGACCGGGCATCGCTATCCGCACGGCGGCGTGCGTCCCGAAGCGAAACCGCAGGCAGGCGGCGCCGCACCGGCGCGCGGCGGCTTCACACGCGGCGACCTCGACGCGGTGCTGAAGCGCCGCGGCGAATGGCTCGACGTCGATCCGGACGATCTCGAAGCGCTGCTGCGCGAAACCGAGATGCAGGCCTATACGCGCACGTTCGGCCAGCTGTCGTGCGCCGACCTGATGACGAAGAATGCGATCGAAGTCGCGCCGTCGACGTCGATCGCGGCCGCGCTCACGCTGCTCGACCGCCACCGCGTGAAGGCGCTGCCCGTCGTCGACGGCGAAGGCCGCCTGACCGGCATCGTCACGCGCGCCGACCTCACGCGCCAGTTGCGCCGTCCGACCCCGCTTTGGCAACGCCTGTCCGCGCGGCTGCCGCAATCGTTCGGCGGCCAGCCGGCGAGCGTTGCCACCGTGATGACGCGCGACGTCGCGTGCGTGCCGGAAACGATGCCGATCACCGCGCTCGTTCCGCTGTTTACGCATTCGGGCCACCACCACATTCCGGTCGTCGATGCATCGCGCCGGCTCGTCGGGATCATTACGCAGACGGATCTCGTCACGGGCCTTTATCGGCAGACGCAAATACGCGAGGCCGCATAACGCATGCAGCGCACGCGGCGCACGCGGCGCACGTAACGCCATGTAACAGCAGAGCCACGCGAAATGCATTCATTTCGCAGGAATTCGGCCATTTATATCATGTTGTGATATATTTCTCGCTACCCAAACTGACTGTCCGACCGACCTCGATGAACGATACCCGACGCGCGCTGGCGAAAAGCGATTTCCAGCAACTGTCCGAGTTCCGCTACCAGATGCGCCGCTTCGAGCGCTTCTCCGAACGCGCCGCGCAAAGCGAAGGCGTGACGCCGCTGCAATACCTGCTGCTGCTGCACATCAAGGGCTACCCGCATCGCGAATGGGCGACCATCGGCGAACTCGCGGAACGCCTGCAGGCGCAGCATCACGGCGTCGTCGCACTGGTCACGCGCTGCGAAGCGCTCGGCCTCGTGAAGCGCAAGACGAGCGAAGCGGACCGCCGCCAGGTCGAGGTCCACCTCGAGCAAGCCGGCGAAACGCTGCTCGCCCGCCTCGCGGCCATGCATCGCGCCGAGCTGAAGTCGCTCAAGGACGCGTTCCAGGTCCCCCAGATCGATTACTGACCCCTGCTCTTTCCACTCCGATGAACGCACCACACAAACGCGATTTCGCGACCAACGACCGCCTGCCCAGGATCGCATTGCTTGCCGCCGGGATCGGCCTGCTCAGCACGCTGGCCGCATTCGTGCTGTTGAGCCTGATCCATCTGTTCACGAACCTGTTCTTCTACCAGCAGTTCTCGTTCGCCGACCGCTCGCCCGCGAACAACACGCTGGGCGCGTGGGTGATCGTCGTGCCGGTGATCGGCGGGCTGATCGTCGGGATGATGGCGCGCTTCGGTTCGGAAAAGATCCGCGGCCACGGCATTCCCGAAGCGATCGAGGCGATCCTGTTCGGCAAGAGCCGCATGTCGCCGAAGGTCGCGATCCTCAAGCCGCTGTCGTCCGGCGTCGTGATCGGCAGCGGCGGCCCGTTCGGCGCCGAAGGCCCGATCATCATGACGGGTGGCGCGCTCGGCTCGCTGATCGCGCAGTGCGTGCACGTGACCGCCGCCGAGCGCAAGACGCTGCTCGTCGCCGGTGCGGCCGCCGGCATGACAGCCGTGTTCGGCACACCGGTCGCCGCCGTGCTGCTCGCGGTCGAACTGCTGCTGTTCGAATGGCGTCCGCGCAGTTTCCTGCCGGTCGCGCTCGCCTGCGCGGTGGCCGGTTTCGCCCGCGCCGTGTTCTTCGGCGTCGATCCGCTGTTTCCGCTGACCACGGCCGTGCCGACGCCCGTCGCGCTGCTGTCGTGCATCGTCGCGGGCCTGCTGTCGGGCATGCTCGCATGCGGCCTGTCGGCGGCGCTGTATCGCGTCGAGGACACCTTTGCGAAGCTGCCGGTGCACTGGATGTGGTGGCCCGCGCTCGGCGCGATCGTGATCGGCATCGGCGGCTGGCTCGAGCCGCGCGCGCTCGGCGTCGGCTACGACGTGATCGGCGACCTGCTGCATCAGCACATCGCATTGAAGATCGCGCTCGCGCTGCTGATCGTGAAGGCCGTGATGTGGGTGATCGCGCTCGGCTCGGGC
>NZ_CAJNKE010000530.1 GCF_905232215.1 Burkholderia sp. LMG 13014
TCGCTGCGCGACATGATCTGCATGAAGCCGGCGTTCACGCGCTCCGGGAAGCGCGCATGGTGCTCGATCAGCGGGCCTTCTTCGAGCACCGGATAGGCCTCGGCGTCGTCGACGACCTGCACCGCATGCGGGTTGCCCATCGTCACCGTCGAAATCCAGCGCGTCGCACCGCCGACGTCGAGCGGCCACAGCGTGTCGTGGCCCTCGGTGCGGCCGTCGAGGCCCGCTGCATCGAACGGCACCTGCGCCGGCGTGAACACGGGCGCGCCCATGTCGACGACGACTTCGCCGTTGTCCTGCATCGTCAGTGTGATCAGGCCCTTCATCACCTGCACGCGCACGCTGCGCTTGCCGGTCAGGCCGCGGTCGCTGACGAACTTCACGAAGCAGCGTGCGCCGTTGCCGCAGTGTTCGACCTCGCCGCCGTCGCAATTGAAGATCCGGTACTTGAAATCGGCGCCGTCGACGGTCGGTTTTTCGACGAGCAGCAACTGGTCGGCGCCGATGCCGAAGTGGCGGTTGGCGAGCGCACGCACCTGCGCTTCGGTGAGCGGCGGCAATGCGCGCGAATAGCCGTCGAGCACGACGAAGTCGTTGCCCGCGCCGTGCATCTTGGTGAACGAGAGTTTCACTGGGTCCGGATTTCCATGGCGAACAAGGCGGTCAGCGCGGCGTGCGCGATGCCGCGCCATCCGGGGCGGTGTCGTTCGTCGTGCTGATCTCAACCGCAAATGATACATGCAGCCGACAGGGGCGTCCTGCGCGGGCGGGGGCGGGGGGCGGCGAAATGGGGCGCATCGGTCGATCGGTCGACTGGTCGCGTGTGCGATAGGCGGGCAGATTGATGCGATGTGGCGGGCCTGTCGTCGTGTGGGCAGGGTCCGGCGAAAACACGGGATGGCGCGGACGCGTACTTTCGTACAGGTCAAATTGACGAGGCAATCAAGCGATTCGTATAGTGTGGCTATACGCATGGCCATGCTGTCGGCATCGCGACTCGAATGTGGGGATCCATGATCAAGTCGTGGCAGCACAAGGGGCTGGAAGCGTTTTTCACGAACGGGAACAAGGCCGGTATCCGGCCCGACCTTGCGCCAAGGTTACGGCGCCAGCTTGCGCGTTTCGACGTCGCGAGCCGGCCGCTCGACACGAACGTGCCGGGCTGGCGCTTTCACGGTCTTGCCCGGGGACTGGACGGCCAATTCGCGGTGAGCGTGAGCAGCAACTGGCGTCTGACGTTCAGTTTCGACGGCGCCGATGCCGTTCTGGTCGATTGCCAGGACTACCACCGAGGTGATTCAAGCGATGACTCGCATCTTCAATCCGCCGCATCCAGGCGAAGCGCTGCGCGACGACGTGCTGCCGGCATTCGGCCTGACCGTCACCGAGGCCGCCGCGCAACTCGGCGTCACGCGTGCGGCGCTGTCGCGCATTTTGCATGGTCACGCCGGGATTTCGCCGGAAATGGCGTTGCGCATCGAGGCGTGGCTAGGAGAGGAAAACGGCGGTCGCGCGGATCTGTGGCTGGCACAGCAATCCGCTTACGACTTGTGGCAGGCGCGCGCGAAAGGCGTGCCCAAGGTAGCGAGGGCGCAGGCACGTGCGTGACCGTGCGCCCGCGGGTATGGCTCAGTACAGGCTGGGCTCGCCAGGCGGGCGTGTCTTGAAGCGCTTGTGGACCCAGTAATACTGCTCGGGAATCAGCGGGATCTGTTCCTCGAGGAATTCGTTCATCCGCCGCGCGTCGAGATCGTCGTCGCCGGTCGGGTAGTTGGCCCACGGCTTGAAGACCTTCAGACGGTAGCCCTTGTAGTTCGGCAGCACCTCGCCGATAAAGGGCAGAACCTGCGCGTGGCCGGTCTTGGCGAACCGGCCGACCGCCGTCAGCGTGCAGGCGGGTATGCCGAAGAAGGGTACGAACGTCGAGTTGCGCAACCCGTAATCCATGTCTGCACCCAGCATCACCGGCTTGCGGTCGCGCAGCCAGCGCAGCACGGTACGCGCGCTGTCGGCGCGGCTCGCCAGTTCAGCGCCGAAGCGGCTGCGGCCGGCTTTGGCCGCGGCTTCGATTTCCGGGCTCTTCATCGGCGTGTAGAGCGAGCCGCACGTCCGGCCGAGGGCGAGATTGATCGCCATCGAGCCGGCTTCGATGCCGACGAAATGGAAGCCGAGCAAGAGGGTCGGCGGCATGTCCGGATCGCTGAGGTCGACCTCGCTCTCGACCGTAAACAACTTGCGGTAGGCCTGTTCCGACGCGAACCACTGGTAGCTGCGCTCGACGTAGCTGCGAATCGCATGGCGGAAATGCTGCCCGGCGACTTCCTCGCGCCGCTCGTCGCTCCAGTCCGGGAAGCAGAGTTTCAGATTGGTGTGTACGATGCGCTTTCGCCGGCTGGGGATCTGGTAGAGCAGCCAGCCGAGACCATCGCCGAACCGTGCGGTCAGGCCGTACGGCAACCGGGCGAGCAGTTTCAGCAAGCCAATGGCGAGGTGCGTGCCTAGACGACCTAGCATGCGAAACCTCCGTGGAACCGGTTGGCCGGCGCGTTGCGAACAGGTAGGTAAGACAGCGGAAGATGCAGCACGGGTGGCGCTCTGTGACAATTCAGGAAAGCCGCTATAATACGGGCTTCGCCGAGTTAACTGACAACTTGCGGGGCGAAGCCGGTTGGCGTGACACACGCTGCCCGGTCCTGGTAATCCGCTAAAGCGTCGCCGCTTCAGGCCCAACGAAGCTGGCTACGTGAAACCGACCGTAACCACACAGGAGCCTGAAAAAGTGGCAAACGATTATCTCTTCACGTCCGAATCCGTCTCCGAAGGCCATCCGGACAAGGTCGCGGACCAAATCTCGGACGCGATCCTCGACGCCATCCTCGAGCAAGACAAGTATTCCCGCGTTGCGGCGGAAACGCTGTGCAACACGGGTCTCGTCGTGCTGGCCGGTGAAATCACCACGACGGCCAACATCGACTACATCCAGATCGCGCGCGACACGATCAAGCGCATCGGCTACGACAACACCGACTACGGCATCGACTACAAGGGTTGCGCGGTGCTCGTCGCATACGACAAGCAGTCGCCGGACATCGCCCAGGGCGTCGATCGTGCACACGACGACAACCTCGATCAGGGCGCGGGCGACCAGGGCCTGATGTTCGGTTACGCGTGCGATGAAACGCCCGAACTGATGCCGCTGCCGATCCACCTGTCGCACCGTCTCGTCGAGCGCCAGGCCAGCCTGCGCCGCGACGGCCGCCTGCAATGGCTGCGCCCGGACGCGAAGTCGCAGGTGACGATCCGCTACGTCGACGGCAAGCCGCATTCGATCGACACCGTCGTGCTGTCGACGCAGCACGCACCGGACATCGAGCTGCCGGCGCTGCGCGAAGCCGTGATCGAGGAAATCATCAAGCCGACGCTGCCGGCCGACCTGATCAAGGGCGACATCAAGTTCCTGGTGAACCCGACCGGCCGGTTCGTGATCGGCGGCCCGCAGGGCGATTGCGGCCTGACCGGCCGCAAGATCATCGTCGATACCTACGGCGGCGCCGCACCGCACGGCGGCGGCGCGTTCTCGGGCAAGGATCCGTCGAAGGTCGACCGTTCGGCTGCGTACGCAGGCCGCTACGTCGCGAAGAACATCGTCGCCGCGGGCCTCGCATCGCGCGCGCTGATCCAGGTGTCGTACGCGATCGGCGTCGCCGAGCCGACCTCGGTGATGGTCAACACGTTCGGCACGGGCCGCGTGTCGGATGCGGTGATCACGAAGCTCGTGCGCGAGCATTTCGATCTGCGTCCGAAGGGCATCATCAAGATGCTCGACCTGCTGCGCCCGATCTACGAGAAGACCGCTGCTTACGGCCACTTCGGCCGCGAAGAGCCGGAATTCTCGTGGGAAGCGACCGACAAGGCGCTCGCCCTGGCCGAAGCGGCCGGCGTCGAGCCGACGGCACGCGTCGCGTAAGCGTCGTTCGCCTGAAATGAAAAACCCCGGCATGGCCGGGGTTTTTTTATGGGTTCCGATCGCCGCGGCAATCGGACAT
>NZ_CAJNKE010000531.1 GCF_905232215.1 Burkholderia sp. LMG 13014
CCGGCCAGACGGTGCGGGTCGTCGCGGCCGGGCCCGGTTTCACGATTTCGGCCGAGGGCAGCGCGCTGGCGAACGCGGCGCCGGGCCAGTCGGTACGGGTGCGGATGGCGGCGGGCCAGATCGTCACGGCGATCGTCAAGGACGCCGGCACCGTGGAAATTCCGCTATAGGGACGGATCTCGCCGCAAGAATGTAAAGAATTGTTTATTCGGAGCATTTCGGGCTCGCGATGCTAAAGTTCGGGCCGACCCGGCCGTTATCTGGGTCAAACCGAACAGGAAACCCATCGTGAAGATCGATTCCACTCCGAACCCGAGCCCCGTGACGCCGACCGGCAACGGCGCGACCCGTGCGCAATCCGGCACGGCCTCGTCTTCGTCCGCGCAGGCGGCCGACGCCGGATCGACTGGCGGCGACACGACCGTGAACCTGTCGGGTCTGTCCGGCCAGTTGCGTTCGGTATCCGCGTCCGGCAACGCCGATATCGACACGGGCCTGGTCCAGTCGATCAAGGACGCGCTGAACAACGGCACGCTGACGATCGACGCGAACAAGATCGCCGACGGCGTATTGAACACCGCCCGCGAGCTGCTGCAGCAGCAGCGCCCGGGCAGCTGAAGCCGGCCTCGCGAGGCCGGTCCCCCCGGTTTGCCGGCGCCACCCGCGCCGGCGCGACGAGCATGACGCGATGAGAGAAGAGCTGCTGGCCACGGTCAACGACGAACACGCGACGGTCGAGGCGTTCGCGTCGCTGCTCGCCTACGAGGAAAAGGCGCTGACGACGGCCGAGCCGCTCGAGATGCTGCCCGGGATCGTCGAAAAGAAAAGCGCGCTGATCGACCGGCTCGCGCAGCTCGAACGCACGCGCGACACGCAGCTTTCCGCACTCGGCTTTCCGTCCGGCAAGAAAGGGATGGACCAGGCCGCCGAACGCGACGCCCGCCTCGCCGGCCGCTGGCAGTTGCTGCAGCAGTCCGCCGAACGCGCGCGCCAGGCCAATGCGAACAACGGGATGCTGATCCGGATCCGGATGGACTACAACGAGCGCGCGCTCGCGGTACTGCGCTCGGCCCCCGCGCCGGCCGGCGTCTACGGCCCCGACGGGCGCGTATCGGTACTCACGCGCTGACCTCGCGCCGCGCGACCGCCCGGCGGCCGCGCCCCTGCCTGCTTCCTCGTTACAACAGCGGACACGCGGTGACCTGCGTGCCGCGCTCCACGCACAGCCGCTCGTAGTCGCGCAGGTACGCGCGCTCGCCGTCGTCCAGCAGGTCGAGATCGATCAGGTCCCAGTCGTAGCCGACCGTCACGATGTTCTCGAACGTCACGGTATCCGGCTGCGCGTCGTCCTGGCGGATGATCACGATGTTCTCGATCCGCACGCCGCCCTTGCCCTGCACGTAGATGCCCGGCTCGACCGAAATCACCGCATTCGGCACGAGCCCGTACTTCGCCCCCGGCGCGAACCGCACGCCGCCCTCGTGTACGTGAATCCCGACACCATGCCCGGTGCCGTGGCCGAAATCGTGGCCGTGGTCGCGGCACACCTGCCGCACGAGCGCATCGACGTCGCCGCCCTTTGCCGTGCTCGGGAAGCGCGTGACGAGCCCCTTGATGCAGGCCTTCAACGCGACCGTGTAGATCTCCCGCTGCCACGGCTGCGCGACCGTATCCGGGCGGGTCCGGCGCAGCACCACGCGCGTGCAGTCCGTCGCGAAGCCGGCTTCGTAATAGGCGCCGCTGTCGAGCAGCACGAGTTCGCCTTCCGTCAGCTCGACGTCGGCGCTCGCCGCCGTGTAGTGCGCGAACGCGCTGTTCGCGCCGTTCGCCGCGATCGACGGAAACGTCAGCGCCACCGCCGAACGCGCGCCGTACGCGTCGTTGATCGCGCGCGCCAGGTCGTATTCGGTATGGCGTGCGCCCGGCTCGCCGGCCTTTGCCCAGCGCATCGTCTCGGCGATCGCCGCGGAACTGCGCGCGAACGCGTCGCGGAACCGGTCGAGCACGGCCGGCGTCTTGCCGGCCCGGATCGCTTCGACCGGGTTGAAGTCGGCATGACGCGCCTGCGGCCATACCCGCTTCACCGCGTCGACGAGCGCGCAGTTCACCGATTCGAAGCCGTAGCACACGTGATCGACCGCGAACCGAGCAAGAAAGCGCTCGAGCGCCGCGACATCGCGCCGGATCACCTGCAGCGCCGGATACGACTCGAGCGTGACCTCGCAGCGGTCGCAGCCTTCCGGCAGGAACAGCGCCACCTGCCCGCCGACCGCGAACAGGAAGCCGAGGTGCGACGACGCATTCGGGATGTGATAGCCACGGCTGTTCAGCAGATACGCGAGGTCGTCCGACGCGCAGGTGAAGAATGCGGTCTTGCCGTCCGGTGCGCCGGTATGCGCGGCGAGCTGGCGGTTCAGCGCGTCGAGGTTCTGCGCGACGCTCAGGCCGGTCATCGATTCAGGCACCTCGAAGATCGGCCGCTCGACGACCCAGCCCGGCAACGCGATTGCGCGATCGATCTCGCGCTCGGCGAGGCTCGTCCAGTCGAGCGACGCGGCCTGCGTCTGTTCGAACAGGCGATCGCGCTGCGCGACGCTGATCCGCAGCGCGTCGTAACCGACCCGCGCGAGCCGGCTCCCGTGCGCGACCAGCCAGTCGGCCATCGCCTGCCAGATCGTCACGTTCATCCCGAGCTTCTCGATGCGCACGCGCGCCGGATCGCACTGCTGCTCGGCCTGCAGGTGATAGCGGCCGTCGACGAACAGCACGAACGGGGGCAGATCGAGCGCCTGCGCGGTCGCCGCGCTCAGGAAGATCCCGCAGCCGGCCGAGCCGTCGAAACCCGACACCGCGTAGCGCGGGTTGTTGGCGAGCGGCAGGTACTCGGTCACGTATTCGTCCTGCGACGTGACCAGCACCGCGTCGAGCCGCGCGGCGTCGAGCAGGCGCGACAGGCCCGCCTGCGTGTCAGCGACGGACGCGTCGTACGGGGGAAGGCCGGAGAAGCTGTATTTCAGTCGATCGATCATCGGAAGCCCGTTTTGCATGATTGTCGGCGGCCGGCGGTGACGCGGCGGGGAGCAAGCCCGAGGCAGGCCTGACACGGCACGGCGCCGCTGCACGGTCGGCGCTCGACCCCGCACGGCGCCGGGCCGCCGCTCCGTTCCGGCGGCAGGCCCTTGAAAAATTTTCGTCCCACTTAACTTTTTTTGATGCGCGCGACAGAATCTAGAGCACGCTGAAATTGAGGTCAAGCCAAAATTTTCGTAGGGCTAAAATCGGCGTGACGCCTGCGCATCGCGGCACAACCCGAATTCGCCCGGCGACGCTGCGCGGTACAATGCGCCGGCATCGCCGTCCCGACGGCCATGCTTCGTGCGATGCGCGGAAATCACTGTCCGGCGGCTGCACCGCCCGTCCGCTCGCCTCCCGATCCGTTGCCACGAAAGAGATTCATGGATTCAGACATCATGCGTATCGGCCAGCGCATTCGCCGCCTGCGCCGGGAAGCGAAGAAGACGCTGCTGGAAGTCGCGACCGAAGCGAAGCTGTCGGTCGGGTTCCTGTCCCAGGTCGAGCGCCACCTCACGGGCATCTCGCTGTCGTCGCTCGTCAACGTCGCGAAGGCACTCGACGTGCCGCTCGGCGCGCTGATCGACCAGCCGCGCCAGCCACAGCCCGACTCGCACGAGGGCAGCCGCAAGCCGTACGCGCTCGACGCCACGTCGCAGTGGTACGAACGCCTCTCCACCACGTTCGACGGCAGCCAGATCAACGCGCTCAAGGTGCAGATGATGGAAGGCTACCGCTCGGAATGGGTGGCGCACGGCGGCGACGAATTCGTGTACGTGCTGGCCGGCCGGATCTGCTACACGGTCGGCAAGAAAGATTACCCGCTGTCGCCCGGCGACTCGCTGCACTTCGACGCGCGCAAGCGGCACCGGGTCGCCAACGTGGGCGACGGGCCGGCCGAGGTGATCGCGGTCGGCACGCTGCCGCTGTTCGACGACCGTGGTGCCGGGTTCGTCTCCGCGA
>NZ_CAJNKE010000532.1 GCF_905232215.1 Burkholderia sp. LMG 13014
AAACCGGATGAGCGGCACCGCGCCGGCACGCGGCGCGATCTGCCGGCTGGTTTCCTTCAGCTCGACGTCCATCGGGATGCCCTTCGGATCGAGTGCGACCGTGTTGAGGCTGTATGGCGTCAGGTACGGCACGACCGCGTAGCCGTTGCCGTCGACCTTGACCCCCGCCGCGTTCGTGACGCGCGCGCCGGCTGCGCCGGGCGCCTCGACGATCGCGAACGTCTCGGATACCGGCTGCGAGAACGTGATGCCGCCGCGATGCGCGACCAGCGCGCCGCGCACGCCGAGCGAGCCCTGCTGGAAGTCCGTGCTCGCGCCCGCGCTGGCGTTGACTTCCGCCAGGCGCGTGCGGTACGTGACGTTGGCGCTGCCGTCCGTGGCCGAGTTCGATCCGGACGCGTGGTTCGCGCTGACGCTGTACGACAGCGCGTGGTCGTCGCCGAGCGATCCGGACAACGTCGACTGCAACCGGGTGCGGCCGAGCGTGTCGCGCGACACGTTGCCCGAGACGGTCATCGGGCGCTCTCGGCCGAACGGGATCGTGACGCTGGCGTAGTAGAGCGTGCCCATGTCGCCACCGGCACTGCGCTGCCGCGTGGCCGTCAGGCTGTAGGACAGGTTGCGGAACTGGTTCGTGTAGCCCACCGAATAGTTGACGTCCGAGCCCGGACGATTCCAGTAGTTGACGGCCGATGCCGTCGCATTGATGCGCCCGCCGGTCGTGCCGAGGCGCTGCGTGAGCGCCAGCGATGCGCGATGGCGCTGACGCCAGACCGACTGGGCCGAGCGGCCGTCGCGTGCGGCGTCGCGCGCCTGCATCGCATCGTTGAGGCCGAAATAGCCGTCCGTCGAATAACGATATGCGGCGAGTGCGATATCGGTGCCGGTCGCGTCGACCGACTTCGCGTAGCTGACGCGCACGCTCGAACCGCTGTAGCGCTTCGCGCCGGGGATCGCGGTCAGCGCATGCGTGACGTCCGCGCCGAACGCGCCGAACGACGTGTTGAACGCGCCGCCCAGCATCGCCGACGCGTAGCCGCCTGCGAGCGTGACGCCGCCATAGGCCGTCAGCAGGTTGGTCAGGCCGCGCTGGTAGGTGGCCTGCGTGAACAGCGGCTGGCTCGATCCGTGGGGATTGCGCAGCGTGCCCGCGACGAAGCTGTAGCGGCCGATGCCCGGCCGCAGCGACATCGGCACGGCGGCGTAGGGCACCGAGAACGAATGCACGGAGCCGTCGGCTTCGGCGATCGACACCTGCAGGTCGCCACCGTATCCGGTCGGATAGAGGTCGTCGATTTCAAAATTGCCGGGCGCGACCGTCGTCTCGTAGATCGTCACGTCGTTCTGGCGGATCGTCACCTTCGCGTTGCTGTTCGCGATGCCGCGCACCACGGGCGCATAGCCGCGCAGCGAGTCGGGCAGCATCCGGTCATCGGTCGACAGGCGCACGCCGCGGAACTGCGTCGAGTCGAACAGTTCGCCCGACGTGTAGCTTTCGCCGATGACGAGTTGCGACGACAGCGACGGCAAGTCGCGCTGGAGATAGGTCGCGATGTCCTGGTAGCGGCGCTCGCCGCGCGACGACCACGAATAGGAGCCTTCGTGGCGAAAGCGCCAGTTGCCGAGGTTCACGCCGCCGTTCAGGCCGAGATAGCCTTGCGTCTGCGCGGTGTGGCCGCTGGCCTTCGACGTGTAGAGATTGAAGTTGTAGCCGAGCAGGCCGACGGTTTCGCCGGAGGTCCATTGATCGGGGCTCACGTAGCCGCGCGCCTTGCGCACGAGCGACGCCTGCGGGATCGACAGCCGCAGTGTCTGCCGCTCGAAGTCGAATGCCGCGCTGGCGCCCGGCACGACTTGCTCGAGTCGCTGGCAGGCGCCGTCGTCGCCAAGCTGCGCGACGACATCCGGCGCGAGCTTGCCGAAATCGACGCCGACGCGCTCGAGCAGCGCGCGGTCGAAGCACGGCCGGGCGTCGCCCGAATCCGGCGCGGCCACGAAGCGCACGTCGTAGCGGCCGATCCAGTCGGGACCGACATGGATGTCGGTGGTGTACACACCGGGGGCCGTCACGTTGCGTTGGGCGAAGCGCGACACGTCGACGTGCTTGCCCAGGCGATTCTGCAGGAACGCACCGTCGAACTCGATGTGCGCGAGCGTGCTTTCGGCGGCGGCCTGCGTCGTTGCGCGGCCATCGACGGACCACGCGGCGACGCAGGCCGCCACCAACAGATGGATGGGCTTGACGCGCGGCACGTCGGCCGCGCCGCGGCGCGGCAGTCGGGTCGGGGTCATGCGCAATACTCCAGAAAGGTTCGGGTCGTGCGGGCGTGTTTCGCCGGCGCAGGCGCGCAGGCATGCACACCGCGCGGCGGCGAATGGCAAATCAGGGGTTTCCGTGTCGGTCTGAACGGCTGGAGCGACGTCGGACGAAAAGAGGGAGAGCGCTCGGCGCGCACCGTAGCGATGCGCTGCCGGCCTCGGTCGCGTTACGGTTCGACGCTGACCGGACGTTCGATGTCGGTTGCCCGGCCCCAGTCGTTGATGCTGCCGAACTCGACGGTTGCACCGGCGGCGGGCGTACCGGCGAGATCCTTGAGCGGGAATCGTTGCGTGCTGCGGGGCAGCACGTAGCCCATGCCGGCGTCATGCTGGCGCCCACCGGACTTCAGCAGCACGTTGCCGAAATTGACGACGAACGGCGTCGGATTGCTGGCCTCGAGCGCATAGCCGCCGTCGGCGCGAACCACGCGCCAGTCGAGCTGCATGGGTGCGTCGTCCACGTTGCCGGCCAGTCCGGTCGGGCGATACATGATCTTGATGCGCGAGCGGAACGCCAGCTGGATGCGATTGCGACTCTCGGCCGCGGATGCCTTCGGCGGCACTTCGAGCACGTTCAGCCAGAACAGCGATTCCCGGTCGGCGGGAAGCGGTTCGCCGGTGTGCACGAGACGCAGCGTCTGGCCGTTGCCGGCTTCCATCCGGAAGATCGACGGCGTCAGCGTGAACGGCACGTCGATGTTCTCCGGCAACGCGCGGCTGTCGCCATCGTCGAGCCATGCCTGTACCAGCGCCGGACGCTTGCTGTCGTTCGTGAGCTGGATCGTGACTTCGCGCTCGCTCGACGGGAAGATCACGCGTGTGCCGGCGATCACGACGCTCGCGTCGGCCTGCGACGCGAATGCGGCGACGGCGAGGGTCAGCGTACGGAAGAGCTTCAACAGTTTCATGGGCGTGTGGACTCGGATCGATGGGACGGGAAGCGGGCGGAAACGGCGGGTTCCGCGTCGCGTGGCGTGACGGGTAGAGATCGCCGGGACAGCGATCTCCACACGCGTGTCCTTACTGATAGATCAGCGAGTACTCGACACGCGAAGCGACGTCGCCGGCCTTCACGGCACCCGAGGCGTAGTACTCGGCGAAGTAGTTCAGCTTTGCCTTGCCGTCGGCATCGATATCGACCAACTGGGTGCTTTCGCCGGTTTGCGCGCCGATGGGGATGTGCTTCTGCTGCGAATCCAGCACGTTGATCTGGACGCCCTCGGCGGCCTTGGCACCCGAATCGATCGTCAGTCGGCCGCTCGATTGATCGACGTTCGAGCCGTTCTCGAACACGACGCCGACCTTCACCGGGTTGTTGTCTCCGACCGTGCAGCCCGACAGCGCAAGCGAGAACCCGCTTCGACCGGCGACGGAACCGACATCGGCGAGCGAACTGGTGCTGACGGGCGGCAGCGGGACGGAGAGATCCGGACCGCTGTCGACGCTGCACGTCGACGCGATGACGTTGCCGCGGAAGTTGATGGTGCCGTCGGCGGCGTGGGCCGCGGACGAAAAGGCCGCGCCGGCGGCGACGAGCAGGAACGGGATTGCGCTGCGCTTGATGATTCGCATATTTAAATCTCCAAATAAACTTCGGTTTTCGAAAGCGCTCGTTGAATTTAAATCTCAGAATGGCGCGTTTCGGATGAAATTATGCGATCTATGTAAGTATTTTGTAATTTGACTGGTGCTAATGATTGGGTATTTCG
>NZ_CAJNKE010000533.1 GCF_905232215.1 Burkholderia sp. LMG 13014
GCACATCGAGCGCGACGGCGACCGCCGCTGGCTCGTCGTCGATGGCCGGACGCCCGAGCAGCTGTGGCCGATCCTGAAGGAGTTCTGGCAGGAGAACGGCTTCTCGCTGAAGACCGATGCACCGTCGACGGGCATCATGGCCACCGACTGGGCCGAAAACCGCGCGAACATCCCCGACGACTGGTTCCGCCGCACGATCGGCAAGGTCATCGATTTCGCCTACTCGTCCGGCACGCGTGACCGCTTCCGTACGCTCGTGAACCGCACGTCGGACGGCAACACCGACATCTCGATCACGCACAGCGCGATGGAGGAAATGATGGTCGGCCCGCAGGGCGGCACGTCGTCGCGCTGGGAAGAGCGTCCGCGTAACCCCGTGCTCGAAGCGGTGTTCCTGTCGAAGCTGATGCAGAAGTTCGGCCTGACCGATGCGCAGGCGAAGCAACTGCTGACCGATGCACGTCCCGCGACGGCGCCGGCGCAGGTCAGCGACACGAGCAGCGGTGGGGCGACGCTGCAACTGGCCGAGTCGTTCGACCGCGCATGGCTGCGTGTGGGCCTGGCGCTCGACCGCACCAACTTCGCGGTCGACAATCGCGACCGCGAGAAGGGTGTGTACACCGTGCGCTATGCGAACACGATGGAAGAGCTCAAGCGCGACGGCCTGTTCGGCAAGCTGTTCTACGGTGGCCCGTCGGCCGCGAAGCCGGGCAAGGAGTACCTCGTCAACGTGCGCGCACAGGGCAATGGCAGCACGCAGGTCGCGGTGGTCGGCGCAAACGGCCAGGTCGACAACTCGTCGGACGCGCAACGGATCATTTCGCTGCTCCACGCGCAGCTGAACTAAGCGCGTGCGATTCTCCAGCCTCGGAAGCGGCAGCGAAGGCAACGCGCTGGTCGTCGAGGCCTCGAGCGGCACGACGACCACCCGCGTGCTGCTCGACTGCGGCTTTTCTGCCAAGGAGGTCGAGCGCCGGCTCGGCCGACTGAATCTCTGCATCGGCGATCTCGATGCGATCCTCATTACCCACGAACACAGCGACCACGTCGGCAGTGCGCTGACGCTCGCCCGCCGCGGATCGCTGCCGCTCTACATGAGCTGGGGTACCGCACGCGCGGTCGGTGCGGACGAGGCCGATGTCGATCTCCACGTGCTGTGGGGCGACGAGACGGCCGCAATCCGCGATCTGGCCGTGATGCCCTATACGGTCCCTCACGATGCGCGTGAACCGCTCCAGTTCGTCTTTATGGACGGCGCCAGCCGGCTCGGCGTGCTGACGGACGTCGGGATGGCCACGCCGCACATTACGGCCGTCCTGAGCGGCTGTGACGCGCTGGTGCTCGAATCCAACCACGACACCGCGATGCTGGCCGGGAGTCGCTATCCGCAGTCGCTGAAGGCACGCATTGGTGGCAACCACGGCCACCTGAGCAACGACGCGGCGGCGGATATCCTCGCGTCGCTGGAACGCAGCCGCCTCAAGCACCTGGTCGCGGCGCACCTGAGCCAGCAGAACAACCTGCCGGAGCTGGTCCGCCAGGCGTTTGGCGGTGTACTGGGGACGAGCGGGGAAGAAGTGGTCGTGGCCACCCAGGACGCGGGCTTCGACTGGCTGGCGCTCGGATGAGCGGGGCAGGGCCGCTGCGGCGGCCCGGTGCGACTGCCGTGAGACACGCGCGAAAACGGCAGACGTAAAAAAACCGGCCCTCGGGCCGGTTTTTTTTCAGCTGACGCTGAGGCTTACTGGCTTGCGCCCGAAGCCGGAGCAGCCGTCGCTGCCGAAGCAGCCGACGCCACTGCAGCAGCAGCGTCGCTCGCAGCAGCCGTTGCCGACGAAGCAGCAGCCGAAGCGTCGCTCGCAGCACCAGCAACTGCCGAAGCAGCCGTCGAAGCAGCAGCAGCTGCGTCGCTTGCAGCCGACGAAGCAGCTTGATCAGCGCTCTTGTTGCAAGCAGCCAGTGCAACAGCAGCCAACAGGGAAGCTACGAGGAGGGATTTCTTCATGATCACGTCCTTTTATGGTTAAAGGTAAGCAACAGCGCGAAACAATACCGGTAATGTGCTCCAACACCGACCTGGGCCGCTGGTGGAGATGCACTTCTAGAGCGTGAATCTTCCCTACGGCTTGGGCGGAAATTATATGCACTTTCCTATCGACCGTCGACAAATGCGGGGTCAATACGTTGTCTTTCCCATACAGAATTTGATCCGTATGGGCGTACGGGGCGACTCACACTAATTCCGGTCTCCGACCCGTATCCAGCCCGCACGATACCACTCGTGCAACAAGGCTGTCATTGAGGGAACCCGGGATAGTGTTACAAACCGTTTCGCCTCCATCTGGCGTTGATTGGCCAGTTCGGGCAGCCATTCGCTGGCTTGCTCGAGCGGTCCTTCTTCACCATTAATGAAGTACGAGCGCGCGTTATACATCAATGCGGCCCTTCTGTCGAGACACACGCCACGACGTGACGCTTGCGTGACGAACGCATCTTCGGACAGCGGGCGCGCGGGCGGGTCGAAAACGACGTTCGGCTTGGGCTCGCTCAGGTAGCAACCGAGGAACTCGGCAACGTCGCGCTTGCGCCAGCGGATCGCGTCGACGATCTCGGCAACGCGCTCGACCATCGCCGGAGGCAGCTGCGCGGGCGTGTCGACGGCCGGCTGCTTCGGATCGCGGTAGAGGTCATCGCCGCATTCGTCACGCAGGCCACCACGCTCCGCGAGATAGTACAGGAACTGGGCGCCCAGTTCGCCGGCGGACGGCGCCCGGAAGCCGATCGAGCAGGTCATGCATTCGCCTTCGGCCACGCCGTCGTGCGCGATGTGCGGCGGCAGGTAGAGCATGTCGCCGGGCTCCAGCACCCATTCGTCGCTCGGTTCGAAGTTTTCGAGGATCTTCAGCGGCACGTCCGGCTGCAGCGACAGGTCCTTCTGTGCACCGACGCGCCAGCGGCGCCGGCCTTCGACCTGCAGCAGGAAGACGTCGTACGAATCGAAATGCGGGCCGACGCCGCCGCCGTCCGTCGCATACGAGATCATCAGGTCGTCCAGGCGTGCGTCGGGGATGAAGCGGAAGCGATCGAGCAGCGCGCGCGCCGCATCGACGTGCAGGTCGAGCCCCTGCACGAGCAGGGTCCAGGCCTTGCGCGTGACGGCAGGCAGCGCGTCGGGCTCGAACGGGCCGTGAGCAAGTTGCCACTTGTTACGAAAATGGGTGATCAGTCGCGATTCCGCGTCATAGTCCGCTGCGAGCTCGAACAGAGCGTCGCGCGAGACCGGTGAAGCGACGCCGGGGATCGCCTGGCGGATCAGCAGCGGCTTTTTCTGCCAGCAGCCGCGCATGAATTGCGCCGGCGTAAGACCGCCGAGCAGCGGTGTGGGAAGATCGGAAGGCGGCGCGCCGAGCGGGGCGGCAGCGGCATCCCGCGGTTCGGCTTGAGACCGGTTGCGCATCGTATAATGAGAGTTGTATTTGGGAGAATTGGATGAAAATCGCAAAAAACACCGTCGTGTCGGTCACTTACAAGCTGTCGGATGCACAGGGCAATCTGATCGAGGAAAGCGACGAGCCGATGGTCTATCTGCACGGCGGCTATGATGGCACGTTCCCCAAGATCGAGGAACAGCTCGACGGGCATGAGCCGGGTTACGAGGCGGAGGTTCAGCTCGAGCCGCAGGACGCGTTCGGCGACTACGATCCCGAGCTCGTGAAGATCGAGCCGCGCGATCGTTTTCCCGAGCCGCTCGAAGTGGGTATGCAGTTCGAAGGCACGCCGGAAGACGGCGACGAGGAAGTCGATTCGCTGATCTACACGGTCACCGACATCGCCGAAGACAAGGTCGTGCTCGACGGCAACCACCCGCTGGCAGGCATGGCGTTGCGTTTCGCACTCACCGTGAAGGACGTTCGCGAAGCAACCGAAGACGAAATCGAGCATGAGCACGCGCATGGCGCGGAAGGGCTCGAGATCGTCGACGAGGACGAAGACGAAGACGGCGAAGCACCGTCAGGGCGCACCC
>NZ_CAJNKE010000534.1 GCF_905232215.1 Burkholderia sp. LMG 13014
CCCGCGCCAATGGTAAAATGCCGGATTCTCCTTCCCCTCGCTCGACCCGGCCCCAAGGCCCGCCCGATCATGTCCGACACTCGTCCCGATACGCTTTTCGCCCTCACCGCGCTTTCGCCCATCGACGGCCGCTACGCCAGCAAGACCGAAGCGCTGCGCGACTGGCTCTCCGAAGCCGCCTTCATGCGCCACCGCGTCACCGTCGAGGTGCACTGGCTGATCGCGCTGTCGCGCGCCGGCTTCGCGGAAGTCCCGCGCTTCTCCGATGCGTCCGAACAGTTCCTGCTGCAGCTCGCCGAGCGCTTCACCGCGCACGACGCCGCCCGCATCAAGGACATCGAGCGCGTGACGAACCACGACGTGAAGGCCGTCGAATACTGGCTGAAGGAATCGGTGAAGGGCCAGGAAGAACTCGAAAAGGCCAGCGAATTCATCCACTTCGCGTGCACGTCGGAAGACATCAACAACACGTCGCACGGCATGATGCTCGCCGGCGCGCGCGAGCACGTGATCCTGCCGGCGCTGCGCACCGTCTACCAGCGCCTCGTCGCACTCGCGCACGCGCACGCCGAGCAGCCGATGCTGTCGCGCACGCACGGCCAGCCGGCCAGCCCGACGACGCTCGGCAAGGAACTCGCGAACGTCGCGGCCCGCCTCGCCCGTGCGATCACGCGCATCGAGAAGGTCGAGATCCTCGGCAAGATGAACGGCGCGGTCGGCAACTTCAACGCGCATCTCTCCGCGTATCCGGAATTCGACTGGGAAGCGTTCTCGCGCGACGTGATCGAGAACCGCCTGAAGCTCACGTTCAACCCGTACACGATCCAGATCGAACCGCACGACTACATGGCCGAGCTGTTCGACGCCGTGGCGCGCGCGAACACGATCCTGCTCGACCTCGACCGCGACGTGTGGGGCTACATCTCGGTCGGCTACTTCAAGCAGAAGACGAAGGCCGGTGAAATCGGCTCGTCGACGATGCCGCACAAGGTCAACCCGATCGACTTCGAGAACTCGGAAGGCAACCTCGGCCTCGCGAACGCGACGCTGCGCCACCTCGCCGACAAGCTGCCGGTGTCGCGCTGGCAGCGCGACCTGACCGACTCGACGGTGCTGCGCAACATGGGCGTCGCGCTCGGCTACTCGCTGCTCGCGTACGACTCGCTGATCCGCGGCCTCGACAAGCTCGAAGTGAACCCGGCACGCCTGAACGAAGATCTCGACAACTGCTGGGAAGTGCTCGCCGAGCCGGTGCAGACGGTGATGCGCCGCTACGGCATCGAGAACCCGTACGAGCAGCTGAAGGAACTGACGCGCGGCAAGGGCATCACGCGCGAAGCGCTGCAGGAATTCGTCGGCACGCTCGCGATCCCGCAAGACGCGAAGGATCTTCTGCTCGCGATGACGCCGGCGTCGTACATCGGCAAGGCCGTTGAACTGGCGAAGCGGATCGCGTAAGCGCTACCGTCTCCGCAAATAAAAAAGCCCGATGCGAGCAATCGCATCGGGCTTTTTGCTGTGCGGCCGATCAGAACGAGATCATCTTGCCCGGATTGAGCGCGCTCATCACGCTCATCGCCGCCTTCGCGGCCGGGATCGCGATCGGCGACAACTGGCGGCCGAGCGGAATCGCGCGATGGTCGATCCCGGTCAGCATCGAGAAGTCGTCGTTGCGGCCGACGAAATCGTCGCAGATCGCCTTGCCGATCCGCACCGTCTGCGCGACGCCGTGGCCGCTCCAGCCCTGCACCATGTACATCGGCACGCGGCCGTCGGTCTTGCGGCTGTCGGTCGCGCCGTTCAGCGTGAAGTCGCTGACGCCGCTCCAGCAGTAGTCGAGCGCGAACTGGCCGTCGTGCTGCGGAAACACCGTGTTCAACCGCGTCAGCAGATACGCGTTCACGTCCGGCTGCGCCCAGCACGTGCCGGTGCCCTGCCCGCCGAACAGCAGGCGGTTGCCGCGTACCGGCCGGTAGTAGTCGATCTGGAACTGCGTGTCGTACACGGGCATGCCGGCCGGCATCAAGGTCGCGACGTCGACGTCGAGCGGCGCCGTCACGCTCACGTAGGTGAAGAACGGCACGGTCGTCGCGGCGCCGTCGTCGAGCAGCCGGAACGTCGTGTTGTGCAGCGCGAGCACGACGCCCTTGCGTGCGGTGATCGTGCCGCCCGGCGTCGTCGCGACGACACCCTCCGGCGTCTCGTCGAGTTCGAGCACCTCGGTGCCCTCGAACAGCGCGCCGCCGTTCAGCCGGAAGCCGTGCACGAGGCCGCGCACCAGCGCGAGCGGATGGATCTGACCGCCGATCGCGTCGATCGCCGCGCCGTGGTAGAGCCCCGAGCGCACGTATTCGTCGTGCAGCTGATGGCGGCCGACGAGCGTCACGCCCGCGTCGCCGAGATGGCGGCGCGCATCCGCGCCGTCGAGCAGCGCGCTCATGTGGCCCGGGTGGACCGCGGCCGTCACGTGGCCGCGCTTGCGGTCGAGCTCGAGCGCGTAGCGCGCGCCGATCGCATCGATCAGGTCCATCGATTCGGTCGACGCGAAGCGCCACAGCCGCTTCGCATCGTCGTGCGACAGGTGGTCGATCATGTCGGCGGCTTCCCAGCGCGCGAGGCCGGGCGTGAGCTGCCCGCCGTTGCGGCCCGATGCGGCCGAGCCGACGTGGTGCTTGTCGACGAGGATCGTGTCGACGCCCGCTTCCGCGAGATGCAGCGCGGCCGACGCGCCGAGGAGGCCCGCGCCGATCACGAGCACGTCGCATACGGCATCGTGCGCGAGCGGCGCGCTGTTCGCGTGGCGCGACAGCGACGCCTCGTACCAGTTCGCCGGGCGCTCGCCGTCGTAGCGGGCCGGGTCGCACCAGTTCCAGTTGTCTTTTTCGATATTCAGTTGCGTTTGTTCGAAACGCGATTCGCCCTGGATCAGGGGTTGATGGTTGAAAGTCATGATTGCACTTGCATGGTCTTGGGCCGCCTGTCGAAGAGCCTTCTGGCTTCGCGGGTGGGGCAGCCGGTTCCACATGGGTGTCAACGAGAAACGGGGCGCGATGGCCCGTGTTGACGGCGGACACGCTCGTGCCGCCTGGATCCCGGACTGTGCGAAAGCACGTATTGAAAGGTGCCGGGACACCCAATTTCTACACCGCAGAAATAATTCTACAGTGTAGAATAAGCTTTCGTCAAGTTTACGGCCGGTGCCGCACCGGCATGCCGGTCCGCACCGATGAAAGACAAACCCGCCCAGGGCCCGCGCGGCCTCGACAAGGACGCGATCGTCGCGGCCGCGCTCGCGTTGCTCGAAGACGTCGGCGAAGCCGCATTCAGCGTGCGCAAGCTCGCGCAGTCGGTCGGCTGCGATCCGATGAGCGTGCTGTATCACTTCAAGTCGAAGGAAGGCCTGAGCCGGGCGATCGCGAACGCGCTGTCGCGCTCGCTCGTACCGGTCGACGCCGCACTGCCGTGGCGCGAACGGCTGCGCGACCTCGCGCGCCAGTACCGCGCACTCGCGCTGCGCTACCCGGCCGCGTTCGCGCTGCTGCAGCGGCACATGAGTACCGGGCCGGCCGATCTCGCGCACATCGAGGCCGTCCAGCGTTCGCTGGCCGACGCCGGCATCCCGCGCGCGGCGCTGCCGTCGGTGTGCGTCGGCTGGTATGCGAGCGTGATCGGGCTGGCCGCCGCCGAAGCCGGTGGCCTCACGCGTGCCGCGAACGACGTCGAGCTCGCGGAGATGGAAGCGCTGTCCGACGCCGCGCATCCGCTCGTCAAGGCGGCCGCCCCGCTCTATGCGCAGCTCGATCCGGCGGCCGTGCACGACACGATGCTCGACGTGCTGCTCGACGGCATCGCGAAGCAGGCACGCGCGGCCTGACCCGCCCGCAGGCCGCAGGCCGCAGGTCCCAGGCCGCAGGTCCAAGGTCGCAGGTCCAAGGTCGCAGGTCCAAGGTCGCAGGTCCAAGGTCGCAGGTCCAAGGTCGCCAATGAAAAAGGCACCCCGAA
>NZ_CAJNKE010000535.1 GCF_905232215.1 Burkholderia sp. LMG 13014
GCGCTGCTGTCGCACTTCGGCCTGGGCGGCGCATTCGCGAGCATGATGGCGAACGTCATCGTGATCGCGCTGCTTGCGGCGGTCGGTATCTGGCTGATCCGCAAGTTCATGAACCGCCGTCGTCCGCAGGAGCCGGCATACTCGGTCGGCGGCTCGGCGTCGTCGTCGGGCGGCTACTCGCAAAGCCCGTCGTTCCAGCAGGGCAACACCGGCAGCAACTACGCGGGCAGCGGCAGCAACTACGCGAACGAAGCGCAAGGCGTGTTCGGCGGCGGTGCCGCGGCCGCTGGCGCGGCAGCGGCTGCCGGGGCAGCCCCGCTCCAGGTGCCGGCCGGCTTCGACACCGAAGCGTTCCTGCGCAGCTCGAAGGTCTATTTCGTGCGCCTGCAGGCCGCGTGGGACCAGGGCAACCTGGCCGACATCCGCGAGTTCACGACGCCGGAAATGTTCGCCGAGATCAAGATCGACCTCGATTCGCGCGGCAACGAGTCGAACCAGACCGACGTCGTGCAGCTCGACGCGGAACTGGTCGCGATCGAGGATCGCGGCATCGAGCAGTCGGCGAGCGTGCGTTTCCACGGCCTGATCCGCGAATCGGCGAATGCGTCGGCCGCGCCGTTCGACGAGGTGTGGAACCTGTCGAAGTCGGGCAGTCAGGGCTGGCTGCTCGCGGGCATCCAGCAGATCAACACGCACTGAGCGTGTCCGGCGGCCCACGCCGCCGGACACCCGGGCAACGGCCGCCGCACTGCGACCGCTTGCCGCCCGGGTGTGCGGTCAGGCACGGCCTGCCGACGATCCGACGTTACAATAGAAACCCGCGTGGGCGCCCGGCCTGCGCGGGTTTTTTCTTTCCCAGCCCGATGACCTTTGCCGCCAAGCCTTTTGCTGCTGCCGTCAATCACCTGCTCGCCCGCGAATCGTGGGCGCGCGACCGCCTGATTCCGTATGCGGGCAAGACTGCCCGGATCGACGTGCCTCCCGTTACGCTCACGCTGCTGGTGCAGCCCGACGGCTATCTGTCGGCCGTCGACGCGCACGATGCGCAACAGGTCGACGTGTCGATCGCGCTCGCCGGCGACACGGTCGCCGCGTTCCTGCAGGGCGGCCAGGCGGCCGTGATGAAGCACGTGAAGATCGAGGGTGACGCGGAGTTCGCGACGCAGATCGCGAAGCTGGCCGAGCACCTGCGCTGGGAACCTGAAGAAGATCTCGCGAAGCTGGTCGGCGACGCGGCGGCATACCGGATCGCGACGGTCGTGCGCGATGCCGGTGCACGCGCGCGACGCACCGGCCGCAACGTGCTCGATTCCGTCGCCGAATACTGGCTCGACGAGAACCCGCAAGTCGTCCGGCGCGCGTCGCTCGGCGGCTTCGATGCCGAACTGGCGCGCGCACGCGATGCGCTCGCGCGGGTCGAAAAGCGGGTCGAGCGACTCGAACAAAAAATCGGCGCGCGCACGGGTTCCGGCCCGCGCGGCGCGCACTGAGGGGCCGTAGGGCATGCGCATTTTCCGTTTCATCAAGATTGTCTACACCGTCATCCGCTTTGGCCTCGACGAAGTGATGCTGTCCCGGATCGACGACCGGCGTGTGAAGCTGCTGCTGCGGATCACGACGATCGGCCGCCGCTATTCCGATCCGCCTGCCGTGCGGCTGCGCCACGCGCTCGAAAGCCTCGGTCCGATTTTCGTGAAGTTCGGCCAGGTGCTGTCGACCCGCCGCGACCTGCTGTCGGTCGATTTCGCGAACGAACTCGCGAAGCTGCAGGACCAGGTGCCGCCGTTCGATTCGGCGGTTGCGATCGGGATCATCGAGAAGTCGCTCGGTGCGCCGGTCGACGAGTTGTTCGACGAATTCGAGCGCGAGCCGATCGCGAGCGCGTCGATCGCGCAGGTGCATTTCGCGAAGCTGAAGCAGGGCCAGCACGCGGGCAAGGCTGTCGCCGTCAAGGTGCTGCGCCCGAACATGCTGTCCGTGATCGATTCCGACCTCGCGCTGATGCGCGACATCGCGATCTGGACCGAGCGCATGTGGGCCGACGGCCGGCGCTTGAAGCCGCGCGAAGTCGTCGCCGAATTCGACAAGTACCTGCACGACGAGCTCGACCTGATGCGCGAGGCAGCCAATGGCAGCCAGCTGCGCCGCAACTTCGCGGGCCTCGACCTGCTGCTCGTGCCCGAGATGTTCTGGGATTTCTCGACGTCGCAGGTGCTCGTGATGGAGCGCATGACCGGCGTGCCGATCAGCCAGGTCGAGACGCTGCGTTCGGCCGGCGTCGACATCAAGAAGCTCGCGCGTGAAGGCGTCGAGATCTTCTTCACGCAGGTGTTCCGCGACGGTTTCTTCCACGCGGACATGCACCCGGGCAACATCCAGGTCAGCCTCGATCCGAACACGTTCGGCCGCTACGTCGCGCTCGATTTCGGGATCGTCGGCGCACTGTCCGATTTCGACAAGAATTACCTCGCGCAGAACTTCCTCGCGTTCTTCAAGCGCGACTACCACCGCGTCGCGACGCTCCACCTCGAGTCGGGCTGGGTGCCGCCCGAAACGCGCGTCGAGGAGCTCGAAAGCGCGATCCGCGCGGTGTGCGAGCCGTATTTCGACCGTGCGCTGAAGGACATCTCGCTCGGCCAGGTGCTGATGCGCCTGTTCTCGACGTCGCGCCGCTTCAACGTCGAGATCCAGCCGCAGCTCGTGCTGCTGCAGAAGACGATGCTGAACGTCGAGGGGCTCGGCCGCTCGCTCGACCCCGAGCTCGACCTGTGGAAGACCGCGAAGCCGTACCTCGAGCGCTGGATGACCGAGCAGATCGGCCTGCGCGGCTGGTACGAGCGCTTCAAGGTCGAGGCGCCGCAGTGGAGCAAGACGCTGCCGCAACTGCCGCGCCTGATCCATCACGCGATGGCCGCGCGCCATGACGCGCCGCGCGCGGCGAGCGAGGACCTGATGCGGCAGATCCTCGTCGAGCAGAAGCGGACGAACCGGTTGATGCAGGCGCTGCTGATCTTCGGCCTTGCCGTCGGCGTCGGGGCGCTCGTTGCGCGCGTGCTGCTGGCGCTCGCGTACGGCACATGACCGAAAGGAGCAGGGCGATGTCCGATCCGAAGCAACCCGTCACACCGGCAGCCACCGATTTCACGACGCGCGATCCCGGCGACGCATCGTTCTGGGACGAGCGTTTCGAGCGTGGCATGACGCCGTGGGAATTCGGCGGCGTGCCCGACGGTTTCAGCGTGTTCGCGCACCGGCTCGAGCCGTGCGCGGTGCTGATTCCCGGCTGCGGCAGTGCGCAGGAGGCCGGGTGGCTCGCGCAGGCCGGCTGGCCCGTGCGTGCGATCGATTTCGCCGCGCAGGCGGTGGCTGCGGCGAAGGCGCAGCTCGGTGCGCATGCGGGCGTCGTCGAGCAGGCCGATTTCTTCACGTACCGGCCGCCGTTCGACGTGCAGTGGGTGTATGAGCGTGCGTTCCTGTGCGCGCTGCCGCCGGCCATGCGCGCCGGCTATGCGGCGCGCATGGCCGAGCTGCTGCCAACGGACGGCTTGCTGGCCGGCTATTTCTTCCTGATGGCGAAACCGAAGGGGCCGCCGTTCGGAATCGAGCGTGCCGAACTCGATGCGCTGCTCGCGCCGTACTTCGAACTGATCGAGGATTTGCCCGTGACCGATTCGCTGCCCGTGTTCGAAGGGCACGAGCGCTGGCTCACGTGGCGCCGCCGCTGATGCACGCGTGTCGCGGCCATTGCCGGAGCGCGGCAGGGTTTCGGCTATAATTCAAGGTTTTGCAAGCCGTTTCCAGTTTCCGCGGGAAAAATATCATGCCGATCTACGCCTATCGATGCGAAGCGTGTGGTTTCGCGAAGGACGTGCTCCAGAAGATGAGCGACGCGCCGCTGTCGCAGTGTCCGGAATGCGGGAAGGATGCATTTCGCAAGCAGGTCACCGCCGCAGGCTTCCAGCTGAAGGGTTCGGGATGGTATGTCACCGATTTCC
>NZ_CAJNKE010000536.1 GCF_905232215.1 Burkholderia sp. LMG 13014
GCCATCTGCAGGTCGTGCGTCGTGTCACCGATCATCACGGTGCGCGACAGGTCCTGACCCAATTCCCGGGACAGTTCATGCAGCATCGCCGGATGGGGCTTCGAGAAGGTTTCATCCGCACAGCGCGTCGCATCGAACAGGCTCGTCAGCTTCGACTGATCGAGCACGCGGTTCAACCCGACCCGGCCCTTGCCGGTTGCGACGGCAAGCAGATAGCCCGTGTCACGCAACTCGGCGAGCAGTTCGCGCACGCCGGCGAACAGCTCGATGCGCTGGTCGTCGAGCAGATAGTGATAGCGGTAGCGCTCGGCGAGCCGCGAATAGTCGGACGGATCGAGGGTCGGAGCCGTAATCTGCAGCGCATCGCGCAGGCCGAGGCCGATTACGTAGCGCGACGCCTCGTCGGACGGCGTGGGCAGGCCGAGATCGCGGCATGCAGCCTGGATGCTGTGCGCGATATGCGCAGTCGAATCCATCAGCGTGCCGTCCCAGTCGAAGACGATCAGGTCAAATTGCTGTCGAGCCATGCGGTTCAGGCGTTATCGCGCAGTGCGCTGAGTTGGTCGAGGAAGCGCCGGCATTCGTCCGGCAGCGGCGCATCGAACTGCAGCGCCTCGCCGGTCAGCGGGTGAGCGAGGCGCAGCCGGTACGCATGCAGGAACATCCGTTTCAACGACGGCTGCGCATTCGCGCGCGCCAGCGCCTTGTTCAGTGCGAAATCGCCATACTTGGCGTCGCCGGCGATCGGCAGGCCGAGATGCGCGAGGTGCACACGGATCTGATGGGTCCGACCCGTTTTGAGTTCCGCTTCGAGAAGCGCGTACTCGGGCCACAGGTCGACGAGGTTGAACACCGTGTGCGACGGCAGCCCGTCGTCCTGCACGCGCACGCGGCGCTCCCCTTCCGGGGTCGAATACTTGAACAGCGGTGCCTTCACCGCGCGGCGGCGGCCCCAGTCCGACTGCCATTCGCCGTGGACGCACGCGAAGTAGCGCTTGTCCATCTTGTTCTCGCGGATCTGTTCGTGCAGGCCGACGAGTGCCGTGCGCTTCTTCGCAAGCATCAGGACGCCGGACGTCTCGCGGTCGAGCCGGTGCACCAGTTCGAGGAATTTCGCGCGCGGGCGTGCCTGGCGCATCTGCTCGATCACGCCGAACGCGACACCGCTGCCGCCGTGTACCGCGACCCCGGCCGGCTTGTTGATGACGAGCATTGCGTCGTCCTCGAACAGCACGTCGAAGTGCGCGGGCGGCACGATGGTCGCCTCCGCGCGCGCGAGGTCGGCCGCGGCCACGCGCACGGGCGGCACGCGAACGATGTCGCCGAATGCGAGCCGGTACTGCGCATCGACCCGACCCTTATTCACGCGCACTTCGCCGCTGCGCAGGATCCGGTAAATATGGCTTTTCGGCACGCCTTTACAGACGCGCAACAGGAAGTTGTCGATACGCTGACCGGCCGAGCTTTCGTCGATCTCGAGCATCGATACCTGGCCGCTTGCGACCGAATTCTGGGATATTTTGCCTAACTCGTTCATACTGAATATAATTTTGCCCAGCCTGACGTTGTGGGCGGCCTCACCGGCCGGCCCGGACTGAGCGGGCAAGGCGCAAGCACAAACCGTTATTTTACTTGCGCCGGGGGTCTGCTGCTCGCCCCTAATCAAAGAGATGCAGCAAGTTGCACGCACGGCACCGCTCGCCGGCAAGGATCGCGCCCACAGGCGGATTCGGTCGGCAAGGCGCCGCGGTAACGGAAAGTTGGTTGAAAAGAATTCGATCGGCAGCCAGACGGCGCGAAGTGCGTCCGCAGGCTGCCGGTTGCGAAAATTACGGCGTTGCGCCCGATTTGGTTCCGCGAAGCGTGCGGGACTTGGCGACGTCAAACCAGGGAAGTACACCCCAAGCGGGAAAGTCGGGCTGGATTCGATACTCCCCGCTGCGGCCCAAGCCGCAGCATCTGCCGCCCGTCGGCGCGCGCGACGCATTGCGCGCGCCCGTGGCAATGCCCGGACTCAGGCTTAGCGCGCTTCTGCAGCGTGCGGTGTGTGAACGCCGTGCTTTGAAACCGTATTCGCAGGTGCCCTACGGCCGCCGGCCCCGTCTTTCGGGCCCAAGCGCCTCTTCAGGCAATTCTCCCCGCCATCGTTCCCGCTCCAGCGTGCTTGTGACAACACAACAAGGCGCGGCCTGCCGTCGTTCCCGCCTTCGCGACTGACAACCGCGAGGCGCCGCCAGCAGAGCCGCCTGGAGCCGTTCATGAAACGCATGCTGTTCAATGCGACGCAGCAGGAGGAGCTGCGCGTCGCCATCGTCGACGGGCAAAAGCTCATCGACATCGACATCGAGACAGCCGGGCGCGAACAGCGCAAAGGCAATATCTACAAAGGTGTCATCACCCGCATCGAGCCGTCGCTCGAAGCGTGCTTCGTCAATTACGGCGAAGACCGCCACGGCTTCCTGCCGTTCAAGGAAGTCGCCCGCCAGTACTTCAAGGAAGGCATCGACATGCGCTCCGCGCGCATTCAGGATGCCCTGCGTGAAGGCCAGGAGCTGATCGTCCAGGTCGAGAAGGAAGAGCGCGGCAACAAGGGCGCTGCCCTCACCACGTTCATCTCGCTCGCCGGCCGTTATCTGGTGCTGATGCCGAACAACCCGCGCGGCGGCGGCGTGTCGCGCCGGATCGAAGGCGACGAGCGTCAGGAACTGCGCGAGACGATGGCGCAACTGCAGATCCCGGACGGCATGAGCATGATCGCCCGTACCGCGGGCATCGGCCGCAGCGCCGAGGAACTGCAGTGGGACCTGAACTACCTGCTGCAACTGTGGCGCGCGATCGAAGCGGCGTCGCAAAGCGGCAACCCCGGCCAGCCGATGCTGATCTATCTGGAATCGAGCCTCGTGATCCGCGCGATCCGGGACTATTTCCAGCCGGATATCGGCGAAATCCTGATCGATACGAACGAGATCCACGATCAGGCCCGTGCATTCATGGACATCGTGATGCCGGACAACGTCGCGAAGGTGAAGCGCTACCACGACGACGTGCCGCTCTTCTCCCGCTTCCAGATCGAACACCAGATCGAGACCGCGTACTCGCGCACGGTGCCGCTGCCGTCGGGCGGCGCGATCGTGATCGACCACACCGAAGCACTCGTCGCGATCGACGTGAACTCGGCACGCGCGACCAAGGGCGCGGACATCGAGGAAACGGCCACCCGCACGAACCTCGAAGCGGCCGACGAAGTCGCCCGCCAGCTCCGCCTGCGCGACCTCGGCGGCCTGATCGTGATCGATTTCATCGACATGGAATCGGCCAAGAGCCAGCGCGAAGTCGAGCAACGCCTGAAGGACGCGCTCAAGCACGACCGTGCGCGCGTGCAGATGGGCAAGATCTCCCGCTTCGGCCTGATGGAACTGTCGCGCCAGCGCCTGCGCCCGGCTTTGTCGGAAGGCAGCCACGTGACGTGCCCGCGCTGTAACGGCACGGGCCACATCCGCGACACCGAATCGTCCGCGCTGCAAGTGCTGCGGATCATTCAGGAAGAAGCGATGAAGGAAAACACCGCGGCGATCCACTGCCAGGTGCCGGTCGAAGTGACCGCCTTCCTGCTCAACGAAAAGCGTCAGGAAATCAACAAGATCGAGTCGCGCTTCAAGGTCGGCATCGTGCTGATCCCGAACAAGCACCTCGATACGCCGCACTACAAGCTCGAGCGCCTGCGCCACGACGACGCACGTCTCGACGATCCGCGCGCATCCTGGAAGATGGCCGAGGAAGCCGCCCGCGAACTCGAGTCGGAAACCGGCTACAGCAAGCGCGCGGCGGAAGTGAAGCCGAAGCAGGAAGCCGCGGTCAAGGGCATCACGCCCGAGCGTCCGGCCCCGAGCCCGGCCCCGCAGCGTCCGGTCGAACCCGTTGCCGCACCCGCGCCCGCGCCTGTCGCGCCGGCAAGCGGCGGCTTCTTCGGCTGGCTGAAG
>NZ_CAJNKE010000537.1 GCF_905232215.1 Burkholderia sp. LMG 13014
GACGGGAGACACGCCATGGATTTCTCCCGATTCTTCATCGACCGGCCGATCTTCGCGGTCGTGCTGTCGATCGTCATCTTCGCGATCGGCCTGATCTCGATTCCGATGCTGCCGGCCGGCGAGTACCCGGAAGTCGTGCCGCCGAGCGTCGTCGTGCGGGCGACGTACCCGGGCGCGAACCCGAAGGAAATCGCCGAATCGGTCGCCGAACCGCTGGAAGAGGCGATCAACGGCGTCGAAGGCATCATGTACATGAAGTCGGTCGCAGGTTCCGACGGCAGCCTGCAGGTCGTCGTCACGTTCCTGCAGGGCGTCGATCCCGACACGGCCGCCGTGCGCGTGCAGAACCGCGTGAGCCAGGCGCTGTCGCGCCTGCCCGACGAGGTGCGTCAATACGGCGTGACCACGCAGAAGCAGTCGCCGACGCCGCTGATGTACGCGAGCCTCTATTCGCCGGACAACAGCCGCGATTCGCTGTACCTGCGCAACTACCTGACGCTGCACGTGAAGGACGAGCTGTCGCGGCTCACCGGTGTCGGCGACGTCGGCTTGTCCGGTGCCGGCGACTATGCGATGCGGCTGTGGCTCGACCCGAACCGGCTCGCGTCGCGCGGGCTGACCGCGAGCGACGTGATTGCCGCCGTGCGCGAGCAGAACGTGCAGGTGTCGGCAGGCCAGCTCGGCGCGGAGCCGACGCCGAAGAAAAACGACTTCCTGCTGTCGATCAACGTGCGCGGCCGGCTGCGCACGGCGCAGGAGTTCGGCGACATCGTGCTGCGCACCGGCGACGACGGCCAGGTCGTGAAGCTGTCGGACGTCGCGCGTGTCGAACTTGGCGCGGGCGACTACACGCTGCGCTCGTACTTCAACGACAAGCAATCGGCCGTGGTCGGCATCTTCCTGTCGCCGGGCGCGAACGCGCTCGAGGTTGCGAAGGCCGTGTATGCGAAGTTCGACGAACTGTCGAAGCGCTTCCCGCCCGGCGTCGCGTTCCGTCCCGTGTGGGATCCGACGGTGTTCGTGCGCGAATCGATCCGCGCGGTGCAGCACACGCTGATCGAGGCCGTCGTGCTGGTCGTGCTCGTCGTGATCCTGTTCCTGCAGACGTGGCGCGCGTCGATCATTCCGCTCGTCGCGGTGCCCGTGTCGGTGGTCGGCACGTTCGCGTGGCTCTATCTGCTCGGCTATTCGATCAACACGCTGACGCTGTTCGGGCTCGTGCTTGCGATCGGGATCGTCGTCGACGATGCGATCGTGGTCGTCGAGAACGTCGAGCGCAACATCGCGCAGGGCCTGAGCCCACGCGACGCCGCGCACCAGGCGATGCGCGAGGTGTCGGGGCCGATCGTCGCGATCGCGCTCGTGCTGTGCGCGGTGTTCGTGCCGATGGCCTTCATGTCCGGCGTCACGGGCCAGTTCTACCGGCAGTTCGCGGTGACGATCGCGATTTCGACGGTGATCTCGGCGATCAACTCGCTGACGCTGTCGCCCGCGCTCGCCGCGAAGCTGCTGCGCCCGCACGGCGCGCCGAAGGATGCGCTCACGCGCGGGCTCGACCGTGCGTTCGGCTGGCTGTTTCATCCGTTCAACCGCTTCTTCGACCGCAGTTCCGATCGCTATCACGGCTTCGTGTCGCGCACGCTGAAGCGGCGCGGGGTGGTGTTCGCGGTCTATGCGGCGCTGCTCGCGGCGACCACGCTGCTGCTCAACGCGGTGCCGGGCGGCTTCATCCCCGTGCAGGACAAGCTGTACCTGTTCGCGGGCGCGAAGCTGCCGGAAGGCGCGTCGCTCGCGCGCACCAGCGAGGTGACCGAGCAGATGACGAAGATCGCGCTCGGCACCGACGGTGTCGAGATGGTGCCGGCGTTTGCCGGGCTGAATGCGCTGCAGGGCGTGAACACGCCGAACATCACGAACTCGTACGTGATCCTGAAGCCGTTCGACCAGCGCCACCGCAGCGCCGCGCAGATCAACGCGGACCTGAACGCACGTTTCGCGGCGATCGGCGGCGGCATTACCTATGCGCTGATGCCGCCGCCGATCCAGGGCCTCGGCAACGGCTCAGGGTATTCGCTGTACCTGGAGGATCGCGGCGGGCTCGGCTACGGCGCATTGCAGAACGCGCTCACCGCGTTCCAGTCCGCGGTCGCGAAGACGCCGGGGATGAGCTACCCCGTCAGCTCGTACCAGGCGAACATCCCGCAGCTCGAGGTGAAGGTCGACCGCTTGAAGGCGAAGGCGCAGGGCGTCGCGCTGACCGACCTGTTCAGCACGCTTCAGGTCTATCTGGGCTCGATGTACGTGAACGACTTCAACCTGTTCGGCCGCGTGTACCGCGTGATGGCGCAGGCGGATGCCGGCCACCGGCAGACGGCCGCCGACATCGCGAACCTGCGCACGCGCAATTCGAAGGGCGAGATGGTGCCGATCGGCTCGATGGTGACGGTGGCGCCCGCGTACGGGCCCGACCCGGTGGTGCGCTACAACGGTTATCCGGCCGCGAACCTGATCGGCGACGCCGATCCGAAGGTGATGTCGTCGTCGCAGGCGATCGAGAAGCTGCAGCAGATCGCGAAGGACGTGCTGCCGCCGGGCATCACGCTCGAATGGACCGACCTCAGCTACCAGCAGGTCACGCAAAGCAACGCGGCGATCGTCGTGTTCCCGCTCGCGGTGATGCTCGTGTTCCTCGTGCTCGCGTCGCTGTACGAGAGCTGGACGCTGCCGCTCGCGGTGATCCTGATCGTGCCGGTGTGCATCTGCGCGGCGCTGTTCGGCGTGTGGCTGTCCGGTGGCGACAACAACGTGTTCGTGCAGGTCGGTCTCGTCGTGCTGATGGGATTGGCGTGCAAGAATGCAATCCTGATCGTCGAGTTCGCACGCGAACTCGAAATCCAGGGCAAGGGCGTGATCGAGTCCGCGCTCGAAGCGTGCAAGCTGCGGCTGCGCCCGATCGTGATGACGTCGGTTGCGTTCATCGCGGGCTCGGTGCCGCTGCTAATTGGCGGCGGCGCGGGCAGCGAAGTGCGGGCGGCCACCGGCATCACCGTGTTCGCCGGGATGCTGGGCGTCACGCTGTTCGGGCTGTTCCTCACGCCCGTGTTCTATGTGGCGATCCGCAAGCTCGCGGGCGGCACACCGGCCGTGTGGAGCGAACACCACGGCACCCTCGAAGGAGAAAACCGATGAGCGCCGCTTTCCGTCTTTCCGCGCTCGCGATGTCGGTGACGCTCGCCGCGTGCGCGGTCGGCCCCGATTTCAAGCGGCCCGACACGGCCACCACCGCGCGGTTCGCGCGCGACGCGCATCCGGCGTCGCCGCGCGATACGTCGCCGTCCGATACGACGGCGAATACGCCGCCCGACGCGTCGGCCGACGCCGATGCCGCGTTCTGGCGCGGCTTCGGCGATCCGACGCTGACGCAGCTGATCGACTCGGCGCTCGCGGCGAACCAGGATCTGCAGGTCGCCGTGTCGCGCTACGACGCATCGAATGCGCTGCTGTCGCAGGCCACGTTCGACCGCTACCCGACGATCACCGCGAGCGGGCAGATCGGCCATCAGCTGATGAGCAAGGACCAGGCGTTCGGCGCGCCGCGCAGCCAGCGCGATACGCCGACCTCCAGCGTCGGAATCAATGCGGCGTGGGAACTCGACCTGTTCGGCCGCGTGCGCCGTTCGATCGAATCGCAGCGTGCCGAAACGGCCGCCAGCGCGGCGGACGTGCGCGCGGTGCGCGTCGCGATCGCCGGCGAGGTGGCGAGCACGTACGTCGATCTGCGCGGCTCGCAGGAGCGGTTGCGGATCGCGCGCGAGAACGCCGACAACCAGAAGCAGACGCTCGCGCTGATCAATGCGCGCGTCGGCGCGGGGAGAGGGTCCGAACTCGATGCGGCGCGGGCGCGCGCGCAGTACGAATCGACGACGTCGCGGATCGCCGTGTACGAAGCGGCGATCGGCGTCGACGAGCACCGGCTC
>NZ_CAJNKE010000538.1 GCF_905232215.1 Burkholderia sp. LMG 13014
CTTCCTGCACCGCGAAGCAGCCGCGGAAGCGGCAGCCGCGCCGTTCGCCGGCCCGATCGTTGCGCCCGCATCCAACGACCGTCTCGTGCGCGGCACGGGCGGCGCGACCGGCAAGTAACGCGCCGGCCTCGCCCGCATGCGCCGCTTACGGCGCAGCGAAGAACAACGCGACCACGCACGCCATCCCGCCGAACCACACGAGCGAGCGCAGCGACGCCCAGTTCAGCAGGTACATCAGCATATAAACGATCCGGATCGCGACGAACGCCATCGCAAGCTGGTCGACACGATGCACGTTCGCGCCGTTGTGCCACGCCACCACCAGCCCGGCCGTGAACAGCGCGAGCGCCTCCCACGCGTTCTGGTGCGCAGCCTGCGCGCGGGCGCGCCAGCCTTCGAGCTTCGCCAGGTAGTCGCGCGGCGTGCGGTTGTCGTAGCCCTTGCGGGCCTTCGCGAGAAACGTCATCGGGAACGGCAACAGCGCCGCGATGAACAGGCACAGCTGGGACGTCGTCATCAAAAGTCTCCTCCTTTATGATTACATTGATCAATGACAAGATCGCCGAGAGCTTAGCATTGGGGCAGACTGTTCGCGCACCGGTTTTCTAGACGGGAGACTCGGCTGCGAGGCCCGCCGACAGCCGCGGCCAGCCCGGTCAGACACCAAAATTTCCACCAAATCGTCGACAAAAACGTTAATTAAAACTGGTCGAACACCAATAAGATAGCGCTCAACACTGGCTCGGCGCGTTGCCGCGCCAGCCTGCCGAACCCGCGCCGCCGCGCGCGCCGAACGACATCCGACCCGAGACATCGCCATGCCCCGTCCCATCGTCGCCCATATCCGCCCTGACGCCGTCCGCCACAACCTCGACTTCATCCGCCGCACCGCCGCGCAATCGCGCGTGTGGGGCGTGGTCAAGGCCAACGCCTACGGCCACGGCATCGAGCGGATCTACCCGGGCCTCGCAGCCGCCGACGGCATCGCGCTGCTCGATCTCGACGAAGCCGTGCGCGTGCGCGAGCTCGGCTGGGACAAGCCCGTGCTGCTGCTCGAAGGGATCTTCGAGCCGGCCGACGTCGAGCTGGCCGACCGTCACCGCCTGACGGTGGCCGTGCACTGCGACGAGCAGCTCGACCTGCTGATCGCGGCAAAGCCGCAGCAGCCGATCGACATCCAGCTCAAGATGAACTCCGGGATGAACCGGCTCGGCTACCGGCCCGCCGCTTTCCGTGCCGCGTGGGAGCGGGCGGCCAGCGCGCCGTCGATCGGCAAGATCACGCTGATGATGCATTTCGCGAACGCCGACGAAGGCGAAGTCGACTGGCAGCTCGACCAGTTCGATGCAGCTACGGCCGGGATTCCGGGCGAACGCTCGGCGTCGAACTCGGCAGCCGTGCTGTGGCATCCGCGCGCGCACCGCGACTGGGTGCGGCCCGGCACGATCCTGTACGGTGCATCGCCGACGGGTGCGTCGCGGGATATCGCCGACACGCCGCTGATGGCCGCGATGACGCTGACGAGCAAGATCATCGGCGTGCAGACGCTGTCGCCGGAGGAAACCGTCGGCTACGGCCGCCGCTTCACGGCCGACCGGCCGATGCGGATCGGCGTCGTCGCGTGCGGCTATGCGGACGGCTATCCGCGCCACGCACCGACCGGCACGCCGATCGCGGTGGACGGCGTGCTGACGCGCGTCGTCGGCCGCGTGTCGATGGACATGCTGACCGTCGACCTGACGCCGTGCCCGAACGCGGGCATCGGGTCGAGTGTCGAGCTTTGGGGCGACCAGGTGAAGGTGGATGACGTGGCGCAAGCCAGCGGCACGATCGGCTACGAGCTGATGTGCGCACTCGCGCGCCGCGTGCCGGTCGTGACCGTGCCGCCCGGTGCGTCGAGCGAACAGCCGACGCTGCGCACCGGAAGCTACGGGCGCTGACCGGCGTCGATGCGGCGGCGCGCTATCGCGTCGCCTTGCATTCCGGTTGATTTACGGGCCGCCTCGGGCGGCCCGTTTGCTTTCCGGTGTGCGGGAAAGGCGTGGGTGACGGCCCTTCCGCTCCGTTCGGCGAACTCATCCGGCGATGCACTACGAACGCCACGTCGGCTTGCGCTTCTCGAGGAACGCGTCGATCCCTTCGCCCGCATCCTCTTCCATCATGTTGCGCGCCATCACGTCGCCCGCATACGCATAGGCTTCGTCGAGCGACAACTCGCGCTGGCGATAGAACATCTGCTTGCCAACCCGCACCGCGGCAGGGCTCTTCGCGACGATCTCGGCGACCTTGCGTGCGACGGCCGCGTCGAGCGCGTCCTCGGGCACGGCCTCGTTGACGAGCCCCCACGCGGCGGCCGTCGCCGCATCGACGAAGCGCCCGGTCACGAGCATGTCGAACGCGCGCTTCGCCGTGACGTTGCGGCTCAATGCCACGGCCGGCGTCGAACAGAACAGCCCGACGTTGATGCCCGATACCGCGAAGCGCGCGGTATCGGCCGCGATCGCCAGGTCGCACGCGGCGACGAGCTGGCAGCCAGCCGCCGTCGCAATACCGTGCACGCGCGCGATCACCGGTACCGGCAACGCGCGCATCGCGAGCATCACGCGGCTGCACTGCGCGAACAGCGTGCGGTAGTAGTCGAGCTCGGGCTTGCTACGCATCTGCCGCAGGTCGTGGCCCGCGCAGAACGCCTTGCCTTCGGCGGCCAGCACGACGCAGCGCACGTGCGGATCGGCCGCCAGCGTGTCGAACGCATCGTGCAGGCTGGCGAGCATCGCCTCGGACAATGCGTTGAATTGCTGCGGACGGTTCAGGCGCAGCGTGACGACGCCGTCGTGCTCGTCGCGCAACAGGATCGGCTCGGCAGTCTCTTGATCGGATTCCATGATGTTCCGCTCGATGGGGTTCGGCACGATTCGATGCGGCGCGAACGCGCGGCGTTGATGCACGCACGTTCACGGCACCGTGGAGATGAAATGGTCCTCCACATTCCGTGTGGCGTCCAGTCACGTGCCACTCGCGTTGCCCGCCGTCCGCGCGGCAAAGGCGGCGATCGCATAGGCGACGCAACCGACCGCCGCGATGGCCCACAACGCCTCGGTCAGATCCGGCAACAGTATCGTCGCAGCGCCTGCGATGGCCACGCCGAGCAGGCTGCCGGCCTGTCTCGCCGCGTTGAGAAATCCTGACGCGACGCCCGCCGCGTCCGCGGGCACCTGTTCGAGCACGGTCGCGATCATCGGCGCCACCGACAGCGCGGTTCCGGTGCCGAATGCGGCCATGGCCGCCCAGACCACCGGCCACGGCGCGCGCAGCGTGAGCGCCATCGCGATCGCAGGGATGGCCAGCGCCGCCACCCCAAGGCCGCTCGCCATCAGCCGGACCGGGCGGACGCGGCCATGCAGCTTGCCCGACAGCAGGTTGCCCAGCGACAAACTCAGCGCGAACGGCAGCAGCGTCAGCCCCGTCTGCCGCGCACTCATGCCGAAGCGTCCGTGCAGATACAGGCTCAGTACGAACAGCAAGCCGAAGTAGCCGACATAGACGAGGCTGCCCATCAGGTTCATCGCGACGAAGATGTGATTGCGAAACCACGCCAGCGGCACCATCGGATTGCGCGCCCGCCGCTCGACGATGATCAGCACGACCGATGCGAGCCCGGCGACCAGCAACGCGCACCGGACGTCCGCAGCGCCAGCGCCGCGCGTCGGCAATTCGATCACGGCAAAACACAGTGCGCCGAGCGCCGTCGCACCGACACCCTGACCGGCCCAATCGAAGTGACGCACATGCTGCGCGACCGATGCCCGCACGAGTGCCGCCGCCCCAGCAAAAGCGACCGCGCCGGTCGGTACGTTGATCAGGAACGCGCTGCGCCAGCCGAAATCGTCGACGAGAATGCCGCCCAGCACCGGTCCCACGGCAACGGCAACCGACGCGATGCCCGCCCAGACCGCAATCGCC
>NZ_CAJNKE010000539.1 GCF_905232215.1 Burkholderia sp. LMG 13014
GGCGCATAGCCGCGCGACTCGTTGTGCAGATGGCGGGTCGTCATGACATTTCCACCTGCTTTTCGAACAATTCGCGAAACACCGGGTAAATGTCGGCAGCCGATTCCACTTTTTTCATCGCGAGATGCGGCTGAGACAGGGCCAGTTGCGCGTATTCCAGCCACAGGTTCTGCTCTTCCGGCGCGACCTGGATATACGCGAAGTAACGCGTCTTCGTGAGGATATCCTCTTCCAGGATTTTGCGACACTTGGGCGAATCGTCCGTCCAGTTGTCACCATCGGACGCCTGCGCGCCGTAGATGTTCCACTCGGTCGGCGAGTAGCGCTCGTTCATCACCTTGCGCATCAGCTCGAGCGCGCTCGACACCACCGTGCCGCCGCTCTCGGTCGAATGGAAGAAGGTGTCTTCGTCGACTTCCTCGGCACGCGTGTGGTGACGGATGAACACGACCTCGATGCGCTCGTAGTTCCGCTTGAGGAACAGGTAAAGCAGGATGAAGAAGCGCTTCGACAGATCCTTGCGCTGCTCGTCCATCGAGCCCGACACGTCCATCAGGCAGAACATCACGGCCTGGCTCGACGGTTGCGGCTGCTTCACGCGGTTGATGTAGCGCAGGTCGAACGGATCGATGAACGGAATCCGCCAGATGCGCCCCTTCAGGTGATGGATCTCGGCTTCGAGCACCGCGATCTCCGCGCGCCGGTCTTCCGGATCGCTCTTCATCGCCTCGAGCTGCGCCTCGAGTTCGCGCAACTCGTTGACGAGCGGCGAGCCGAGCGCGATGCGGCGACCGAGCGCGCTGCGCAGTGAACGCACGACGTCGATGTTGTTCGGCGTGCCTTCCGCCGACCAGCCCGCGCGTACGTTCTTCCAGCTCGGCACCGTCAGCAGGTGCGTCTTCACGAGGCGTGGCAGTTCGAGATCGTCGAAGAAGTACTGCATGAACTCGTCGCGCGACAACTCGAACACGAAGTCGTCCTGCCCTTCGCCCTCGTTGCTCGCCTGACTGCCTCCGCCACCCGAGCCGCCCTGCGGACGCGGGATCTTGTCGCCGCGCACGTAGTCCTCGTTGCCGGGGTGCACGTATTCACGACGTCCGCCAGGGCCGTGCCGAAAATTCGGCTCCGCGATGTCCTTGCGCGGGATCGTGATGCTCTGCGTGCTCTGGATATCCTTGATGCTACGGTCGCGCACCGCGTCGGACACGGCACGACGAATGTAGTTCTTGACGCGACGCAGAAAGCGTTCGCGGTTGGCGATACTCTTGTTCTTGCCGGCCAGCCTGCGGTCGATGATTTGATGAAGCACTCCCGGTCTCCCGCTCGAAAGTCGATACGCCGGGACGCTCGCCGCACATGCCGTATCCCGTCATGCGGGCGGCGTCTCTGAAAACACCCGTACGGCGACGCCGTACGGGCGCGGTACCACGCGCGTCATGACGACTTGCGCACGCGCAGGTACCAGTCGCAAAGCAGCCTCACCTGCTTCGGCGTATAGCCCTTCGCGACCATCCGGTTCACAAAGTCCTCATGCTTGCGCTGTTCCTCCGCCGAACCCTTTGCGTTGAACGAAATCACCGGCAACAGTTCCTCGGTGTTCGAGAACATCTTCTTCTCGATCACGACGCGCAACTTCTCGTAGCTCGTCCACACGGGGTTCTTGCCGGCATTCGCCGCCCGTGCACGCAACACGAAGTTCACGATCTCGTTGCGGTAATCCTTCGGATTACTGATGCCGGCCGGCTTCTCGATCTTCTCCAGCTCCGCGTTCAGCGCGGCGCGGTCGAAGCTCTCGCCCGTGTCGTGATCGCGGAATTCCTGATCCTGGATCCAGAAGTCCGCATACGTGACGTAGCGGTCGAAGATGTTCTGGCCGTACTCCGAATACGACTCGAGGTAGGCCGTCTGGATCTCCTTGCCGATGAATTCCGCGTAGCGCGACGCGAGCACGTCCTTCACGAAGGACAGGTACTTCTGCTCGGTTTCCGGCGGGAACTGCTCGCGCTCGATCTGCTGTTCGAGCACGTACATCAGGTGCACGGGGTTGGCCGCGACCTCGCTCGAATCGAAGTTGAACACGCGCGACAGGATCTTGAACGCGAAGCGTGTTGACACGCCCGTCATCCCTTCGTCCACGCCCGCGTAGTCGCGGTATTCCTGGTACGACTTCGCCTTCGGATCGGTGTCCTTGAGATTCTCGCCGTCATACACCTGCATCTTCGAGAACAGGCTCGAATTCTCCGGCTCGTGCAGGCGCGACAGCACCGAGAACTGCGACATCATCTTCAGCGTGCCCGGCGCGCAGACGGCCTCGGCCAGCGACGAGTTGCGGATCAGCTTCTCGTAGATCTTGGTCTCTTCCGATACGCGCAGGCAGTACGGCACCTTCACGACGAAGATCCGGTCGAGCAGTGCCTCGTTGTTGCGGTTGTTGCGGAACGCCTTCCACTCCGACTCGTTCGAGTGCGCGAGGATGATCCCGTCGAACGGAATCGCGCCGAAGCCCTCGGTGCCCTTGAAGTTGCCTTCCTGCGTGGCGGTGAGCAGCGGGTGGAGCACCTTGATCGGCGCCTTGAACATTTCGACGAACTCGAGCAGGCCCTGGTTCGCCAGGCACAGGCCACCCGAGTAGCTGTACGCGTCGGCGTCGTCCTGCGCGTACTGTTCGAGCTTGCGGATATCGACCTTGCCGACCAGCGACGAGATGTCCTGGTTGTTCTCGTCGCCCGGTTCCGTCTTCGCGATGCCGACCTGCCGCAGGATCGACGGATAGCGGCGCACCACGCGGAACTGGCGGATGTCGCCGTTGTATTCGTGCAGCCGCTTGACGGCCCACGGACTCAGGATGTTCTTCAGGTAGCGGCGCGGAATGCCGTACTGTTCCTCGAGGATCGGGCCGTCTTCGTCGTAGTCGAACAGCCCGAGCGGCGATTCGTTGACGGGCGAGCCCTTCAGCGAATAGAACGGCACGCGCTCCATCAGTTGCTTCAGACGCTCGGCGATCGACGACTTGCCGCCGCCCACCGGGCCAAGCAGATAGAGGATCTGCTTCTTCTCTTCGAGCCCTTGCGCAGCGTGACGGAAATACGCGACCACTTGCTCGATCACTTCCTCCATTCCGTAGAACTCACGGAATGCCGGATAGACCTTGATGACCTTGTTCGCAAAGATCCGCGACAGGCGCGGCTCGTTGCGGGTATCGATGTGTTCAGGTTCCCCGATTGCTGCCAGCATGCGTTCACCAGCCGTCGCGTACGCGGATGGATCGTTCTTGCAGAGCGCGAGATACTCCTCCAGCGAGAGCTCTTCCTCTCGCGTTTTTTCGAAGCGGTTCGCGAAGCTGCTGTAAATATCCATGCTACCTCCCTCGCCTGAGTCTGAAGACGTGCCTGCCTTCGTACGACTGCGCAGAAGCAAGCGCGTTCGAATTCATCCTAAACCCTTTCTTATTTTTTTTCACGAACTCTTCGTATGAAGTTCGTCATTCTCGACAACACCGCTTGGACAACACATTTCGTCGTTTTACAATCGATCTCCCGAGCCGCAGAAACTGCATCCGTCACGTCTCGTCGAACGACGGAACGTCTTGTGCGTTGGACACATTCGACGTCGTCACTTCCCCCCTTCATCTCTATACGTTCGAGCAGCCGTTTGCGACGACACGTTGCGCGCGCCGTTACAAATTTTTTTCGCAGCGCCCTTACGGAGATACCCGTACAACGGATGCGGGAACTTCACCTGTACCCACCTGTGCACGCATTCGTCGATGCAGGTCACGCGATGCGCGCGACGATGCACGATCGTCATTCATGCACATCGCGTGTCACATTTTTCCGTCGCAGAAACGACGACGCCCGCATGTCGCGGGCGTCGTTCGTCACCAAATGGGGATAGATGCGCGACACGCGCGAATCAGAAGGTCTCCCAGTCATCCGCGTCCGCGGTCACGGCCGTCTGC
>NZ_CAJNKE010000540.1 GCF_905232215.1 Burkholderia sp. LMG 13014
CCGGCCGTCTCGGTCGTCGTGACCTCGCCGCCGCCCGTCAACGCCTGGCGCAGCTTGTTGCGGTCGAGCTCCTTCTCCCAGGCCGACACGACGACCGTCGCGACGCCGTTGCCGACGATGTTGGTCAGCGCGCGGCATTCGCTCATGAAGCGGTCGATACCGAGAATCAGCACCATGCCCGACAGCGGGATCGTCGGCACGACGGCCAGCGTCGCGGCGAGCGTGATGAAGCCTGCACCCGTGACGCCGCTCGCGCCCTTCGACGTCAGCATCGCGACGGCCAGCAGCGTGAGCTGCTGCATCCACGTCAGTTCGATGTTGGTCGCCTGCGCGATGAACAGCACGGCCATCGTCATGTAGATGTTGGTGCCGTCGAGGTTGAACGAATAGCCGGTCGGCACGACGAGGCCGACGACCGAACGCGAGCAGCCGGCCTTCTCGAGCTTTTCCATCAGCTGCGGCAGCGCGGCTTCCGACGAGCTCGTGCCGAGCACGATCAGCAGCTCTTCCTTGATGTACGACACGAAGCGGATGATCGAGAAGCCGGTGAAGCGCGCGATCGTGCCGAGCACGACGAGCACGAACACGACCGACGTCAGGTAGAACGTGCCGATCAGCTTGAGCAGCGGCACCAGCGAGCCGACGCCGTACTTGCCGATCGTGAACGCCATCGCGCCGAACGCGCCGATCGGTGCCAGCTTCGTGACGATGTGCACGATACCGAACAGCACGCGCGTGAGCCCGTCGATGAAGTCCGTCACCACCTTGCCGCGCTCGCCGAGGTGCGCGAGCACGCTGCCGAACAGCAGCGCGATCAGCAGGATCTGCAGGATCTCGCCCTGTGCGAACGCATCGACCATCGTGTTCGGGATGATGTGCATCAGGAAGTCGACCGTCGACTGCCCGTGTGCCTTCGCCGCGTACGACGCGACGGCCTTGCCGTCGAGCGTCGCCGGATCGATGTTGAAGCCGACGCCCGGACGCAGGATGTGCGTCGCCGCGAGGCCGAGCAGCAGCGCGAAGGTCGACACGATCTCGAAGTACAGCAGCGCCTTGCCGCCGACGCGGCCCACCTTCTTCATGTCCTCCATGCCGGCAATGCCGGTGACGACCGTACAGAAGATGATCGGGCCGATCACCATCTTGATCAGCTTGATGAACCCGTCGCCGAGCGGCTTCATGTCGGTGGCGAGCGCCGGGTAGTAGTGGCCGAGGATCACGCCGACGATGATGGCGAAGATCACCTGCACATAGAGCACTTTGTAGAAGGGTTTCTTCTTCACGATGGTTCCTGCTGAAGTAGATGAGCCGATGGAAACGGCGTCACGCGCGCGGACGAATGTCAGGGGAAGAACCATTCGCCCGCGCGGCTGCCGTGCCGCAACAAGCGATGCCTCAGGACGTCCGGAGGGGAAGGAAGGCAGTGGTCATCGATTGTCTCCTTGCTTGCTGTAGTAGTTCGGCCGGGGGGATGGCCGTGCGCTTTACATTGCAAGGTCGATGCCAGGTTCCCGGAACCCGTCAAACCGTTGTTTTTATTGTATTTCTCATAATGCGGCAGGCAAGGAAATCCGGGATTCCGGATTTCCGGAAAATATCCGTCCGGCGATCCGGACGGATATCCTCATTCATCAGATGAATCAGTGCTGTACGGCACGGCCGGCGAGCACGCCCGTCTGCGCGTAGAACTCCTGCTGTGCGAACGCGGCACGCTCGCGCCGCGCACGCTCGCCGCGATCCGCGAGCGAGCCGACGACGATTCCGATGAACGCGAGCGGCACCGACACGAGCGCCGGGTTGTCGAGGAACACCGGTGCGTGCGCGTGGTGCAGCACGTCGACCCACACCGACTTCGACAGCACCGTGAGCGCCACCGCCGACACGAGGCCGAGGCCGCCGCCGAGCACCGCGCCGCGCGTCGTCATCCCGCGCCAGAAGATCGACATCGCGAGCACCGGGAAATTCGCGCTCGCGGCCACCGCCGCAACGAGCCCGACCATGAACGCGACGTTCACGTGCTCGAACAGGATCGACAGCCCGATCGCGACCGCCGACAGCACGATCGTCGCCGCGCGCGAGATGCGCATCTCGACGCGTTCGTCGGGCTTGCCGCGCGCCCACATCTGCGCATACAGGTCGTGCGAGATCGTCGTCGCGCCGGCCAGCGTCAGGCCCGCGACCACCGCGAGGATCGTCGCGAACGTGACGGCCGCGATGAAGCCGTAGAACCAGTTTCCGCCGACCGCCTGCGCAAGCTTCACCGCGACCATGTTCGAGCCGCCGAGCAGGTCGTGCGTCAGGTTGAACGTGCCGTTCGCGCCCAGCTTGAAGAACTCCGGATGCTGCGCGAGCAGCACGATCGCCGAGAAGCCGATCACGAAGGTCAGCAGGTAGAAATAGCCGATGAAGCCGGTCGCGTAGAGCACCGACTTGCGCGCCTCCTTCGCGTTCGGCACCGTGAAGAAGCGCATCAGGATGTGCGGGAAGCCGGCCGTGCCGAACATCAGCGCGATGCCGAGCGACAGCGCGTTGGCCGGATCGCGGATCAGCTTGCCGGGCCCCATGATCGACAGCGCCCCCGGATGCACGGCCACCGCGCGACGGAACATCTCGTCGACGCTGAAGCCGAATTCGCCGAGCGCGAGCAACACGAGCACCGTCGCGCCGCACAGCAGCAGCACCGCCTTGATCACCTGCACCCAGGTGGTGGCCGTCATCCCGCCGAAGAACACATAGACGACCATCAGCACGCCGACGATCAGCTCGGCCGTGCCGTACGACAGCCCGAACAGCAGCTGGATCAGCTTGCCCGCGCCGACCATCTGCACGACGAGGTACAGCACGACGATGGTCAGCGAATTCGCGGACGTCAGCAGCCGGATCGGCCGCTGCGCGAAGCGGTACGCGACGACGTCGACGAACGTGAACTTGCCGAGGTTGCGCAGCGGTTCGGCGATCAGGAACATCACGAACGGCCAGCCGACCAGAAAGCCGATCGAGTAGATCAGCCCGTCGAAGCCGAACATGAACACCATGCCGGACAGCCCGAGGAACGACGCGGCCGACATGTAGTCGCCGGCGATCGCGAGCCCGTTCTGCAGCCCGGTGATGCCGCCGCCGGCCGTGTAGAAGTCGCGCGTCGAGCGCGTGCGGCGCGCGGCCCAGCGCGTGAGCGCGAGCGTCGCGAACACGAACGCGAAGAACATCCCGATCGCGACCGGGTTCAGTTCGACCTTGTCGGGCATCGGGCCCGCGACCGATACCGCGTGTGCGGTGGAGGAAAAGAGAACAAAAGGAATGGCAAGCGCGCCGGGGACGATCGAGGTCAGTCGCATGTCGGCCTCCGTCACGAACGCTGCAGGATCGCGTCGACGCGGCGGTCGAACGCACGGTTCGCGCGCAGCACGTAGCACGCGGTCAGGCTGATCGCGACCAGAATGATCGCAACGCCTGCGGCGATGCCGACCGTCATCGTCGCACCGCGGTACAGCGGCGCGGCGAGCACGTGCGGCGCGAGCGCGACGAGCAGGATGAAGCCGTAGTAGGTGGCGATCATCAGCGCCGTCAGCGTGAAGCTGAAGCGGCGCCGCGCACGCACGAGCTGCTGGTAGTCACGGCGCGCCGTGACCGATTCGATGACGGAAAGCTCCATGGTGTCTCCTGTCGACCAGAGTTGGCGCTTTAGCGCTTATGTCGGCCGGTGTTAGTGCTTCAGCACTTACTCCGGCCCCATGCTTCGCATCTGGTCCCATGCTTCGCGGTCGAATGGAGCTAGCGCTTCAGCGCTTGCTCCAGTCCCCGCAGGGCGATCTCCTCGTCGTCGCGAGGTGTGTCTTATGGATGGCCGGCGCGTCGACTGCTCCGCCCGCGCCGCGGCGGCAAAATTCGCGTTACACGATTCGTTCCGCACGCAGCCGCGCGACCTCATCGGCAGACATCCCGAGCCA